>JACZKS010000067.1 GCA_014859895.1 Rhodospirillales bacterium
TGCGGCCGAGAAGCGCAGCCCCCCTTTTTCCAGGCGCCGGTCGCCAAACCGGCCCAGGTCCACCGCAATCCTCTCCATGGCCCCGTCCTTTCCTCGCCAGACCACCCGCAAAGGAATCACGATTTGGCCCCTCTGGAAAGAGTGATCAAAACATGTGTGCATCCCCTAGCGCCTTCGCGGGGGTGACGACTAGCAACTTATGGACGGACGCCACGCCATGCTGATCATCGACACCAAGGCCTGCACCGGGTGCAAACTCTGCGAGAAGAACTGCCCGTTTTCCGCCATGGTGGTGGTCAACGAGAAGGCCCAGGCCAAGGACAACTGCACGCTCTGCGGCGCCTGCATGAACGTCTGTTCGGTGCACGCCATCACCATCGAGCGCACCGCCGCCTCGCCCGAGGAACTGGCCAAGTTCAAGGGTGTCTTCATCTGGGCCGAACTGGATGAGGCCGACGGCGGCGAAAGACTGGTCCCCAAGAAGGTGGTGCTGGAGCTGTTGACCGAGGCCAAACGGCTGGCCGGCACGCTGGGCGAGGAGATCAAGGTGCTGCTGCCGACCGATGGCCGGCCGGTCGACACCGACATCCTGTTCGCCCACGGCGCCGACGCCATCGTCCGTTTCGAGAACAAGCTGCTCTGGCCTTACTCGACGGACGCCTACACCACCGTCATCTCGGCCATGGTGGCGGCCAAGAAACCCTCGATCTTCCTGTTGGGCGCCACTCCCAACGGCCGCGATCTGGCGCCGCGTGTCGGGGCCCGGCTCAAGCTCGGCCTCACCGCCGACTGCACCATGCTGGAGATCAACGACGAAAAGCAGCTGGTGCAGACCCGCCCGGCCTTCGGCGGCAACATCATGGCCTCCATCCTCACCCCCTTCTCGCGCCCGCAGATGGCGACCGTCAGACCCAACGTCTTCCAGGTCGGCACCCCAGACGCCACCCGCAAAGGCCCGATCGAAGACTTCGCCGTGACGCTCCAGCGCGGCGTCGTGCGCACCAAGATCCTGGAGGTCGAGAAACTGGCCGGGCTGGGCGGCGGCATCGACACCGCCAAGATCATCGTCGCCGGCGGCCACGGCCTGAAATCGCCCGCCAGCCTGGCCATGCTGCGCGAACTGGCGGCCGAGCTCGGCGGAACGCTGGCCGGTTCGCGCGCCATCGTCGAAGCTGGCTGGATTCCCCATACGCTGCAGGTCGGACAATCCGGCATCACGGTATCGCCCGACCTCTACATCGCCATCGGCATCTCGGGCGCCGTGCAGCACATCGTTGGCATGAGCAGCGCGCGCACCATCATCGCCATCAACAACGACCCCGAGGCGCCCATCTTCAAAGTGGCCGACGTCGGCATCGTCGGTGACGCCTTCGTGGTGGTGCCAGCCCTCATCAAGGAAATTCGTGAAGCCAAGAAGAAGGCGGCCTGAACAGCCTCCCAGGCCCGCCCGCCTCTCCTCTCCTCAGGCCCCCTTTCTCAAGGGGGCCTTTTCTTTTGGCCGGTCGTGACAATTGGTGATCGCGGGGCTCTTTGCCCGGGCTGGGCCAAGGCATTCATGGATTGGAACAAAAACCGATTTCGGTGGTTTAGCTTCGGCGGGTTCGGGAAAGCTCCATCGCCCGGTGACGGAATAGGCGCGCACGTGGACCCGTTGTTTCGACTGCCACCACCGCCCCCAGCGGGGCATCGACACCAGGTACAGGAGAGAGGCACCATGTCCATTTTGCGTCGACTTCGTCACTTCATCGTCGTGCCGCTGATCGCGGCCATGACGTTCTTGAGCATGCCCCTGGGGGTGGCCCAGGCCGGCCTGATCGGCTCGGAGGCCATCGTCGCCGCCGAGACGAACGCCGCCAACCGGCAGGCGGTCGACGCCTTCCTGCAGCGGCAGGATGTCCGCGACCAGCTTCAGACGCTGGGGGTCAGTCCGTCCGAAGCCGATAGCCGAGTCGCCGCGCTGTCGGATGCCGAGATCGCCAAGATCGCCGGCTCCCTGCCCACCGATCCGGCTGGCGAGGGCGCGCTCGGCGTCATCGTCGGCGCCGTGATCATCATCGCCATCGTCCTTTTGATCACCGACATCGTCGGCCTCACCTCGGTTTATCCGTTTACGCGCCCCATTCGCTGACGGGCCGTTGATGCCTGGGTTCATGGCCCGGTTGGCGGCGGTCGTCCTCGTGACGGCCGTCGCCGGCTGCGCGGCGCCGCAGACCACCAAGCTGTTGGAAAGCCGCGCCTCGCTTGGGCTGCCTGCCCAGGCCCTCATCGAGGACGTGCCGCTCATCCCGCAGGAGGATCTTTTCTGCGGCCCCGCCGCACTCGCCATGGCGCTCACCGCCACCGGCGCCCTTGCCGACCAACAGGAAGTCGCCAGGGCCATCTATACGCCGGGCCGTGAAGGGACGCTCCGCAACGACGTGCTGGGCGGTGCCCGCCGCTGGGGGCGCATGGCCGTGCCCGTGGGCACGCTGACCGACCTGCTGGCCGAAATCGCCGCCGGCAACCCGGTGATCGTCTTTCAGAACCTGTCGCTCGACATCGCGCCGCAGTGGCATTTCGCACTGGCGATCGGTTACGACCTCGACCGCCGGCAGATCATCCTCAACTCGGGAACAACCGAGCGGCTGCGCACCGACCTCTCGACTTTCGAGCACACATGGAGGCGCGGCAACCATTGGGCCCTGGTAGTGACGGCACCGGACCATTTGGCCGCTACCGCCGACGAGCCCGAGGCGATGGCTGGGGCCGCCGCATTGGAAAGGGTCCGCCGCCTCAACGAGGCGGCCGTCGCCTGGCAGGCCGTCATCGGCCGCTGGCCCGACTCCTTCGGCGCCCACATGGGGCTCGGCAACACCCGCTTTGCGCAGCGCGATTACGCCGGCGCCAGGGCCGCCTTTCATCGCGCCGCCGACATCCGCCCGCTGGCGCCCGACGCCTGGAACAACCTGGCCTACGCGCTGGCCCGCCTGGGCAACAGGAAGGCTGCCATCGCGGCTGCCGAGAAGGCGGTCAGCCTGGGCGGCGACAACCCCAACTACCAAGACACCCTGAACGAAATCCGCGGCCTCACCGCCATCTGAAGGCTTTCGCCCTACTCTTCCCCGATATCCTCCAGCCACACCTCGGGGTTCTTCCTGAGGAACTCGTCGAAGAGGGCCTTGCAGGCCACGTCTTCAAGCAGGATCACCTCGACGCCGCGCCCGCGCAGAAACTCCACGTTTCCGGTGAAGGGTTTATCCGCCGGCCAGTCAACGGCGGTTTGGCCGACGACGACGCGCGGAATCCCGAACTGCACGATGGTGCCGGAGCACATCATGCACGGGCTCAACGTGGTGTAGAGGGTGATGTCGCGGTAGGTTTTCTGGCGGCCGAGGTTCTGGATGCAGTCGGTCTCGCCGTGGAGGATGGGGCTGCCCTTCTGCACGCGGTTGTTGTGGCCCCTGGCGATGACCTGGCCCGCCCTGACCATGACGGCGCCGACCGGAATGCCCCGCTCATCCTTGAAACTGATGCGGGCCTGTTCCAGGGCCTCTTTCATGAACCGGCGGTGCAGGGCGAGGTCTTCCTCTCGCATAGTGGAACTCCATGGTTGGTAACGGGACATGGCTGCCAACATAGCGGGTTTGCGACCCCCGCGCACGGCACCTATTATCGCCGTTGACAGGCGGACCTTCCGGCGGCCACGCTTGGACGCGGACGGCGGACAAGGAGCGGAGCATGACGGCGCTTTGGGTGATCATCGGCAGCGCGCTGGGCGGCGGCGCCCGCTACTGGTGCTCCGGCTTCATCGCACGCACCATCGGAGAGACCTTCCCGTGGGGCACGCTGACGGTGAATGCCGTGGGTTCGCTGATCATCGGGCTTATCGCCGCGCTGACCGGCCCGGATGGCCGCCTTCTGATGGGAACCGAGGCCCGCCAGTTCATCATGATGGGGGTGCTGGGCGGGTTCACCACCTTCTCGTCCTTCAGCTTGCAGACACTGAGCCTGGCCCAGGACGGCGAATGGACGAGGGCCGGGCTCAACGTCGTCGGCTCGGTAGTCGTGTGCCTGGTGGCGGTGTGGGCCGGCTGGGCCCTTGGCGCCGCGATCAACCGCTAGGGAGGGCAAGGACATGAACCTGGTCAAGGACGCGGTGCTGTTGCGTATCTTTTTGGGCGAGAACGACAAGGCCGACGGTGCGCCGCTCTATGAGGCCCTGGTGCTCAAGGCCCGCGAGATGCAGATGGCCGGGGCCACCGTGCTGCGCGGCCCCATGGGATATGGGCGGTCGAGCCGGTTGCACACCGCCAAGATCCTGAGGCTTTCCGAGGACCTGCCGGTGGTGGTCGAGATCGTCGAGGCCGAAGACAAAGTCGAGGCCTTCCTGGCCGCCGTCGAACCGATGATGGGCAGCGGCCTGATCACGTTGGAGAAGGTGCGGGTGCGCCGCTACGGCAACGAACGCCCGGCCGGAGCGTGACGGGAAAAATCACCCTGCCTTTTCCGGCAAGTTGCCATCCCCATATTGAACCGCATCCCTCAATGCGATGAGGAGGACGCTTCCATGCCCCACCGCCTTGCCGCCGCCATCGCCATGGTGGCGGCCTTGCTGCTTACCCCGGCCGACGCCCAGGCCGACGCCATCGACGGCGACTGGTGTGCGACCGACGGCCCCCGCATGATGTCGATCCGCGGCCCAGCCGTCGTCACGCCGAGCGGCCAGCAACTCACCGGCGAGTACGAGCGCCACTTCTTCCGCTACCAGGTGCCCGCCGGCGAGCCCAAGGCCGGCGGCACGATTTCCATGGTGCTACTCAACGAGGATACCGTGCGTCTCTCCGACGCCGCCGACCGCTGGTCGGCACTGCAGGCGGGAGGCGAAATCTGGCATCGCTGCGCCGCACCGACGAGTTGAGGCCTGCACCACTGGCTGGTGCCGACACCGGAGGCTGTTCATTCTCTCCCACCAAATCTACCGCCTTTGAGCGATGGAACCACAATGATGCCGCGTCGCTTTTCCAGGTAGTCAGCACCATATTGTGGTGCACCTTCCAGCCTCGTCACGAGGAGGATGCCCCCATGCCCAACCTGCTTGCCGCCGCCGCACTCGTTGCAACGGCAGCGTACCTGCACGACCCCACCACCGCCCGTGCCCAGACCATCGACGGAGACTGGTGCTCGATCGACGGTGTCCGGTCGATGTCGATCCAAGGCGCCGCCGCCATCAGTCCGGACGGAAGCCCGATCACAGGCGATTACGAGCACCGTTTCTTCCGCTTTCTTGCGCCGGCCGGTGACCGCCGGGCCGGGGCCACCATGTCGATGGTGCTGCTCGACGAGGACACCGCGCGCCTCACCGACACCGGCGACCGCTGGCTGGCAACGGTGGCGGCTGGCGAACTCTGGCACCGATGCCGGGCGCTGACCATCGAAGCGGCCGAACGCTGACTACACCACCGGCGAAGCGCCGCCGTCGACGTTGATCGCCGTACCGGTAATGTAGCCGCCGGCGTCGGAGGCCAGGAAGCAGGCCAGGGCGGCGAATTCCTCGGCACGGCCGACCCGACCGAGCGGGATGGGTTTGCTCATCTGCGCATAGAAGGCGGCAAGGTCCTTGCCCTCGGCGGCGGCCCGCTTTTCCCACTGGTCGCTCTGGATACGTCCCACCAGGAGGGCGTTGACCAGGATGTTGTCGGGCGCCAGTTCGCTGGCCAACACCTTGGTCAGCGCCAGGCCGGCTGCCCGGCTGACGGCGGTGGGAGCGGCCCCGGCCGTCGGCGCCTTGGCCCCGATATTCAGCACGTTGAGGATGCGCCCCCAGCGCTTGGCGCGCATCGCCGGAATGGCCAAGCGGGCCAGCCGGATGACGCCGAACAGCTTGAGGTCGAGGTCGGCCCGCCAGACGGCGTCGGTGATCTCCGTAAACGGCTTACGCCGCGAAGTGCCGGCATTGTTGACCAGGATGTCGATGGGACCGAAAGCAGCTGTCGCCGAGGCGAAGGCGCGGGCGCAGTCGGCGGCATCCGCCACATCGGCCGGCACCGCGAAGACCTGGCCTCCGGTCTCAGAGGCAATGGCGGCCCGGGCCGTTTCCAGTACGTCGGTGCGCCGGCCCACGATGGCCACCGCCGCTCCCGAGGCGGAAAACTGCGTGGCGATGGCCCGGCCAATGCCCAGGCTGGCGCCGGTGACGAGCGCAACGTGTCCGTCCAGGCGAACGTCCATTCCCTCCCTCTCCTTCGGTTGTCCTGTGAGCGACGGCTGGCGATCCTACCGGCGGCAGCCGGGACCGGCAAGAAGCGGGGCCCAAATGGGGCCCCGAGCCGTTGTCATTGGAGGGTTGGTTGGGCGAAGTTTTATGGACGTGCGCGCGCCGACCGCCGATTCGGGGCGGCGTCACGAATTCCGGGTGTTTGGAAACAAACCCCCACGAGGCCCCACCCTCGCTGTAATATTATTTTGAATAAGCACCATAACACAGTTCGATTATTTGCCTAAGTAAAAAGTGGTAGGGGACCGGCCGGCGGAGATGGCCGCATGGTGATTTCGGCGTCACCCAGCCTGGACGATGGCGGCGGAGTGCCTATATTGGGGGCGCGGCGGCTGGCCGCGGCCTTTGGGGGACTGCCACGGAATGACTGAAAAGATCGAGTGTGCGGTGATCGGCGCCGGCGCCATCGGACTGGCTATCGCCCGCGAAATGGCGATGCGCGGCCGCGAGGTCATCGTGCTCGAGGAAACCGACACCATCGGGTCGGACACCAGCTCGCGCAACAGCGAGGTGGTGCATGCCGGCATCTATTACGACAAGGACAGCCTGAAGGCGAAACTGTGCGTCGAGGGCCGCGAACGGCTCTACGAGTACTTCGAAAGCCACGGCATCGAACACAGGCGTTGCGGCAAGCTGATCGTCGCCACCGACGAGGGCCAGTCCGCCCATCTGGAAGTGCTCAAGGTCAAGGGCGAGTCCAGCGGGGTGACCGACCTGCGCCTGCTCGACGGCGCCGAGGCGCGCGCCATGGAGCCCAACCTCCGGGCGGCGGCGGCGCTGCTGTCGCCCTCGTCGGGCATCATGGACAGCCACCGCCTGATGCTGGCCTACCAGGGCGACCTCGAGGACAACGGCGGCATGGTCGCCTTCAAGAGCCCGGTATGGGGCGGCCACATGAAGGACGGCATGAAGGTCATCCAGGTGCACGGGGCCGAACCGATGGAACTGGCCTGTGACATCGTCATCAACAGCGCCGGCCTGGGCGCCCAGGCGCTTTCCTCCTCGTTCGAATTCCTGCCGGCCGACAGCGTGCCGCCCCGCTATCTCGCCAAGGGCAACTATTTCACACTGGCCGGCAAGGCGCCCTTTTCGCGCCTCGTCTATCCGGTGCCGGAACCGGGTGGGCTCGGCGTCCATCTGACGCTCGACCTCGGCGGCCAGGCGCGCTTCGGCCCCGACGTCGAATGGGTCGAGAAAATCGACTACGCCGTCGACCCCGGCCGCGCCGAGCGTTTCTACGCCGCCATCCGCACCTATTGGCCGGCCTTGGCCGACGGCGCGCTGCAACCGGGCTACGCCGGGATCCGCCCCAAGGTGTCGCCCCCCGGCACGCCGGCCGGCGATTTCGTCATCCAGGGCCCGGAAACCCATGGGGTGGAGGGCGTCGTCGCCCTCTACGGCATGGAAAGCCCCGGTCTTACCGCCTCGCTGGCCATCGCCACCCGCGTCGCCGGCCTGCTGGAGTAAGGCGCCACCCTTTGCCGCTGGCCTTCCTTTGCGCTACAACAGGGGCGAAAAGGCCCGCCTGCCAAGGGGATGCCATGTTGCGCCCGAGCCGTTGCCTGTTGCTGTCCGTCGCCATCGCCTTCCTGGGTGTCGCCGCGCCCGCGTTCGCCCAGGCGCCGGCCCAACCGCGTGCGTTGACCCCGGCCCCGACCGGCGTGACGCCGACGCCGCAGCCCCCGGGCAGCGTGCGCGCCCAGGGCCAGGAGGTGGCGCCCACGCCTGCTGCCCCCGCCGCCGGGCCGGCCGATGTCTTCCTCGACTACCGCGAGGAGATGCGCAGGTTCGTCCAGGCCATCGCCGCCTATGCGCGCGGCCAGCGCCGCGACTTCGCGGTGGTGCCGATGGGCGGGCTCAATCTGTTGGTCAAGCGCGACCCCGCGCAAACCGACCAGGTCCTGCCAGCTCCGGCCTATACGCGGTCCATCGGCGGCATCATGCAGGAGGGGCTTTTCTACGGCGTGCCGGCCGTGGGCAAGCCTACCGAGGCCGATCGGCGCGAGCGACTGCTGCCGCTGATCGAGCGGGCCAGGAAAAGCGGCCTGCCGGTACTGATCATCGATTACGCGACCGACTCCAAGACCATCGACGCCGCCCGCAGCCAAGCCGCCAAGCAGGGGGCCGTGCTCTTCGCGGCGCCGGCCCGCGGGCTGGCCCTCAACGCATTGCCGAAATACCCGGGCCGCCCGTTCGCCGAGAACGGCGACAACGTGCTCGGCCTGCGCGACGTGAAGAACTTCGTCATGCTGCGCGATTCCTCGGCCTTCGGGCGCGAGGACGTTTTCGCCATGAAGATGCACGACAGCAACTACGACCTGGTGATCGTCGACGTCTTCCATAAGGTTGGCGAGCCGCTGTCCAAGCAGGCGGTGGAAACCTTGAAATACAAGAAGCTGGGGGCTCGCCGGCTGGTCTTCGCCTACGTCAACATCGCGGCGGCCGCCAGCGATGCCTTCTACTGGAAGCCGGGCTGGCGCGAGGGCACCCCCACCTGGATCAGCGCGCCCACCCCAGGCAATCCGGACCAGTACTTCATCGAATACTGGCAGCCCGAATGGCAGCAGATCGTCTACGGCAACCCGACGTCCTACGTCTACGGCATCATCGCCCAGGGTTTCGACGGGGTGATCCTGGACGGCGTCGACAATTACCTGTTCTACGAAGGCGGGCTCGACGCCATGGCGGCGGCGGAGAAGTAGGTCGCTAGAGCATCGAGGCGATGTCCGACGCACCGGTCGGGTAACCGAAGATCGCCGATCGAAGCTGATCCGCCGTCAGGCCGCTACGGATCGCCAGGCCGAAGATGTTGATGACCTCTTCGGCGTGCGGGCCGATGAGATGGGCCCCGAGGATGCGCTCCGTTCCCTCTTCGACCAACGTTTTGTATCCGGCGCAATCCTCGGCCACCCGCCGCGCCGAATACCAGGCGGACGTCTTGTCGTGCTTCACCTGGAAGCGGAGGTTTTGCTCCTTCGCCTCCTCCTCCAGCAGGCCGACGCGGGCGAGTGGCGGTACCGCGAAAACAACGCTGGGCACGCCGAGATAGTTGGGCCTCTGTCGGTTGCCCTCGAGCATGTTGGCGGCGACGATTTTCGCGTCGTGACTGGCCACCGGCGTGAGCGGCGGCCCCTTGGCGGCGGCGTCGCCGGCCGCGTAGACCGTCGGGTTGCTGACGCTCTGCATGAATTCGTTGAGCTTGAGACGGCCTCCGTGACGCTCGACGCCGCCCGCCTCCAGGTCGAGAGGGTCGATGTCGGGGATGCGGCCGGCCGCGTGGACGACGAGGTCGGCCTCGATGGCGGCGGCTCCGTCATCGGCGGTGACGCTGACGCGATATCCATTCCCCCGCTTCTCGACCGCCTTAACCTCGGCGCCGAAGCGGAAATCGATGCCGAGCGTGGCCGATTTATCCAGGTACAAGGCGACGAGATCGGGATCGAACTGACGCAACGCGCGCCTGCCCTTCTGAAGGATGGTAACGCGGGCGCCGGCACGCGCCGCAATGTGCGAGAACTCGGCCGCGATGTAGCCGCCGCCGACCAGAACTATCCTTGCGGGCAGGTCGTCAAGATCCAGGAAATCGGCGCTGTTCGCCAAGTGCTCCTCGCCGGGAATGCCGAGGTGTACCGGCACGGCGCCTGCCGCGATGAGAATGAAGCGGGCCTGGAGCCGCTGGCCTGCCACCTCCAACGCGCTGGCGTCGCAAAAGCGGGCACGACCGCGGAAGGTGTCGATGCCCTTCGCCGCGTAACCTTCCTGCCGCCGGCCGGGGACGGGTTCGGTAAAGCTTCGCTTGAAGGCCATCAACTCGCCCCAATCGACGGCAGGAACCCCGCCGGACACGCCTTTGCCGCGCAGCCGACGGACTTGATCGAGGCTTTCGGCGGCGCCGACCAGGACTTTCTTGGGATCGCACCCGCGCAGGGCGCAGGTGCCGCCGAACGGACGATGGTCCACCACCGCCACCGTCCATCCCGCTGCACGGCACCGGAAAGCCGCCACCGAAGCGGCAGTGCCCGTGCCGATGACGACCAGATCGTAGTGCGCTGCCATGACTCCCATCCTCCTGTGCAGGCGGCGTCTCGACGGTCTGGGATAGACGAGCAAGGGCGCGAAAAGTTCCCTTGCTTCCGGTGCGCACATTGAAAAAGGGCGCGACCCCAAGGCCGCGCCCTTGATGATGAAGCAGCCTTCCCGGCTTACCAGTTCTCGCCCAGCAGCTCGAAGTGGCCGCGCGGCTTGGCGCAGGCCGGACATGTGCGCGGCGCCTCCGGCCCCTCGTGCAGGTAGCCGCAGGTCAAGCAGCGCCAAGTCACGGCGCCGGGACGCTTGAAGACCTGTTCCTTGGCGACGTTTTCGGCCAGCGCCAGATAGCGTTTCTTGTGCTGGCGCTCGGCCACGGCGATCGCCTCGAAGATGCCGGCGATCGGCTCGAAGCCCTCGGCGCGCGCCGTCTTGGCGAAGCCGGGATACATCTCGAGTTCCTCGTACTCCTCGCCGGCGGCGGCATGGCGCAGGTTGATTTCCGTGCTTTCGACCCGCCCGGCCGGAAAGCCGGCGGTGATTTCGACTTCGCCGCCCTGCAGCAGCTTGTAGAGGCGTCCGGCGTGCGCCTTCTCCTGATCGGCGGTCTCGGCGAAGATGGCGGCGATCTGCTCGTAGCCCTCTTCCTTCGCCTTCTCGGCGTACAGCGTGTAGCGGTTGCGGGCCTGCGATTCGCCGGCGAAGGCGGCGAGGATGTTCTTCTCGGTCTGGCTGCCCTTCAAGTTCATGACGTTCCCCTTTTCTTGTTGGATGCGAATTCCCACATACGTTATAGGGATTCTAAACTAAGTAAAAGGGTTCGATCATGATTCTTGCGGTAAAAATGGCGGAATTCCGCGCTTGATAAGCATTCGCGGCAGCTCAGTCGATCTTGTCTGGATCGCCCGTGAACTCCATGCCGCAAAACCAGCCGCCGTGGAACAGGCGCTCGATCTCCGGCTCGTCCTTGAACTTCTGCTTGGCCAGCACCTGGTCGATGTGATCCTCGGCATCGTCCTCGGGCTCGTAGCCGATGACCCTGGCGGTCGGGTTATCCCACAGCGGCCGGCTGTTGGCCGAGACGCCGTAGACGACGAGGAAATGGATGTCGGGAGCGTCCAGGCAGCGCCGCGTCATGTGGACGTAGTCGGGATAGCTCTGCCAGGTCCACAGACCGCGCACGTGGGGCACCGTTTCCTGGGAAACGCCGATGCGCTGGCAGACTACGCTCATCCCGTACTTGTCGGCATACATGCGGCCCAGCGCCTCGCCGAACACCTTGCTGACGGCGTAGCGCGAATCGGGGCGCGGCGGCGCGTCGACGCCGACCACGGTGTCGCGCCGGTAATAGCCGACGATGTGGTGCGTGCTGGCGAAGACGACGCGCTTGACCTTGTGACGGCGCGCCGCCTCCAAGACGTTGTAGGCGCCGATGATGTTGCTCTGAAGGATTTCCTCCCACTCGCCCTCGACCGCCTTGCCGCCCAGGTGAACCACGGCGTCGACCCCTTCCATAGCGGCGTCGACTTCCGCGAAGTTCTCCAGGCTGGCGACGTTGATTTCCTCGCCCGGCCCGGCCGGGCCGATGTCGCGGCGGTGCGACAGCCGCAGGATGGGGTAGGCACCGCGCAATCCTTCGCGCAGCACACGGCCCAGGGCGCCGCCGGCGCCGGTGATCAGAACGCGGTTGTACATGGCGGAAACCTCCTTTCCGTCGGCACCATCGACCGGGCGCCGGAATGGCTAATGCCTACGTGGTTTCGCTACTTGATCTTGTCGAGGTCGCCTTCGAATTCCATGGCGCAGTAGGGGCCGCCCTGGAACAGGCCCTCGGCCGGCGGCTCCTCGGCCTGCACCGCCTTGATGGCGGCAACCACGGCGGCCTGGTCGGCAACGTTGGTGACGCCGCTCTTCGACGTCTTGGCCGCCTCGCGCGCCTTGCGCTGGGCCTCGAAGATCTCGGGGGCGTAGTCCTCGGAATTATCCTGCGGCACGAAGCCCAGCTTGAAGGCCGGCGTGTTGTCCCACCAGCCGCGCGTGTTGCCGGAAACGCCCCAGACGATCTCGAAATGGGTATCCAGGGGAGCGTTGAGGCAGACCTTGGTCAGTTCGATCATGTCGCGATGGCTGCACCAGCCGCTCAGCATGCGCACGTTCAAGGGCTTGGGCTGGAACGAGCCGATGCGCTGGCAGATCACGCTCATGCCGTACTTGTCGGCGTACATGCGGGCCAGCGCCTCGCCGAACACCTTGGTGGCGGCGTAACGGCAGTCGGGACGCGGCGGATCGTAGACCGTGAGCTTCCGGTCGCGCCGGTAATAGCCGATGATGTGGTTGGTGGAAGCGAAAATGAAGCGCTTCACCTTGTGGCGCCGGGCCGCATCGAGAACGTTGTAGCCGCCCAGGATGTTGCTTTTCAGCACGACGTCCCAGGTCCCCTCCTCGGCCTTGCCGCCCATGTGGATGACGGCATCGACGCCTTCCATCATGGCATCCACCTCGTCCATGTTGTCGAGGTTGGCCAGCACAATCTCCTCGCCCGGCAGGGCATCGCCAAACGGCCGGCGGTGGGAAAGCCTAAGCACCGGATAGACGCCGCGCAGGGCCTCGCGCAGGACCTTGCCGATGACGCCGTTGGCACCGGTGAGCAGTACGCGATTATACATGGGGCTTCCCCTTCATTCTTCGACGATGGCGTCGGTTGGGCGGGCACAATAAAACGGCGGGGGCAGCCACGCCACCCCCGCCGCCGTGTTTTTCGCCACGTGGTTTTAGCGCTGGACGCGGCCCGAAGCGTCGCCACCCTTGAGCTTCTCGACCTCGGACACCGAGACACGGTTGAAGTCGCCCATGATCGAGTGCTTGAGGCAGCTTGCCGCCACCGCGAACTCGAGCGCCTCCTGGCGGGTCTTATAGGTGAGCAGGCCGTAGATCAGGCCCGAACCGAAGGAATCGCCGCCGCCGACGCGATCGACGATGTCTGTGATCGAGTACTTGCGGCTGAGCTTGAAGCCGTCCTTGTCGCGCAGGCAGGCCGCCCAGTCGTTATGGTCGGCGCTCTTACTCTCGCGCAGCGTAATGGCGATCACCGTCATATTGGGGAACACCTCCAGCATCTTGGCGCTCAACGCCTCGTACTTGGCGGTGTCGAGCTCGCCGCTCTCGACGTTGACGTCGTCGACGGTAATGCCCAGCGACTTCTGGCAGTCCTCCTCGTTGGCGATGCCGACGTCGACGAACTTGACCAGCTCGGTCATTACCTCGGGGGCCTTTTTGCCCCACTTCCACAGCTTGCCGCGATAGTTGAAGTCACACGACACGGTGATGCCCATCTGCTTGGCGGCCTTGACCGACTCCATGGTCATCTCGGCCGCCGCCTGGCTGATGGCCGGCGTAATGCCGGTGACGTGGAACCACTCGGCGCCCTTCAGCGCCGCCTTCCAGTCGATGCTACCGGACTTGGCCTCGGCGATCGCCGAATGGGCGCGGTCGTAAACCACCTTCGAAGCGCGCTGGTTGGCGCCGCTTTCGAGATAGTAGATGCCGACGCGGTCGCCGCCACGGGCGATCAGCGAGGTGTCGACGCCGAAACGGCGAAGCTCGGCGATGGCCGCCTCGCCGATGTCGTTCTTGGGCAGGACCGAAACGAAGGCCGCATCCAGGCCGTAGTTGGCCAGCGACACGGCGACATTGGCCTCGCCGCCGCCGAAAGTGGCTTCCAGCGTCGGGCTCTGGAACAGCCGTTCGAAGCCCGGCGATTTCAGGCGAAGCATGATTTCGCCAAAAGTGACAACGCGTTTAGTCATAGTCAGATACTCTCCTTCGTGCGGGAGGGGCCTATCCCCGGCCAAGCGGCCGGGTCCCCGGACGAGCCCCTCCGGTGTTGCGGATATCAAACGGTTTCGGCTAGCGCCGCAGCAGGTGGACGGCGAAGCCGGCGATTTCGTCCTTGAGATAGATCGCCTTCAGCGAACCGCCTTCCGGGCCCTTGGCCGAGGCCATGTCGAACTCGACGCCCGAGCGGCGCAGGAAAGCCATGGCCCGCTCGATGTCGTTGGTGCCGATGGCGATATGGCCGTTGGTGCCCGGGCCCTTGCCCTTCATCACTTCGGCGATGGTGCCGGCGAAGTTGGAGCTGTTGCCTTCCTTCACGGGAAGCGCGAACAGGCCGCCCAGCTTCTTGGTAACGGCAAGCGAGTCGGCGTCGTCCTTGGCGTTGATGCCGACGTGCGCCAGGCCGAAGCCCAACATGCTCAGCACCGCCTCGCGGGTGAGGCGCTCGATCTCGCCGAACTTTTCCTGGGCGATCAGCTCGGACTTGACCATCCAGCTGCCGCCGCAGGCCAGCACCTTGTCGTAGGCCAGATAGGTGTTGAGGTTGGCCGCGCTGATGCCGCCTGTGGGAATGAACTTGATCATCCCGTAGGGGCCGGCGATCGCCTTCATGGCCGGCAGGCCGCCAATGTTCTCGGCGGGGAAGAACTTGACCACCTCGAGCCCGAAGCTGAGCGCCATGGCAATGTCGCTGGGGCAAGCAACGCCCGGCGTCACCGGAATGTTGTTCTCGACGCACCAGCCGACGACCTTGGGCTCGATGCCGGGCGAGATGATGTAGTTGGCGCCCGCCGCGACCGCCCGCTTGGCCTGCTCGACGGTCAGCACAGTGCCGGCGCCAAGCATGACTTCGGGCACCTCTTTGGCGATGCGCTTGATGGACTCCTCGGCGGCGTCCGTACGGAACGTGATCTCGGCGACCGGCAGGCCGCCCGCCACCAGCGCCTTCGCCAACGGCACGGCGTGCTTGGCGTCGTTGATGGCGACCACCGGGATGATCCCGAGATCATGAAATTTCTGGTAGATATCCGACATCGTTCGTTCCTTCCCAAAAGGATGTTCCGGGGTTTCGAAACGGCCGCAAGGTATACGCTCATGCCGCCTCAAGAAAAGAGGCGATTCGACTGGCCGTCATTTTTGTTCGTTTGTTTCACCTTCCCGCATGCGAATCATCATGAGGTTCTCTCCTTCCTGGACCACTTCGCCATGCTGGTTCCGTACTTGGAACCCGAGAGTGACGATTCCCCGCCCCGGCTTCTTGGTCGGACGCAAGGCCTTGACCGTGATGTCGGCCTGGATTCGGTCGTTCACGTGGATCGGCCCCAGGAACTTCCAGTTCCACCCCAGGGACGCGATGGCCTTGATGCGGACCTCGGAGCGGTTCTTGAGCCCATCGGTCATCGAAAGACCCAGCAGGCCGTGGGCGATGCGCCCGTTGAAGCCGAGGCTGCGGGCGAACTCGTCGTCGGTGTGGACTTCGAAGAAATCGCCGGTCAGCCCGGCGAATCCGGCGATGTGGGTTTCGGTGACCAGAATGCCGGGCGTCGTATAGGTACCGCCCACTTCCAGATCCTCGTACCAATAAATTCCGGGTTTCAGCTCCGCCATATCGATTTCCCCTGCCTAGTAATGCCGGATGTACATGCCGCCGTCGACGCACACGGCCTGGCCGACGGTGAAGGGCAGGCCGCCCGTCGCCATCGTCGCCACCGTGCGCCCGACGTCCTCGGGCTCGCCCCAGCGGCGGATCGGCGAGATGCCCTCGGCAATGGCGCGGTCGTAATATTCCTCGGATTTCGCGGTCATCGGCGTGTGGATGAGGCCCGGGCGGATCTCATAGACGCCGATCCCCTCCTGGGCCAGCCGCACGCCGAACAGTTGGACCATCATGGCGAGCCCGGCCTTCGATATGCAGTACTCGCCCCGCGCGATCGACACCAGCGTCGCGTTGCTTGACGAGATGGTAATGATCGATCGTAGGGGATCACCATCGGCGGCCGGATGAGCCATCATCCAGCGGGCGACAGCCTGGGTCAGAAAGAAGGTGCCGCGCAGGTTGACACCGATGCAACGGTCGAAGCTTTCGGCCGAGACATCCAACAGGTCGCCGCGGCTGAGCACCGAGACGCCGGCGTTGTTCACCAGGCAGTCCAGGGCCCCAAAAGCGCCCGCCGCCTCGTCGATCAGGCGCGGGTGCTGATCCACTTCGGCCAGGTTCGCCTTCACGAAGGCCGCCCGCTGGCCGCGCTCGACGACGCCGTCGAGCGTCTCCGCAGCGTCGGAAGAGCGTTCCAGATCGTTGACCACGACGTCGAAGCCGGCCTCGGCCAAGGCATAGACGCAGCCACGCCCGATGCCCCGCTGCCCGCCGGTGACCAAGGCCACCGGAGCGCGGCCGGCGCCCTTCGATGACGATGCCGCCATGAAATCCTCCCTCCCCGTTTCGTGCGGTTACTTCAGCAGATTGCGGGCGATGATCATACGCTGAATCTGGTTGGTTCCCTCATAGATCTGGGTGATCTTGGAATCGCGATAGAGCCGTTCCACCTCGAAGCCGCGGATGTAGCCGCTGCCGCCGAAGATCTGCACGGCGTTGCTGGCGTGCGCCACCGCGGCATCGCCAGCGAAGCACTTGGCGATGGAGGATTCCATGGCGGCGCTCTCGCCGCGATCGAGCTTGATCGCCGCGTTATGGACCAGCAGGCGGGCCGCCGTCAGGTCCTTGGCCATGTCGGCCAGCATCCACTGCACCCCCTGGAACTCGCCGATGGTCTTGCCGAACTGCCGGCGCACCTTGGCGTAGTCTATGGAAGCGTCGAGCGCCGCCTGGACGATGCCCACCGCCAGGGCACCGATGCCGACGCGGCCTTTCTCCAGGATGCTCATCATGATGTGGAAGCCGCGATTCTCGGGGCCCAACAGGGCGTCGGCGGGCAGCGGCACGTTGTCGAATTCGAGCGCCCCGACCTGAGAGGCGCGCTGACCCAGCTTGTGCTCCTTGGGTCCCGAGCTGAAGCCTTTGTAAGCCCGCTCGACGATGAAGATGCTCATGCCGCGATGCCCAGCCGTCTTGTCGGTGCGGGTCAGGACCAGGGCGAAATCGCAGACCGGCGCGTTGTTGATCCAAATTTTGTTGCCGTTGAGAAGCCAGCCGTCGCCGTCGCGTACCGCCGTGGTACGCACGTTGGCAAGGTCGGACCCCGCTTCCGGCTCCGTCAACCCGTACGCGCAACGCAGCTTGCCTTTCAGGAGCGGCCGCAGGTACTTCTCCTTCTGCGCCTCGGTGCCGTACTGGTTCAAAAGGGTGCTGATCAGCTCGACCAGGCCGCATTGATCGGCGATGGCCGAATAGCCGCGCGACAGCTCCTCCATGACGACGGCATAGGACAGGGTGTCGCACCCCGCCCCGCCCCATTTCTCGGGAACGCAGATGCCGAACAGGCCGAGGTCGGACATCTTGTCGAAAATCTCGGCCGGGAAGCGCTCGCTCTCGTCCAGTTCATTGGCGAAGGGCCGGATCTCCTTCTCCGCGAAATCGTGGGTCATCTCGCGGATGGCTTCGTGCTGCTCGTTCAAGTACATGGTCGTTCCTCCGTCTTGACGGCGCCGCCCTGGGGGCGACAAGGTTCTATTGGGCGCGTCGGCGGGTCGCTTTGCGCTTGCGCCGGCCGGCCGTGGACTCGGGTTGCGGGGTGAAGTCGTCTTCGTCCTCGGCGACCAGGGCAGCATCGTGATTGCGGGCGTTTTCCAGATGGCGGGCCATGGCGGCGGCAGCCGCCTCGGGGTCGCGGCGCTCGATGGCGCGCACCACCGCCTCGTGTTCGGCGATGATGTCGGGCATGCGGTTGTCGCGGTAGGCGTCGAGCTGGATCGAGAACTTCATGATCTCGGGCTCGATCTGGCTGACGAAGGAGCGCAGCACGGTATTGCCCGAGGCCCCGGCGATGCGCAGGTGGAACAGCATGTTCTCCTCGAGCGCCTTGCGATTGTCGCCGGCGACGCCGCTGAAACGGGCGTGGACCTGGCGGATCTCGGCGATCTGGGCATCGCTGGCGTGGGTCGCGGCGAGGCTGGCCGTATGCGCCTCGATGACCAGGCGGGCCTCGGCCAGGGTCGCGAAGTCGTTGCCCGGGATTTCCAGCACGTTGTCGATGAGCACGGCCAGCGTCGGCGCGCCGATGTTTTCCAGCACGGTGCCGCTCTGCGGCAGCGTGCGCAGCACACCATAGAATTCCAGGCGGCGCAGGGCTTCGCGCACGATGCCGCGGCTGACCGCGAAGCGCTCCGACATGATGCGCTCGGAAGGCAGCTTCTGGCCCGGCTTGAGCACCCCCTCGGCGACCAAATCGCGGATCTGCTCGATAATCAGGTGGGATGGCGACTTCACTTCGATCTTCCGGAGGCGGTCGGCGATCAGTTTGACGGTGTTGGCCACCATGGCCGGGAGCCCCTTTAGGCAAACTAGCTGTCTAGTTGACCAGTTACGCGCAGTCGTGTATCCCTGTCAACGGCAAACAAGACCGCGACCCCGAACCGGCCGGAGAGCCCCTATCGTCATGCCCACCCTATTCATGAGCCCCGCCGACGCCGCGCTCCGCATCGAGGACGGCGCCACCGTCGCCATCACCGCCGCCGGCGGCGGCCTGCTGGAACCGGAAGCCGTGTGCGCCGCCATCGAGGCCCGCTTCCTGGCCACCGGCCACCCGCGCGACCTGACGTTGGTCAACGCATTGGGCTTCGGCGATGCCGAGCATAAGCAGGGCATCAACCATTTCGCCCACGAAGGGCTGCTGAAGCGCGCCATCGTCGGCCTGTGGAGCTGGTCGCCTCGCATGCAGGCGATGGCCGAAGCGGGAGCGATCGAGGCCTACTGCCTGCCGGGCGGCGCCATCATGCAGTTGCTGCGAGAGATCGGAGCCGGCCGCCCCGGGCTTTTCACTCATGTGGGCCTGGGTACCTTCGTCGATCCGCGCCTGGGCGGCGGCAAGGCCAATGCCCGGACCACCGAGGACATCGTCGAACTAATGCAAATCGACGGCCGCGAGGTGTTGCGCTACCGCCCCTTCAAGGTTGATGTCGGCATCGTGCGCGGCACCTTCGCCGACCCCCGCGGCAACATCAGCACCATCGAGGAGCCGGCCGACCTCGACGTCTCGGCGGTGGCCACCGCGGCCCATGCCTCGGGCGGCCGGGTGATCGCCCAGGTCCGCGAGCGGGTGGCGGCCCACAGTCTGCCGCCCCGCGACATCCGGGTGCCGGGCGTCCTGGTCGACTGGGTGGCCGTCGATCCCGGCCAGAAGCAGACCCACCGCGCCGCCTACGAGCCCGAGCTTTCCGGCCAGGCGCGGGCCGCCGACCCAAGGCCGCTGATCAATGCGGCGCCGCAGGCCGGCATCCGCCAGGTGATCGCCAGGCGCGCCGCCGCCGAACTGGTGCCGGGCCAAGTCGTGAATTTCGGCTTCGGCATCCCCGGCGGCATCGCCAACATGCTGTTGGAGGCCGGCACGCTGGATCAGTACTGGATCAGCGTCGAGCAGGGCAGCCACAACGGCGCCGTGATCGACGGCGCGCTGTTCGGCGCCGCCGTCAACCCCGAGACCATCGTCAGTTCGGTCAAGCAGTTCGATTTCTATTCGGGTGGCGGCATCGACATTACCTGCCTTGGCATGGGCGAGGTCGATGCCCTGGGCAACGTCAACGTTTCGCACCTCGGCGGCCGGCTGGTCGGCACCGGCGGCTTCATCGACATCTCGCAGAACGCCCGCAAGGTGGTGTTCTGCGGCACCTTCGAAGCCAAGGGCCTGAAGGTGGCGCTGGCCGATGGGGCCATGCGGATCGAGCGGCCGGGCGAAGCCCGCAAGTTCGTGAAATCCGTCCGCCACCTGACCTTCAGCGCAGCCCGCGCCCGCCAATGCGGCCAGGAAGTGGTCTACGTCACCGAACGGGCCGTTTTCAGGCTGACGGCGGCCGGGCTGGAGCTCACCGAAATCGCCCCCGGCGTCGACATCCGCCGCGACATCCTGGAACGCATGGACTTCGCCCCGGTGGTCAGCCATCCGGCGGTCATGGATCCCCGGCACTTCAGGGGATAGCGGCGGATCACCCCCCGCCCCGACCCTCCCCCGTCAAGGGGGAGGGAGGGGACAGAACCCCGTCTACTTCTTGCCGCCCAGCAGGCCCTTGATGGCGTCGCCGGCGCCGGCGGCACCTTCCTTGAGAGCGTCACCGGTACCGCCGGTGCCCTCGGTCGCCTTCTTCATGAGGTCGCCGGCCTGCCCCTTGACGTCGCCGAGCCGCTGCGCGGCCTGTTTGGCGAGGTCGTCGAGGTTGAGCGAAGCCACCGACTTGCTGGCCGCCGCGATGATCGCCGACATCACCTTGTCGGCCACCTCGCTGGCGCTGGCGCCCTTCTTCTCCTTGCCGATATCCTTGAGGTGGATGGTGGGAAGCGGCGCCCCCATCTTCTTGCCCTGCAGGAACTGGGCGGCGACATCGACGCGGCCGTCTCTCACATACAGGTTCTCGATGACCACTTTCTTGCCGGCGCCGTCATCGGACGATGCGGACTTGCCGGCGCCCATCTTCTGGGTGAAGGAGTCGATATTTCTCTTGATGACATCGAGGTTGCTGCCGCCGGTGGCCCACTCGTAGGTCACTTCCGGCGCCTGGATGACGACTTCCTTGATGACGATGGGATCGCTGGTGATGGAGCCGGTATCGACCTTGAGGCTGACGGCGCCCAGCCGGAACGCGCTGTCCGTCGCAAACCCCGGCGGGTTGCCGACGGTCAGGCCCTTCAACGACCCCTCGCCCGAAGAGGCGGAAAGGTCGACCGCGTTCAAGGTCACCTTGGCCTGGGTGATCTCGGAGCCGTATTTCTCGACGGCGGCCTTGATCACCGAGCCCAGGTTTGACCACAGGTAGAACACCGCCACGGCGATGACGACGACAACGACGCCGCCACCGATGAAAATTCCCTTTTTCATGACCTATCCTTTCTGCAAACCGACCTGTTCAGAAAGAAAGGGCGGGGGGCCCATCAAGGACCGCCCCGCCCCCGTTCGATCGACCGGCTACCTCAGAACAATGCTGACCCTCCGGTTTCTGGCCTCGCGCTGCCCATCGGCGGTCGGCACCTGAGGATCCGTCTCGCCCAAGCTGGCAACCAGGATCTTCATCTCGGCGGTCACGCCCGCCTGCTTGAGTGCCGCGGCCACGGAGTCGGCGCGCCGCTTGGAGAGCGCCATGTTGTAGGCGTCCGACCCGGCGCGATCGGTATAGCCGGTGACGATGACGGTACCCGATTTGGCGGCGACGGCCGCCTTCGCCGCCGCGGCCACCACCTTCTGCCCCTCCATCGTCACACTCGCGCTGTCGAAGTCGAAATAAAGCAGGAAGGGTCCGGGCGCAGGCTGCGCGGCCGGCTGCTGCGGTGCCGGCTGGGGTGCCGGCGCGGCTGCCATGGGGGCTGGCCTGGGCGCCGTTTCGAGCCTGGCCATCGCCTCCTCGAAGCCGGCGCGGCAGGCGGCGATGTCGTTGGGCTGGAAGTTCTCCTCCTGCTCCTGCATCCAGCAGTCGAACATGGCCTGGGCACGGGCCGCCGGCTGCGGCAGCCGGTCGGCGGCGCCAGCGCCGAGAACGGCAACCAGGCGTCCGCGCGCCGAGGTCAATTCGCCGACCTTGTCGGCCGGCAGGCTGCGGGCGGCGATCGCCTCCGGGTCCGGCGACTTGCCCGAACCGGCGGCGACGGCACGGAGTGCGAAGGTGTCGGAATCCCGGTAGTCGGCCTCGTCATACTCCATCTGCGAAAGGGTGATGTATTCCGCGTACAGGTGCTGATCGAAAGGCGATCCCTTGGGGCCTACGCTCTTTGCCTTGCCCAGTTCCAGCCCACCGCAGGCGGAAAGCGCCACGGCGACCGCTCCGAGGACGCAAATTCTCCCAAAACTCATCATGAAATGAACTCCTTGGCTACCAATACCACTGGCGGACGACGCTCACCGCGATCCCGGCCTCCCGCCGAGATCGTCGGCCGAACGACCGGTTGAATTATCATTTTGGGTCTTGCGCCCCACCCCTATCCGACCGGCAAACCGACCGCCGGACGGCCTCAAGAACATGTCGTTGCCGTGCGGCAACACCCGTGCCAACATGGATTCTGCGCTTCATTCTACATCTCAAGTTGACGGCGCGACAATACGACCTTCGGCGATCCTTCTAACGGCTCTCTGCACCTAATTGCGGATGGACGGAAAACGGCTTCAAGGCGATAACGGCGCGCCGGTTCCTGGGCTCGCGCCGTTCATCGCCGGTCGGCACTTGAAGCTCGCTTTCGCCATAGCTGGCGACGAAGATTCCGATGTCGGTCGTGACACCCGCCAGAATGAGCGCCAAGGCCACCGCCTCGGCGCGCCGCTTCGAGAGTGCCATGTTATAGGCGTCCGACCCAGCGCGATCGGTATGGCCCGTGACGATGACGGCGGCCGGCTTGGCGGCGGCGATCGCCGCGGCTGCCGAGGCCACGACCTTCTGCCCTTCCGCCGTCACCTTTGCGCTGTCGAAATCGAAATAGAGGGGAAAGGGTCCGGGCATCGGCTGCGGCATCGGCGCCGACGGACCATCCGGGCTTGCGGTTCCCGCCGGTCTCAGGTCAATACCTTCGCAGGCGGACAGCACAAGCGCGATCGCGCCGAAAGCGCAAATGTTCCGAAGACTTATCATAGAACCGACCCCCCTTGGGCGAAGCGGTCAAAAATCGCCCACGCCCCGCGTTTGGCGCGATCCCAAATTCGGCAGGGACCGTCCGTCGCACGGTTGACCGATTTATCGTGCCACGCCCGGGGGGCTTTTCCCCACCCCTCATTCGGACGAGAATCCGCCACCGAATGGCCTAAGGGCACCGCTGCCATGCCGGCAACACCCGTACCGAAACGGGCTCCCTTATCCGCCTAAAACTTAAGCACGCCTGACGGCGGTTGCAACCTACGCCGGTCTCGCCCGCCGCCGGAGAAGGGACGATCGGCGGGAGAACGCCGGAAGGGGTCAGCACACCGTGCGGTGACGCTCGATGCACAGGCGCATCACGTCGTCGGGGTCGGCGTCCCACCAGCGGCTGGACAGGATCTCGACTTCGGCGTAGCCCTCGTAGCCGGCATCTTCCACCCATTTGCGGATGAGCGGCAAGTCGATGACCCCATCGCCCATCATGCCGCGATCGAGCAACCGGTCCTTGGTGTCATAGTGCCAGTCGCAGATGTGATAGGCCTGGATGCGCCTGGGGTCGGTCTTGGCTGCGCGTTCGATCTCGGCCTTCAGGTCGGGGTCCCACCACAGGTGGTAAACGTCGACCGCGATGCCGACCCCCTCGCCCAACTCGTCGCAGATGTCGTTGGCCTGAGCCATGGTGTTGATGCAGTTGCGGTCGGCCGCGTACATGGGATGCAAGGGCTCGATGGCGAGCGGCATGCCGGCGGCCCGCGCGTGCGGCAGGATAGCGGCGATGCCGTCCTTCACCATCTGCCGGGCGCCGGCGATGTCCTTGGACCCGACGGGAAGGCCGCCGCAGACCAGGACCAGGCATCGCGCATCGATGCCGACCGCCTCTTCGAGGGCGCGCAGGTTGTCCTCGATCGCGGCTTTCCGGCCTGCCGCGTCGGCGGCCGGGAACATACCGCCGCGACAAAGGCCCGAGACCTTCAGGCCGGCGTCGCGGATCAGCTTGGCCGCCGTCTTGACGCCGCATTCGGCCAGCTTGTCGCGCCACGGCGCGATGCCGGTAACGCCGTGCCGGGCGCAGCCCTCGATGGCCTGGCGCAGGGTCCATTTGGTCTTGGCCGTGTACTGGTTGAACGACAGTGGATAGCGGATGTCACCCATGCTTCTCACCTTTCCAGTCCGGCGGGACGACGACCCGCCTAGAGCGTCTGAATCTGCATGCCGCCGTCGACCATGATGACCTGGCCGGTCGAATAGGCCAGGTCGCCGCGCACCAGGGCGGCGACCGCCCGGCCGACGTCCTCGGGCGTTCCCCAGCGCGGCAGCAGCGCAAGCCCTTCGGCAAACAGCTTGTCGTACTTCGCCTTGACCCCGGCGGTAAGATCGGTAGCGATGATGCCGGGCCTGACCTCGTGCACCGGGATGCCGAACTCGGCCAGGCGCACGGCATAGAGCTGGGCCGCCATGGAAAGGCCGGCCTTGGAGATGCAGTACTCGCCGCGATTGACCGACACCACGGTCGAGGAGATCGAGGTGATGAAGACGACCACGCCCTCGAAGGCGGGATCGGCCTTCTTCTGCTCGACCATGAAATTGGCCACCCGCTGGGTCAGGAAATAGGGACCGCGCAGGTTGGTCTGCATGACATGATCGTAGTTTTCGGGGGTGGCGGTCAGAATGTCGTCGCGCGAGCGCGGCCCGATGCCGGCGTTGTTGATCAGCACGTTGAGCCGCCCGAAGCGTTCGCGCACCGCCTCGACCATGCGCGCGTGGTCGGCGGGATCGGCGACGTCGCCCTGGACGTAGAAGGCGTCGCCCCCAAGCGCTTTAAGCTCGGCGATGCCGGCGCCGCCTTCCGGGCTGATGCCGTTGATGGCGATATCGCAACCTTGGGCGGCCAGCGCCTTGGCGATGCCGAAGCCGATTCCCCGGCGCCCGCCGGTAACCAGCGCAACCTTGCGGTCCTTAGCCATGTCTTTCCCTCATATATTTCGGGGACACCATACTTAATTCACGTGCATGGCACTCGATGCCAAGCGGGTAAAATTCAGGTGAATTAAGTATGGTGTCCCCGAAATTGTTTTTCGATCAGCCTTCCAGCTTCGGCACCTCGACCCAGCGCTTTTCTTCCCAGCTCTTGAAGGCCAGCTCGACGGTCTGCAGGCCCTTGGCCCCTTCAAGCAGGCCGTGCGGGAAGGGTGCGCCGTCGTACAGGTGACGGATGAACATCTCCCACTCGATCTTGAAGGCGTTCTGGGGTGGCAACACGGTCGGCATCTTCTGCCAGTCCTTGAAGTAGTCGGTAGGCACCGAGGTATCGGGGTTCCATACCGGGCGCGGCGTGTTGACCCGCTCCTGCGTCCAGCAGTCGGCCAGACCGGCAACCGCCGAGCCATGGGTGCCGTCGATCTTGAAGGTCACCAGGTCGTCGCGGCGCACCCTGACGTTCCAGTCGAAATTGATCTGCGCCACGGCACCGCCTTCCAATTGCAGGATGGCGTAGGCCGCGTCGTCGCAATCGGCTTCGTAAGGATTGCCCTGCTCGTCCCAGCGCTTCTGGATGTGGTTGACCGGCATGCAGAACATGCCCGTCATGGGACCGAACACGTTGTCGACCACGTAGCGCCAGTGGGGCATCATGTCGAGCACGATGCCGCCGCCTTCCGCCTTGCGGTAGTTCCAGCTCGGCCGCTGGATCGGCTGCAGATCGCCCTCGAACACCCAGTAGCCGAAATCGATTCGACACGACAGAATGCGCCCGAAGAAACCGGCCTGGCGCAGCATTTTAAGCTTGAGCAGGCCGGGGAGGTAAAGTTTGTCCTGCACGACGCCATGCTTGATGCCGGCCTTCTTGGCCAGGTGGTAGATTTCCTGCGCATCCTCCAGGGTATCGGCAGTCGGCTTCTCGACGTAGACATGCTTGCCGGCGGTGATCGCCTTCTTGACCAGGGCGGCGCGCAGCTGGGTGCTGGCGGCGTCGAAGAACAGCTCGTCCTTCTTGTCGGCCAGCGCGGCGTCGAGGTCGGTGGTCCAGCGTTCCACGCCGTGCGCCTTGGCCAGGCGGCTTACCTTGTCGGCGTTGCGGCCGACCAGGATGGGGTCGAGCACGACACGCGTACCGTCCTTCAGCACGACGCCCCCTTCCTTGTTGATCTCCAGCACCGAGCGGACCAGGTGCTGGTTGGTCCCCATGCGGCCCGTCACCCCGTTCATGATGATGCCAAGGCGCTTCTCAGCCATGATTCAAATCCTTCCTTGTCGCCCATTCGCCGGGGCAGCGCCCCTTGCACGCCCCGCACTCCACCGGCCGGCCGTCGAGCCCGCCTGCGTTCCAGATAACCGTCCGCCGAGCCTTTGTCAACCATTTGGTTGACTGCGCTGGTTGACCGCGCCGCCGTCTACTTCAACGTTTCGAGGATGCCCCGGATGTAGCCGACGGCCAGCGCCGCCGTGGTCGGGCCGTCCGGCTCGTAGATGAAGGGCTCGACCGCCGCCACGCCACCGTATTTCATCCGCTTGAGGGCCGAGAGGATGGGCGCAAAGGCATCCGTACCCTGGCCCGGCGCCCGCCGGTTGGTGTCGTTAAGCTGGATGTGGGCGATCTTGCCGGTGGGCAGCCACTTGCGGATAAGATCGGCGACCGGCACGGTTTCGGTCAGTCCGGCGGCGCTGGTGTCGATCATGGTGCGGAAAGCCGGACTGCCGATTTCGTCGACGAGGCGCACCGCCTCGGTCACCGTATTGACGAAGTTGGTTTCGTGGCGGGCCAGCGGCTCGATGCAGTAGACGACGCCGGCCCTCTCGGCGGCGCGGGCCGCCGCCGCAAGCGTCTCGACGGCGCGCCCGCGAACCGCCACCGCATCGTCATCCTCGGCAATGGAGCGCTGCTTGGGTGAGCCATGCACGAGTACGCTGCCGCCCAGATCGGCGCACAGGCCGACCAGACGCTCGATGACGTCGATGGTCTTTTTCCGGATGGCCGCGTCGGCCGCGTTGATCGACAGCCCCTGCGGCGTGACCAGCAGCCAATGCAGCCCGGTGATGGCGATGCCGGCCTCGGTCGCCGCCCGTCGCAGTTCGGCCCGCCGGGCCGCCGTCAGCAGATGGGGATGATCGCCCAGCGTGAACGGCGCCACCTCCAGCCCCATGTAGCCAAGCTTGGCCGCCATGTCGCATTGGGCGGAGAAATCGAGTTCACGAATGACTTCGTTGCACAGGGCGATCCGCATCGCACCCTCCCTCGTCGCCACCCTTGCCGGTCAGTTGCCTTCCCGGGAAGCGCGGCCCGGAAGCACGGCGCCCACCACCCGGCCGACCAGCCGCCGGAAGGCCGGAATGCTCATCAGAACCGAACTCAACGTTATCAGAAACAGCACGGCGCAGATCGGCCGCGTGAAGAAAGGCGTCAGATCGCCGTCGCTCAGCACCAGACCGCGCCTGAGACTCTTGTCCAGGATGTCGCCCAGGATGATGCCAAGCACGAGAGGCGCCATCGGATACTTCATCTCGCGCAGGATATAGCCGCCGATACCGAAGGCGATCATCACGCCGACGTCGAAGGGGCGCTCGGCGATGGCGTAGGAACCAATGACGCACAGCACGAAGACGATCGGCATCAGGCGCTCGCGCGGCACAGACAGCACCTTGAGCAGCGGCCTCGTCATTGACAGACCGAAAACCAGCATGGCCAGCGTGGCGAAAAACACCATGGCCACCACCTGATAAACGAAATGCGGGTTCTCGATCATGATCATCGGGCCCGGCCGGACGCCGTGGATGAACATGGCAGCCAACAGCACGGCCGCCGGGGCGGACCCCGGAATGGCCAGTGTCAACACCGGGATGAGGGCGCCGGGCACGGCGGCGTTGTTGCCGCATTCGGCGGCCATCAACCCCTCGATCGAGCCCTTGCCGAACAGATGGCGCTCCTTGCTCTTGCGGCGTGCCGCCGCGTAGGACACCCAGGCGCCGATATCCTCGCCAACCCCGGGAATGATGCCAACGCCGGTACCGATGATGCCGCTGCGGATAATGGTGCGCCAATAGCGGAACACCTCGCCCAGCTTCGGGATGACGCTGTCGCGGGCCGCGTTGATGACCTCGGCGGCCGGATTGCGCATGACGGTCAGCACCTCGGCGAAACCGAAAGCGCCGACCATCGCCGGAATCAGGGCGAATCCGCCAAGCAACTCGGTCGTGCCGTAAGTGAAACGCTGGTAGGCGTGGATGCCTTCCTGGCCGACCATTGCCACGGTCAGCCCGAGGAAACCGGCGATCCAACCCTTGAGGGGATCGTCGAGCGCGGTCAGATGGCCGGAGATGACGATGCCAAAGATGGCCAGCCAGAAGAATTCGTAGGACTGGAACTTGAGCGCGTAGTTGCCCAGCAGCGGCGCCAGCGTGGCCAGAAAGAACATGCCGATGATGCTGCCCAGCACCGATCCCGAGGTGGCGATGCCCATCGCCTTGCCGGCCAGGCCCTGCCTGGCCAGTGGGTTGCCGTCAAGCGTGGTGGCAGCGTTGGCGGGGGTGCCGGGGATGTTGAGCAGGATGGCCGTGCGGCTGCCGCCGTAGATTGCGCCGACATACATGCAAATGAGAATGAGCACGGCCAAGTCGGGCGCCAGCTTGTATGTCAGCGTCGTCATCAAGGCGACGCCCATGGTTGCCGTCAGCCCGGGCAGCGCGCCGATGATGATGCCAAGCCCCGTCGACCACGCCACGTGGAAAAGCGCCGTCGGCGTCAGGAAATCGCCGATTGCCGTCAGGAACGAGAGGAGGTTTTCGAGAAGGATCACGGCAACGTCACCAGGAAAAGGTTGGCAAAGACCCAGGTCACCACCCCCGCGACGAGGACCGCGATGACGGCCGCTAACGTCAGTCCGCGCACGCGCGTCCGCCGGTCGGCCCCGGGGTTCCACTCGAACAGGGCAATGAACAGGAATGTGAAAATGCCGGTCGCCAGCCAGTAGGGCATGTTGCCGATCATGAAGGCGGCATAGCCGATGCATAGCACCAGCGTGACGATCAGGCGCAGGTTGCCCGGCTGACGGAAGGTCCGGGCCGTATTCTCGCGGGTGATCCCCAGATGATGACCGCCTCGTCTGACCGAGCGGACGGTCAGGACGGCGCCGAGGATCAGAAGGATGACACCAAGCATCCCCGGTACCAGGCCCGGCACGCTTGACGGGTGCACACCCAACTGTTCGAGGCGCGGCATGCGCCATGCTTCTTCGATGAGTGTCAAACTGAAGACAAGCAGGACCAACCCCGTGATCAGGTCGGCCTTCGTTATGGTATCGGGTTTCATCGGTGCGTATCGCCAGATAAAAGGGGGCGGGCCCCCCGAAGGAGGCCCGCCGACTGAACTACGGTCTTACGGCTTTTCGAAGCCGAGGTCGGCCGGATTGGTCTTGGCCTGGCCGCTGTTATGCAACCCCCACGCCGCAGCGCGGATGGCCGGCCACACCCTCTTGAGAGCGTCTTCGCCATAGTACGGGAAGACAACCTGTCCCTTGTCGCTGGCCCACTTCTTCAAGGCCGTCGACGTCTTGATGTTCTTTTCCCATACGTCGTTCATCTTGGCGACGACGTCGGCCGGCACGCCCTTGGGCGCCCAAATGCCGAAGTAGTAGGGGGTCGGATCGAGCTTCGGCAGCCACTTCTTGACCGATTCGACCTTACCCGCGCCTTCAAGCTCCACGGCTTCCGCCGCCATGACGGCGATCGGGCGCAGTTTCTTGCCGCGGATCATTTCCATCTGCTCGGAGAGCAATTGCGGGGTGGAGACGGTCTCGCCGGCGACGGTCGAAATGACGGCCGGGTTGCCGCCGTCGTAGGCCACCGACTTGTAGGCGCCGCCTTCGACGTGGGCTTTGATGGCTTCGATCGTCGTATGACCGGCCGACGGAATGCCGGCAATCGCCACCGACAAATCGCTCGGCTTGGTCTTCATCCAGGTGACGAAGTCGCCAAAGTCCTTGATCGCCGAGCCCGGATTGACCGAGATCACGGTGGCGTTCATCGAGTCGAGATAGATATGCCAGTCCTTGACTTGGGTATTGAGCGAGCCGCGGACCGCGTAGGTGCCGAGATCGTGGATGGCGCCGGAGCCCCAGGTATAACCGTCCTTGGGAGCGTCGAGCACGGTCTGGGTGCCGATGGCACCGCCGCCGCCCGGCTGGTTCACGATCACCACCTTCTGGCCAAGCCCCGCCTCGAGGTCTCCCGCGATGGCGCGAATCGCCTGGTCCGTCGAGCCACCGGCTCCCCACGGAACGATGATGCGAATCGGTTTGTCCGGCTTCCATTCCGCCGAGGCGGGTGCCCCGATGGCCAACGTTGCTCCAGCCGCAAGTGCGGCCAACAGGCCGAGTTTCTTCATCATGCAACCTCCCTCCAAAAAAGGGGCCCACGCTGAACGCGCGGGTCGTTTCGCCCGTCAGGGCACAAATCAACCACGTGGTCAAAATGACCGAATTGGTAGGGCCGGTCAAGGTGAAGAGGGACCGGCCCCTGCTGGCCCGCCGGCAACCGGCCAGGCGGACGTCACAGGGTGCTGGCCAGGAACTGCCGGCAACGCTCGGAGGTGGGGTTGCCGAAGACCTGCGATGGCGGCCCGATCTCCTCGACCTTGCCCTGATGCAGGAAGACGATCTGGTCGGACACCTCGCGGGCAAAGCCCATCTCGTGGGTGACCATGATCATGGTGCGGCCTTCCAGGGCCAAGTCGCGGATGACCTTCAGCACCTCGCCCACCAGTTCGGGGTCGAGCGCCGAGGTCGCCTCGTCGAAGAGAATTAGCTTGGGCTCCATGGCCAGCGTGCGGGCGATGGCGCAGCGCTGCTGCTGGCCGCCCGAAAGCTGCGAGGGATAGTGGTTGTGCTTGTCCGCGATGCCGACCTTCTCGAGCAAGGCCTCGGCCCGCTCGACGGCCGTCTTGCGCGGCAGCTTGAGCACGTGGATCGGTGCCTCGATAATGTTCTGCACGACCGTCATGTGGGACCACAGGTTGAAGCTCTGGAAGACCATGCCGACCCGGGAGCGGATGCGGTCGACCTGCTTGTGGCTGGCCGGCACCGATCGGCCGTCGGGCAGGCGGCGCATTTCAATCAGTTCCCCCGCCACCTCGACATGGCCGCTGTCAGGGATCTCCAGCAGGTTGATGCAGCGCAGGAAGGTGCTCTTGCCCGATCCGCTCGACCCGATGATGGAAATGACGTCGTGCTCGTTGGCGGTCAGGCTGATGCCCTTCAAGACCTCCAGGTCGCCGAAGCGCTTGTGGATGTCCTTGACGACCAGGGCCGGGGTCTTTTCTGCCACGTTTCTCGGTCCTTTCGCGCTTTGCCCGCCGGGCGAGCCCGGGACACCCATTCTGCGGTTTCGCCCCCGGGGCCGTCAATGCGCGGTGCCACCCGTCACCGCCCCCACCAACTAAGAACCGTTCTCACCGGTGGACTTGGCGGCACGCGCGCCCTATACTCTTCCTCATGTACGCCGACAACACGCTGACCCCGAAGGAAGCCATCCGCCTGTGCGCCCTGGGCACGCTGGCCGGCGGCCCCCTGCGCTATTCGGCGCTGGCCAATTCCATTCGCCAGTTTGTCGGCCACACGCTGGGGCCATCGCTCGACCTGATGGGCACGTCGGTCGAGCTGTTGAAATACGAGGGCCTGATCGAGGCCGTCGACGGCGAGGGCATGGCCGACGACGCCGATCTGCGCGTCACCGAAGCCGGCCGGCGCGAATTGCGTACCCTGCTGACCACTCGCCTACGCATGGGCGCCGCCGAGCTCAACAAACTGGTCGTGGCGCTCAAGTTCCGCTTCCTGCACCTACTGGAAGACGACGACCGGCGGGCCCAGGCCGATCACCTGATCGAGGTGTGCGAGAACGAACTGGCCCGCCTCGACGCCCTGCGCCAACACTATGGCGAAGCCCCCGGCTTCCTGCTTGTCTGGCTCGATCACGACCTCGAGCAGACCGAGAAGCGGCTGGCTTGGCTCAAGGATTTCCACGCCTCCCTCGGCGGCTGAAACCCAACGGCCGCTCTCCCGATTGTTGATGCGACAGCCTGCGAAACGGCGCCATCTCCAGAACTGCGCCGCTGCGATTTCGCGGCTTGTGTTCCACGCCCATTCTTTCTCCAGCCCCCCCAATTGGGAGACGTTATGAAGAAGAAGTTGAAACTGGGCATCGTCGGATGCGGTTTCCTGGGCAATGTCATCGTGGAAGCGTGGCGCAATGGCCTGCTGGCGGAATACGAATTTGTCGGCTGCATGAGCCGTTCCCCAGAATCCACCCAGGCATTGGCGGAAAAGGCAGGATGCGCGACGTGCGGCAACCTCGAAGAGTTGCTGGCATTGATGCCGGATTACGTGCTGGAAACCGCCTCGCCGACCGCGATGAAGGACATCGCGGAAAAAGTACTGCGAAGCGGCGCCAGTCTGGTGACTCTATCCATAGGCGCGTTTGCCGATGCCGATTTTTACGAGAGAACCATACAGACGGCGCGCGAAACAGGGACCCGGGTCCATCTGGCATCCGGCGCCATCGGCGGTTTCGATGTCCTGCGCACCGCTGCGCTGATGGGCGGCATTCAATCCGGCATCACCACCGAAAAGGGGCCGGCGTCGCTGAAAGGCACGCCCATTTTTCAGGAAAGCCTGTTGACGGATATCGATAAGACCCAGGTGTTTTCCGGCAGCGCCAAAGAGGCCATAGCGCTATTCCCCACCAAGGTGAACGTGGCCGTGGGCACCGCACTGGCGACCGCAGGCCCGGACAACACCCGCGTCACCATCCGCAGCGTGCCGGGTTTCCAAGGTGACGATCACCGGATCGAGGTGGTGGGCGAAGACGTCCACGTCGAGATGAAATTCTATTCCAGGACCAGCGCCATTGCCGGGTGGAGCGTCGTGGCACTATTGCGCAACCTGGTTTCGCCTATCGCATTCTAAAGAATGGGCATGACGAGATTTCCCGCCGGCTGACTTGCCGCCGAGCTTTCAGCCACCGGCGGCCAGTTCCAGACTTTCGATCAAGGCCTCGGCTTCGGGCGTTGCCGGCTCCTTCATCCGTTCGCCGATGACCCGATCGAGTGCCTCGACATGGCGCAACACGACGGCTACTCCGGCGTCATCCATGGTGTCCCGGCGTTTCTCGATGAACCGGCACAGTCGATTGCCGATGGTTGTGACCAGCGGGTAGCCGAAGGTGGCGCCCTGGCCCTTCATGTCGTGGCTGATTTGAAATAGGCGATCGAGGTGCGAGGTCCGCCCCGCCGGATCGGCCGCCAGGCTGGCGGCGGCAACCTTGAGGCGGGCAAGGTCGGCTTCCGCCGCCGCCAGATACTGCCCGGTCAGCCCGGCGATCACCGCCTCGGCCCGGGCGATCGCCTGGCGCTCCTCGTTCGACAGCGGCCGTTCCGCCATGGTTCTCCTCCGCTAAAGGACGCCGACGGCGGCCAGGGCCTGGCGCACCTCGTCGCGGCCCTCGGGCGTCAATTCGGGCTGCGGCGCCAGCGGCGCCCCAACCTCGAAGCCCATCAGTTCCAGGCCGCCCTTGACGCAGGCGGCCAGCGAATACTTGGCGAACATCTGGTTCACCCGCCACAGGCGGCGCTGCAATTCCATGGCTTCGGCCCAGGCACCAGCCCGGCACAACTCGTAGAGCTTGACGCTGGCCTCGGGGATCAGGCAGGCCGGCCCGGCCATCCAGCCGACGCCGCCGATCATCATGACGCAGGCCGGAATGTGCGACGAGGCGGCGAAGATGCCTAGGCGATCGCCCACCCGGTTGATGATGGAAAGCAGCCGCCCGGTATTGGTCGAGGCATCCTTGAGGTAGAGGATGTTGGGCACTTCGGCCAACCGCTCGATTACCGGAAGCGAAAGGTCGGAGCGCTGGAACTGCGGGTTGGTGTAGAGCACCACCGGGCAGGAAACGGCCCCGGCGATGGCCCGGAAATAGTCTTCGATACCGGCGTCGGGGATCGGGAAATAGGCTTCCATGACCGCCAGGATGCCGTCCGCCCCCATCGCCGCGAACTCGCCGGCCTGACGCACCGCCTCGGCGGTGGTGGTCGCCGCGACACCAGCTACCACCGGCACCCGGCCGGCCGCCGCCCGAATGACCGTTTCCACGACGGCCCGGCGCTGTTGCCAGTCGAGATAGGCGAACTCGCCGGTACTGCCCAGGGGTGTCAACCCATGCACGCCGCGCTCGATCAGATAATCGACCAGGCGTTCCAGCACCGCCATCTTCACCCGGCCGTCGTCACCGATCGGCGACACCAGATAGGGAAACACGCCGTGGAAACCGGAATCGTTCATGGTCCTCCCCTCCCCCTTTAATGATGTTCGTGGCGCCTAAAGGAGCCCGAGCGCCCTCAGTTCCTCGGCCATCTCGGGCGGCAGATCCCCCGTCGCCGCGCCTTCCGCCCTGAGATCGGGCGGCGCCTTTTCCTCCGCCAAGTAGCGCCACCCCTGGAACGGCCGCATCGGACGCAATTCGGTGCGCACGACATGCGGGTCCAACACCAGGGCGCAGGCCGGTGTGCCGTCGGCCTCCGCGTGCTCGGCGACGTCGACGATCGCCTGGCGAACCTGGATGAAACCACGAAACACCCAATAGATCGAGCCCCCGTCGAGGATCTCGTCGGCGCGCCTCGGCGTATTGCGGGTAACGTGACGCAGCACCGCCGGGCCGCCGGCCCCGACCGCCGCGCGCAGTCGTTTGGCCTGGATCTCCTCCAGGTGCGGGATGCTCTCCACCCCCACCGCCATTTTGATCAAATGGACCGTCACGCCCGGGTCTCCCCTTTCAGCGCCGTCACCTCGATTTCGACCTTCATACGCGTATCGACGAGGGCGCACACCACGGTGGTGTTGGCCGGGCGGATGCCGGCGAAATGGCGCCCGACGATCGGCGCCACCACCTCGAAGTCGGCCCGTTCGGCCAGATAAATCCGTACCCGCACGACATCGGCGAGAGAGGCCCCGGCCTGAGCCAGAGCCGTCGCCAGGTTGGTAAAGGCCTGCTCGGTCTGCGCGGCAACGTCGGGAGCAATGGTGCCGGCCGTGTAGTCGAAGCCGGTGGTGCCGGACACGAATACCCACGGCCCGTCGACCACCGCCCGCGAATAGCCGGCCAGTGCCTCGAACGTCGATCCCGAAGAAATCCTCCGACGCGCCATTTGCCCCTTGATGTCCCGGCCGCGCCCCCAACCGGCGCTCGCCCCCCATGTAAGCCACCGCGAAGGGCTTGTCACGTCGTTCCCGCGACCGCGTCGGAAACGCGTGTGGCGTTTTCGCTTGAATGGTGTCGGGGCCATAATTATGGTCATTTGATCATAATTGGAAGTGCTCGCGTCATGCCCAGGCCGTGCAAGTGCCGGTGCGTCGCCACTCTACCCGGCGTCATCGATTTCAAGCCGCGCGGCATTCCCATGCACGCGCTCCAGGAGGTCTATCTCGCCTTCGACGGCTACGAGGCCCTGCGCCTTTCCGATCTCGAAGGCCTGGACCAGGGCGCGGCGGCCGAGCGTATGGGCGTGTCGCGCCAGACCTTCGGACGCATCCTCGGCGCCGCCCGGCGCACCGTGACCCGAGCCATCGTCGAGGGCATGGCCCTTCGCGTCGAGGGCGGCAACGTCCGCCTCGCCGAAGCGTCCGAACCCGTCCAACACCAACAAAACACCGACCAAGGAAGGAGAAGTCCAAAATGACCACTATCGTTGCCGTGCCGTCCGCTCATCCGGGCGGGCTGGAGGCCGCAGTGTCCGACCACTTCGGCCACTGCGACGTGTTCACCCTGGTCTCCGTCGACGGCGGCCGCATCGAGGGCGTGCGCATCGTACCCAACCTGGCCCACGAGCAGGGCGGCTGTTTGGGCCCCGTCCACTACTTGGCTGAACAGGGCGCCCGCGTGCTGATCGCCGGCGGCATGGGCATGAGGCCATTGGCAGGTTTCACCGAGGTCGGCATCATAGTCATGCACCATGGCGGCAACCGCTCGGTGAGCGAGGCGATGGTCGCCTTCGCCCAGGGCCAACTCTTGCGCTTCGGCAACGACCACACCTGCGGCGGCGGCCAGGGCCACTGCCACTAGGACGCAGCCAAGCGGAAGGCTGATCCCGGCAGCGCCCACTACCCGTCGACCTCCTCATCGTCACGATGCCAGCGGTTGAGGGCGCCGGCGTAGCGGGGCATGACGTCCGGCATGATGGTCTCGCCTTCCGGCGGCCTTCCGACGCCGAAAACCACTTCCGGGAAGTTGAGCGACTTCTGGATCGCCCAGATCTGCTCGTGGCGATCGGGCGGCAGGATTGCCGCCGTGGCGCCGGCCGGCACCACCGTCTTGATATGGACGATGGCGTTGACACGCACCTCGGCGCCCTTGCCGATTCGCGCGCCGTTGAAGACGGTGGCGCCGGTGGCGATGAACACCTCGTCCTCAACCGTACAGTCCGAGTGATAGGCGCGTGGCCCGATAAGGACGTTGTCACCGATGGCAACCGGCGAACGAGCGCCCCCCCTCCCCTAAGACCCGTATTCATGACGACAGTGTTGGCGCCGACCATGATCGGGCCGCTTTCGGCCGTCGGCACGGCACCGAAACCGATCGATGTGCCAGGCCCGATGCAAACGTCGCCGCACAAGACGGCGGTAAGGGCGATGCGCGCCGTCGGATCGACCCGTGGCCGCTTCCCTCGGTGTCCCTTGTCGCATGCCGTTCTTAACACGGCGATCATTGTTGCGGGGAGCGGGTCGGTCGCGACTGAATTTGACAGCACCGCCACACAAATCTTGAAATAATCAAAAAGGAACAACGCAACACAATTGGGGTAATCCTACATCATTGGTGGTAATCACAAAGCATTATCTGAGTATTAAATGGCCATACGCGTATACCTTTTTGCAATATTCATGATTTTTATTAAGTCTATCATGCGAATTGCAGTCGCGTTTCATTTATATTCCAGGTGCCACCATGCACGACGCCAAGCTCGACGAGATGGAATGGTTGGACGAACAGGAATGGGAGTTCGCCGAGCGGACGCCACTCCAGGATGAGTGGCCGCCCATGACACAACATTGTCACAACCTTGCCCAGGAGATGCCCCAGCCACCGGCACAACTCCCTCTAAAGAGCATCGAGAGAGGGAGATCGCGCGTGCCCAACCACACGTCCCTTCAAAAGGGTATCTCCACCCCCCTTGATGTCGTCGAAGACGACCTGGAATCGCACATCCGGGCCCTGCGGCGTTACGCGCGGGCCCTGACCGCGAACCCGGACGATGCCGATGATCTTGTCCAGGAAACCCTGAAAAGGGCGCTGACCTATCTGGACAGCGGCGGCGAGATCCGCAACTTGCGCTACTATCTGCTCACCATTCTTCATCACGCCCGGATCGACCATGCCAAACGCGAGAGCCGCGGGGGTGAGCATATTCCCTTTGATACCTGCCTGTTCCTCGCCTCCGGCCCCATCCAGTCCGACCGCATGGTGTGCAGCGAGGCCATGGACGCCATCAATCGCCTGCCCGAAGAGCAGCGCGCGGTGATCCTGTTGATCGGCTTCGAGGGGTTGGCCTACCAGGAAGTCGCCGATGTGCTGCAAATCCCCATCGGCACGGTCATGTCGCGTCTGAACCGGGCGCGGAAGAACCTTCGTAAAATCCTCCACCTCGAGGACATTTCGGTGGACATCGTCTCGACCCAGTTGGAAGGCGGGTACATTCCCGAGCCTTCGTCGCGCAAAATCGCGCTGTCCTCCGATACAGCCTGAGTGATCGAGAACGTCGGCGGGCAGGCGGGCGCGGGCGCGCTTTACGCGGCGCTCGCCGCCCCCCTCTCCGGCATGGCAAGCTCGCGCATCGGAACAACGGGCAGATTGCGCCACTCCCCCTCCCCGGTCAGCCTGTCGACACCGAAACGAACCTTGATGGTCATGCCGGGGGGGCCCGAAATGGCCAAGTCGCCGCCGATCTGACGGGCAAAAGCCTGGATCAGGTGGAGCCCCAGGTGGCGGCTGGACTGATCCGGGTCGGACAGGGGCGGCCCAACGCCATCATCGGAAACGGTCAGCACCGCCTGCCCCGTCGCCCCATTCAGGGCAAGGCGAACGGCAATATTGCCCGCTCGCCCGTCAGGGAAGGCGTGTTTCATGGCGTTGGTGATCGCCTCGGTCACCAGCAATGCCACGGGAACGGCCCAATCGGACACGATCGTCATCTCAGGAATGTCGACGCGCAAGGATACACGGCGCTTGGCGTCCGAGAGACTGTTGACAAGCGTCCGGCACAGTTCCGTCATGAACATCTGCAAGGGAACCACCCGCACGTCGTCGGCCTCGTAGAGATAGCGGTGGACGAGGGCCAGGGCACGCACCCGCATCTTGACGTCGTCCAGCGCGTTACGGGCGTTAGGCTCGACCACCGACTTGCCATGGAGGTTGAGAAGGCTGCTGACGATTTGCAGGTTGTTCTTGACCCGATGGTGGATTTCCTTGAGCAAAATGTCCTTCTGTTGCACCGATCGGGACAATTCCTCCTCGCGCGCCTCGATGCGGCCGGCCATGAGCACCATCGTCTCGCCGAGGCTGCGCAATTCGCTCGGCGCTTCGTTCAGGTTGAAATCCGCCACCGCGTAGTTGCCGCCCGCGAGCGCCTGGGCCATTCTTCTCAGCGTCATGATCCAGCGGGTGATCAGCAGCCGCGTCCCCAGCCAAGCCGCGGCGATGCCCGTCCACCAGATGCCGCAGACGCTCAAGATCCGGGTTACGAGGTCCTTCTCGATCCAGCCCAAGGCCGTCGCCGCGGGAACGCCGAACAGAACCGTCACATTGCCATGCGGAAGCGCGACGCTGCTGTAGACGCGGCGTACTTCGTCGTTGCCGATCGCCTCGAAGTCGATCAACCGCCGGCCGACCACCTCGTCGACCAGATCCTGGCCAACCGCGGAGTGCAGGGTTTCGTTGCGCGACGTCCCCGATCCCGTCTTGGGCAGGGCCGGATTTCGGTTGTCGAAAAAGAGGGCCCGATTGGCCAGTACGTTGCCATTGCTGTCGAGAAGGAAAAAGACGCCATCAGACGGCAAGCGGGCTTCGTGTACGAAGGTGGTCAGCCAGTAGAGCTCGATGGACGCGCTCAATACCCCTTTCAGGTGCCCGTCGTCGGCAAACACCGGCTGGGTGGCGATGATTACCGGGAAGGGCGAATCCGGCGTAAACATGTAGTCGCTGAGCGAGAAATCGCGAATTGCCGTGCGTTCCTGCAACTGCGCCTGGGCCGGCACCTCTTTGATGCTGTCGGCGGTCCAGCAGATCGGTCCGCCATCGGCGCCGGAATAGACCAGATTGGAGAATTCTCGGGAATTTTCGAGGATCTGCCTCAACAGCCGGGCGCAACGATCCGTCTCTTGATTCCGAATGGCCTGTTCGTTGGCCAACCGTTGGAGGACGCGCCGCGTATCGTCGAAGAACCGCCGTTCGTAGGTGGCAGCCAGCACCGCGAACTGGCGGACCGCCAATTTTGCCCGTTTGGTGTTTTCCGAAAAAGCGTCCCAAGCCAGAAACACGTTGAGGACGGTCGGCACCAGCAGAATGAAGGTGAACAGAATCACCAGCCGCTGGGTCAGTGACCCGGTGGTGATGGGACGGAAAAACGGCACACCTCACCCCCCGCGCGGACCCGGCCGCCTCAGCACACGGTACCGGGAATCGGGGGCTTCCTCCGCGACAGCAGCGCCTGATAGATGGTCACCCGCAGGACATCCGGTTCGAACGGTTTGGTCACCAGGTACGCCGGCTCGCGGCGGGCCCCTGTCAGCAGTCTTTCCGGATAGGCCGTCACGAACACCACCGGCACATCGCGCGAGCGCTGGATCTCCGCCACCGCGTCGATGCCCGAGCTGCCGTCGCCCAACTGGATATCCGCCAGGATGATGCCTGGCCGCCTGCGCATTGCCAGCGCCACCGCTTCGTCCTTGGTTGCCGCGGTGCCCACGACATCGTGGCCCATCTCGCTGACGATATCGCTCAAATCGAACGCGATGATCGGCTCGTCTTCGATGATGAGGACGGACGTCGCCGCCTGGTCGTTGAGCTCGATGCGGGCGGCGGTCAACTCCGTCTCCGCCGCCTCCGGCGGCATCTCCATGATCGCCGCCGCCTCGTCCAGCGAAAACCCTTCCACCGCCGTCAACAGCAACACCTGCCGCCGTTGGGAAGGGAGCCTGTGCAACGGGTCCACGGGTTCGCCAACCGCCGGATCGGGAGGAAGGTCGCTCGGGAAAATTGGTTCGGCGATCTTCGTCCACGTCCGATGGAAAAGATGGTAAAGCTGAAGCCGACGGAAGGGCCCGGGACGCAAGCTGTCCGGCTCCTCCACCAGTGCCTCCAAGCAGATCCGCACATAGTGGTCGCCCGCTTCCTGCGAACCGGCAAGCGCCCGGGCATACCGTCGCAGATAGGGGATATGACGGACGATGTCATTCCGTGGGTGGGTGTCTCCTGCCGCCCCTGCCGGCGGCCCCGGACGCCTCGTTGCCAAGTTGCTTCCGGGCACGCTGATCCGGCCTCCCGGACTCCGATGGGTTCCTTCCATGTGCACGTTCCTTCGCATCGAGTTTGGCCTGGTAGAGGCGCACAAGTTCGGCGAGCTTGGGCGGTAACGGGGCGTCGAGCACGTCCCGGTAAAGAGTGTCGAGTTCGTTCTTCAGCCAGCGATCAAGGGAGTCCTCGAAGCGATAGGCAGCGGTGCCACCTTTCTCGGTCCGGCTCCCGGGCGGCTTCAAAGGCCTGAAGGCGCTATCCAGCATTTGACACCTTATCCCGAATCCCTTCGACGGCAGCATCGGGTGACGCCCGATTTCGTGGCTCTTTTGGCCCTGTGGCCGTCTTTTTTTCTATTCGCCCTGCCTTTCAAGACCAGCAATCGGGTGAAATTATTCCGTAATAATGCGCGCGATCCGCCTGCATCCGTCCGAATCCGGAATAATGGTTGCTGCCGCTTGGTCTACGGGGACGTTCCTTCTCGCGATCTCACCTCCCTGCAACGACAGACTGGCCCCCGCAAGTTTCGGCTTCGGGGGCCTTTTGCCGGCCGTGGCCATCCGGGACGGAGCGAGCCGGGAATATCGGGCACGCCCCGAGAGTCTGCTTCGACGACTCCCACACCATCGCGCAATTGGAGGAGGAGACCATGTCGAAACGACTGCTCCTTGTGGCTGGTGCCGTCCTGCTGACGGCAGCGCCCGCGCTGGGGCAACCGGCGGCACAGACGCCGCCCGGCACCGGACAAGCGCAAGCGCATGCCGAGGGCCGTCAGGCCGCCCCCGGGACCATTATTGCTGCCGAGGGCTCGTCCCAGGTCCGCGTCGAGACACTTCTTGGCATGAAAGTCGTCAACACCGCGGGCGAGGAAGTCGGCATCGTCGACGACATCGTCTTCGACAAGGCCGGCACGGTCTCCGGGCTGGTGGTAGAAGCCGGCGGTTTAATGGGCATCGGGACCAAACCCATAGGGGTCGCCTGGCGGGATGTCGGCAGCGCGCTGACATCGAACGTGATCAGAGTTTCGCTCACCAAGGAGGAAATCGACAGGGCTCCGCCCTTCAAGGTCGGCAACGAGCGGTCGGAGACATTGAAGCCGCAGAAGCCGCTCGGCCTCGTCCCCCTGGAATCGGACGATCCGCGTCGTTAAGAACCTTCCGCTCCAAAGTGCGGTTTCCCAACCGGTCGTCTTGGAGGCCATTTCCTTGATTTTTGCAGCGGGAGAGAAGACGGCGGGAATGCGTGACCGCCTTGGCAAGTCTACCACGACAGGAAACGCACACAGCCATGACGTTCAAAGCTAGCTTTCAGTCGCGCAAGCACCTTCCGTTTTCCTCACAGTCCGGAGAGACCGCGATGAGTTCCGCTGCCCCATCCCACGTTCTGCTGCAGACAAACCATGGCCCTCACGGACGTCAAAGCCATCCCAGCCTTCCGGCCGACGCCTTGCACCCTATGCTCCCGTCCAAGCCGGCGAACCTTTCCCTTTCGGTCACCGCACCTCCCCCTCAGGAGGTTCCTGGTGCTGCCGATACCGGCGCACATGCCTCCTATCCCGAGGTGCCGCCGGAATCGCCACTGCCGATGCACGCCAGGGCCTTCGATTTCGTTGGAATGCGGGATCTTTTCGGCTTCCTGATCCAGGGACGGCGACATCGGTCGCCACCGGCGCTGACCGCCACTCCGCCGTCAGCCGTTCGACACGGATGACGGGCCGTCAAGCAATGACGACAGCGTCGAAACGCCGCAAGCTGCTGGCCGGTCTCATCGCCATGACCAGCCTGAGCGGCACAGCGGGGATTGTGGACATCCAGATGTCGGCCGACGGCCTGACCTGGGGCGAGGCGATCCTGGTGGGCGTGTATGCGCTTCTGCTGGCCTGGATCAGTGCCGGCTTCTGGCTGTTCGCGATCGGCGCCGTGTCGCGGATTCGCGGCACGGACGGTCCTTCCACGGAAACCATCCAGACGTTGCGGGGGCATCCCCGCACGGCCGTGGTCGTCCCCATCTATCATGAAGATCCGGCCGACGTTTTCAATCGGCTTAGAGTGATCTATCGGTCGCTCGAGAGGACCGGACACCTTCGGATGTTCGAATTTTTTGTCCTCAGCGACTCGCGCGACCCCGCGGCGGGGCGTGCCGAAATCCGAGCTTGGCAGGATGCCTGCCGCGACCTTTCGGCATCCGGCCGGCTTTTCTATCGTCGCCGTCGTGACAATCGCGGTCGCAAAAGCGGCAACATCGAGGAGTTCTGCCGGCGCTGGGGCGGTCGCTACACCTATATGGTGGTCCTCGATGCCGACAGCCTGATCAGCGGCCGCACCCTGGTTTCGATGGTGGCCCGCATGGAGGCGGATCCGGGCATGGCCCTTCTCCAGACGTGGCCGGTTTCCATTGGCGGCCGGTCACTGTTCGCCAGGTTGCAGCAATTTGCGGGCAGCGTTTATGGCAAGCTGTTCGTCGCCGGCCTCACCTGGATTCAAATGGGGGCCGGAACTTATTGGGGACATAACGCCATCATCCGCGTCCAGGCGTTTGCGCAGCATTGCGCCCTGCCGCCGCTGCCGGGACGCAAGCCATTGGGCGGCGAGATCTTGAGCCACGACTTCGTCGAGGCGGCGCTGCTGGTCAAGGCCGGGTGGCGCGTCTGCCTGGCTCCCGATTTGGCCGGCAGTTATGAAGAAGGGGTATCCAATCTCATCGAACACGCCCGCCGGGATCGCCGGTGGTGCCAGGGCAATCTGCAACATTGGCGTCTGCTTTTCGCACGGGGCCTGCACGTCATGAGCCGAATGACTTTTCTCATCGGCATCATGAGCTACCTCTCCGGTCCGCTGTGGCTGACGTTTCTCGCCCTGTCCATTCTGACGTTTCCAGGTGACTTCGGGGGCTGGCTGTGGCCGGAAGCCCATAGCCGACTGCCGGGCTTCCTGGTACTCGCCCTGACGCTCACCCTCCTTTTTGGGCCCAAGGTCCTTGGCCTCTTTGCAACCTTGGCCAATCGCCAGGCCCGCCAAGTCCACGGCGGAGGTGTTCGACTCACCTTCAGCATCTTCATCGAGGCGTTCTTCTCGGCGCTCATCGCCCCTTTGATGGCGCTCCTCCATACCCGGTTCGTCTTTGCCGTACTTGCCGGCCGCGATTCCGGATGGGGCCCGCCGCGCCGAGGCACCACCGAAGTCGACTGGGCAACAGCGTTGGCGAGCCATTGGGTCGAAATGGCTGCCGGAGTGGGACTTGGCGCCCTGGCTGCGGTTCTCGCGCCGGGCCTGTTCTGGTGGCTGATGCCGATCACCGCTCCTCTCGTGCTGGCGGCCCCCATATCGGTGTTGACCGGCCGAACGGCATGGGGCGAGACGCTCCGCCGGCTGGGGTTCCTTTTGACCCCGGCCGAGGCCCGTCAAACGCCAGAAGTCCGAGAGTTCGGCGTGCTTTGCGCGGCCCAGCAGGCAATCTGCGCCATTCCCCCGTTGGCTCCTGCCATGGCGGCGCCTTACAGCCCCAAGGAAAAGCGGGTGCTTTCGGCGGGCCCCGGATCGTGAACCGGCGAAGTTTTCTGCGCCGGACCGCTCTGTTGCTGGCCGCCCAAATCGCCGCCAACCGAGACTTCGCCGCCTATGCCCAAACGCCGCCCGATGCCGGCGACGGTTCGGCCTTCAGCCGCGAATGGCTCAAGGAGGAAGCCCGCCGCCTCAGTGCCGCTGAGTATCGCCCGCCCGCAGCGATCCCCCGCCAACTCGTGGAACTGCCCCCCGAACGATACCGGGAGATCCGGTTCAGGCCGGACCACGCGCTCTGGCACGACCAGGATCTCGCTTTCCAGCTTCGCTTCTTTCACGTCGGGCGGCGCTTTGCGCAGCCCGTGGCGATCCACCAGGTCAGCGACGGCCGCTCCCAACCGGTTCGCTTTTCTGGCGAGATGTTCGACTACGGCCAAAATCGTTTCGAACCGCCGTTGGCGGACATTCCCGGTTTCGCCGGATTTCGCATTCACTACCGGACCGACTTCGAACGCGATATGGCGGCCTTCCTTGGCGCCAGCTATTTCCGGGCGGTGGGTTGGCAGATGCAGTACGGCATTTCGGCGCGCGGCCTCGGCATCGACACCGTGTTTCCCGGACGCGAGGAATTCCCCCTTTTCACTGCCTTCTGGATCGAGAAGCCGGCCCCGGAACAGGCTGACCTCACGGTCCATGCCCTACTGAACAGTCCGAGCGTTACCGGCGCCTATCGGTTCATCATCCACCCCGGCCGGACGACCGTGATGGATGTCGAGGCTACTCTGTTTCCGCGCAAGAAAGTCCGCCAACTGGGCCTGGCGCCCCTGACCAGCATGTATCACCACGGCGAGAACGATCGCCGGGCCGCCGACGATTTCCGGCCCGAGGTCCATGATTCCGACGGCCTTTCCCTGGTGCGTGGCAATGGCGAGCGTCTCTGGCGGCCACTGGCCAACCCTGCCGGCTTTCGGGTCACCACCTTTCTGGACGAAAACCCGCGCGCGTTCGGGCTGTTGCAGCGGGACCGGAACTTCCGGAACTACCAGGACGACCGCATCTATTACGACAGGCGCCCGAACCTCTGGGTTGAACCACAGGGGCAATGGGGGGTGGGTGCTGTCGGCCTCGTCGAGATCCCCACCGACAACGAAGACTTCGACAACATCGTAGCCTTCTGGTCGCCCGCCGAGTCTCCCGAACCGGGGCAGGAACTGTCCCTGGCCTATCGCCTTTCATGGGGTAGCGAGGTTCCGGACTCCCAGTCTCCGGTCGGCCGCGTGGTTGCCACCCGCCTTGGCCGCGGACTCCATCGGCAAAAGGACAACAATGGCCTCCAGTTCGTCGTTGATTTTGCAGGCGGCCCCCTCGACCCCCTGGCCAAGGATGCCGAGGTCGAGCCGGTCATCACCGCGTCCCGCGGCCGCATCGAGGGTGCATCTGCCTACCTGGTCGGAGAAATTGCCGCCTGGCGTGCCACGTTCGACCTGCGCCCGGACGGCGGCGACCCCGTTGAGCTCAGGTGCTACCTGCGCCTGAAGACCGGCGCGCTGACCGAAACGTGGACGTATCTATGGGCACCTGCCCGGTGACGCTCGGCAAAAGACACGTGGGACCCGTGACGGGTCATGGCCAGGATGCTCAAAAAAGGCGAAAATCGCAACAAACTGAGGGGGTTCGGAAACAATTCATATTCCAAAATTGAAATACAGCGGGTAGACTTGCGGCAATTTGTTACCCATGCCTGGGAAAAGGGGGGGTTATGCGTGCGTTCCTTGGTCTTTTCGTCGTTCCGGCCTTGATGGTTGCCGGCGTCCCCGGTTGGGCGCAAACGCCGCCCGCAACTCCGCAGGAACAGATGGAGAGTCAGCCCGAGCCGGGCGAACACGACACCGTGACCTCGCGGGCGCGTCCCGAGTACGACCCGCTGGGCGTTCGCTTGGGCGGGTTCTTCCTGTACCCCAAGGCGGAGATCACGGAATTCTATCGCGACAACATCTTTTATCGGGACAGCAATAAAGAGTCGGACTTCGTCACGGTTCTCTCTCCGGAGCTATTGCTGAAATCGAATTGGAACAACCACGCCCTCAACTTCTTCGCCGGCGCCGATGTCGGGCGGCACCTCGACAATACGGCCGAAAATTACGAAGACTGGCATGCCGGATTTGACGGCCGGGTGGATATCGACCGCAGCTTCAATGTGTCCGGCGGCTTCCAGTACGCCGAGAAGCACGAGAATCGCTCCTCGCCCACCAGCCAGACCGGCGCCTCGGAACCCGTAACCTATACGGAGTACGGGCCGTCGGCGGCGATCACCAAGCGGTTCAATCGTTTGTCGATGCGCCTCGGCGGCGACCTCACGGTCCTCGACTACAAGGATACGACCGCCAACGATGGCACCCATCTCGAACAGGACACACGCGATCGCATGGAGACGGAACAGAACTTCCGCCTTGGCTATGAGATCGCGCCGCAATACGAGGCTTTCGTCCGGGCCGCCATCAACCAGCGCGAATACGACAACCCGGGAACCACGAACCGCGATTCCGATGGTTGGGAAACGCGGGCCGGCATTGCCCTGGATCTGGGCGGCCTCATGTTCGGCAATGTTTTCGTCGGCTACATGAGCCAGGATTTCGATGATCCCACCCTGAAAACCATTGATGGCGCCAGCTTCGGCGGCGACCTCACATGGAATCCGACGCGGCTGACGACGGCTAAATTTCTCGTTCAGCGGACAATCGAGGAAACGACCCTCGGCGGAGCCGCGGGCGCGCTTTCGACCTTGTTCCGTGCGGGCGTTGATCACGAACTGCTGCGCAATGTCATTCTTTCGGCCAATGCCGAATACGAGAACAACGATTACGAAGGTATTTCGCGGGAGGATGACATCATCGCGCTGGGCGCCGGTGGCGACTACCTGCTTAACCGGTATCTCCGGTTGCGCCTCAGCTACACCTATGAAACCCGCGATTCGACGGCAGCCGATTCCGACTACGACACCAACACCGTTTTCCTGAGGCTTGTCACCCAGTATTAGCCGGGAACGTTCCCGGCCGGTATTCCCCCTGAAGTCAGCGTCCAAACGCGGACTTCAGGGTGATCTTGTGGGCGCGACCTCGCCACCGAAGGCATGGATCTGCTGACCGAGAATACCCAGGCTCTGCAGAAGGGTGACGCTGATGTCACCATCCTCTTCGTGGTTGTTGTCTCGTTGGAACTTCCGAATGGCCGCCCGCGTCCGGGGGCCGGCGCGGCCGTCAACAATCCCCGGGTCATAACCGCGTTCCCGCAGCCGCTGTTGAACCAAGGTGACGATCTCGCCCGCGGCGGTGATGCCGGATGCTTCCAACGCCCCAAGAACCGGTGACTGGCCCCGGTGTTCGCTCAAGGCTTTCCTGACGGCCGTCGCAAAGTCCTCGGTCAAGGGAACTTCCACGGGCTCCCGCCGGGGCGCCGCCCGTTCGACGTTCCGGCCACTGCGGGCAGAATCCGAACCGGCGGTGCTTTTCCCGGGCGCCGAAGGCGCCGACCGGGCAGCAACCTTCGGCGGCGGCGTCAGCGCCTCTCTGCCCTGCTGTCCACCGGCGCTATCGGCTGGGCGATCGGCTTTGGAGGCAGGATCCGCGAGATTCCCCGAACTGTCGGCTCCGGCCACCCTTCCCGACGAAGGAAACAACGAATCCGCGTCGCCGGTCTCGTCCGCTTCCGGATCTCCCGAGGCGGTTTCCCATTCGTTGGTCGGATCGCCGGCCGGCGCCGGAATATCCCGCATCTCCGCCATGTTTGAATTCAACGCCGAGGGCGGCGACAGACGGGAAATCCAGGGGCCCGTGTAGGGAGCCAGCAAGACCGCCATGACGGCAAGCACCCCCACCAGCGCAAGCGAGGCTCGGCGCCCCCGTGGTTTACGCTGGCGGCCCTGATTCAAGGCCGGAAATCCGGGTCGCCCTTCCCGCCATGCATCGGCCAGCCGCGGATCACTTCCTCCCATCCGCGGCTCCACGTAAAGCCGCTTATCCTCCGGAGGCGCCCACCCGTCCTCATTGCCGGCAACATCTTCCGTGGAATCCGCACTATCGAAGCGCGGCTCCTCTCTCCCGTCGTCCCGATCGTCTTGTCCCAGCGGCGCCGGGTGCCGGTCCTCAATCCTCTCCTCCTCGGCCTGCCCCTCCGCGTTGGCTAGTTCCGCCTCACCCTGCCATTCCGCTTCGGCCAGCCGTCTCGCTTCAGCGTGCCGCTCTGCGATCAGTCGCCTCGCCTCAGCCTTCCGTTCCGCCTCGGCCTGTCTCTTCGCCTCGGCTTGGCGCCGCGCTTCAGCCTGTTGCTCCGCGGCCTGGCGCCGCGCTGCTGCCTGCCGTTCCGCCTCGGCCTGCCGCTCCGCCTCGGCCTGGCGCCGCGCTTCAGCTTGCCGCTCTGCAGCCTGCCACCTCTCCTCGGCCTGCCGCTGCGCTTCGGTATGCCGATCCGCCTGGGCCCGCCGTTCCGCATCAGCTTGATCCGCTTGCCGGCGAGCCTCGGCTTCGTCCTTGGACTCCCGCGCCGGCTCTGCCACCGCGTCTTCGCCGTGCTGCTCTGCCTCCGAGCGGTGCATCTCGACGGTTATGCGCGCAAACGCCTCGTCAAGACGCCTGAACATGGGGTCATGGGGGGCAGATTCCGTCTTGCGCGCGGCCGGTTTAGCTGCCGCCGCAGCCGCCCGCTGCTCACGCCGCGCCGAGCGCTCCCCACCGCGCACTTCGGAATCCTCCGAGGCCGGAGCGTCGGAAGTTGAATAGTTGATGAGGGATTTCCGGCAGACACGGCACACGACCGCCTCAGTGTCCGCCCTGGCGCCACAATGCGGGCAATTGCCGCCGCGGCTGGGCAGCCCGAAACGCTCCGGCTTCCACCCTCGTTCGTCTCGGCGATCCTTGACCAACAAAAGGTAAGGCACAACAACAATGCCGAGAACAGCGCCTCCGACCCCCCACAGCAAAGGGGGACGGCCTTTCGAGTATGCGATCGAAGCAGCCAGAATGCCCAGACCGGCGGCAGCGATGAAGGTGAACCAAATGATCATCGTGTCGGACGCCTTCTCTTCGGTCGCGGGGCGTCACGACCCACTCAGACCACGACTCGCATGCAAGCAAGGAATGGCCCGTCATATTCGACGCGCAAACCAATCCTCGTGGCCATCTATTCCGCCCCTTTAAACTAAGGACTCTTTTCCACCCGAATTATTCCCGCGGCGGGGCGGACTTGGCCGCTTTCACAAAACGTCTCGGCATGTGCGGGAATAATTATCCCAACAATATCGTCTGTTTATTCGAGGACCGCGTCCTCCACGGGCATTTGTGCAGATCAACCGGTGGTTGGTGCGTGGAAGGGAAGCGTTTTATGGCCTCGTTTGAGGTCGACGGGGGGGCATGGGATCGCACGCTTTCAGGTGGCGCGTCAGCCGCTGTTCGGTCCGCTTCCTCCCTATCCTGCGAAGACGGCGTCTAGGCGATCGCGCCTTGAGATTGCGTGAGCCGCCGAAGCAAGACAGGTGATGTGATGAGACAAGCGTGGATCAATTCGAATACGGACGCTCCGCCTTTTCTTGGGCGGCGTGCCGCGCGTGAGCCCGTCAGGCCCGAGAGATCGTCATCGGCGATCCAGTGGGCGGGAACCTCCCCTCGCGTCGTACTCATTCATGCAGAAGATTCCTATTGCACCGCACTGGCAGCCTGCCTGCGCGCGCAAGAGCTTTTTGTCATTGAATTCGACGACCCCCGAGCCGCCTTGCTTTATGTGACGAACGGCGGCGGCATCGACGCCGTATTGATCGATGCCGATCTGCCTCAGGCATCCGGAATCGATCTTCTCGTACGCTTTCGGAGCCTGGGCGGGTTGGCGCCCGCAGCCATTGTCGCGGATGACGGCGAGGAAGAGGTCGAAGAAGTCGCCCTAGAGCACGGGGCTTCGGATTTCCTCAGCAAATCCCGCAGCCCATCGATCGGTGCCAAGCGAGTGCGCCTGTTGATCGGCGGCCGGAAGTTCGTTCCGATGATCGGGCGGCCGTTGACCCAGTCCGTCACGGTCGGAGAGTTGGATCTCAAGCTGCAAAGTCACCGGGCCCTTTGGCGGAAAGCCCTAGTCCCGCTGACGGTGACCGAGTTCAAGATCGTTCGGCTCCTGGTTTGCCGGGCCGGCGAAGAGGTATCGTACCGCGAAATCTACGATGTCGTGCACGGCGCCGGGTTTCTGGCCGGCGACGGCCAGCATGGCTACCGGAGCAACGTTCGCTCCTTGATCCGCAAGATCCGCAATCGGTTTCGGGCGATCGACCCCGATTTCCTGGAGATCGAAAACTATCCGGGCTTCGGATACCGGTGGCGCGAGCAGTCGCGCAGCGAGGGTGGCCAGCCCGTGGCATTGTCCAAAGTCACCGGGCTTTCCAGCACCTACCGGAACAACGGTGGCCTGAGCCCCTCTTCCCCCGCGCCTTCGAGTTAAATCATCGGGGAGAGAGGGGGGGGCCCGTCGCGCCAAACCGCGGGGACCGACAAGGGATGCACCACGTCGAAAAAGTCGCCAGGAACAATGAACTCCGCGCGGATTTGTCGCCTGAGCGTTCCTCGCTCGCTCAGACCCAGCATCTGTATCCGGTCATCCTGTGCGGGGGGGCGGGAAAGCGTTTGTGGCCGCTGTCGCGAAAGGCCTATCCCAAGCAACTCCTGCCGCTGGCGTCCGAACGGACGATGCTACAGGAAACGGCGGAACGGGCGCGGATCCTGATCGGATTGCGTTCCCCCGTCGTGCTGTGCAGCGAAGACCACCGGTTCCTGGTCAACGAGCAGCTTTCCGCCATCGACATGATCCCGGAAGCCATCCTCTGCGAGCCGGTCAGCCGCAATACCGGGCCCGCGCTGGCCGCCGCCGCTGCCTATCTCCGGGAACGCGATCCCGAGGCCATCATGCTGGTGCTGCCCGCCGACCATTACATCGGCAATGGCCCCGCCTTCGCCGAGGCGGCAATCCGCGCCCTCCGGCCGGCCGCCAACGGTTGGCTCGTCACCTTCGGCATCAAGCCTACGCACGCCGAGACAGGTTACGGGTACATCGAACGCGGTTCGGCGTTGGATGGCGGCGCCGAGGGCGTCTATGCGGTCGAACGGTTCGTCGAAAAGCCCGATGCGGCGACGGCCTCCCTGTTGGTCGCCGATGGTTCCCATTTCTGGAACAGCGGGATGTTCGTTCTGCCCGTCGAAGCATTTCTGGAACAATTGGACCTGTACAGCCCGGCGGTCGCCAAGGCAGCCGGCGACGCGGTCACCCGGTGCCGGGTCGAGGATACTTACGTTCATCTCGACGAAACCGCCTTTGCCGCCGCACCCGACCTGTCTGTCGACTACGCGGTCATGGAACACACCGATCGGGCCGTCATCATTCCCGCCGACATGGCGTGGAGCGACATCGGGTCGTGGCGGGCGCTCCGCGACGTCAAAGAGGCCGATCACGACGGCAACGTCCTGCAAGGCAACGTCTTCGTGGAGGACGTGCAAAATTCCTATATCCGGGCCGATGACCGGCTGGTCGCCGTGCTGGGACTGGACGACGTCGTGGTCGTCGATACCGACGACGCCCTGCTGGTAACCCACGCCTCCCGCGCGGCCGACGTCGGCCAACTGGTGCAGAGGCTGAGCGAAATGCGGCACCCGGAGTCGATCCAGCACCGGCGAGCCCATCGCCCTTGGGGCCACTATGAATCCATCGACCTCGGCCAGCGCTTCCAGGTCAAGCACATCGTCGTCAAGCCGGGCGCGCAACTGAGCCTCCAGATGCATCACCACCGCGCCGAGCACTGGGTGGTGGTGAGCGGAACGGCCCGCGTGACCTGCGGCACCCAGACCCGCCTCCTTTACGAAAACCAGTGGGTATTCATCCCGATCGGCGCCCTGCACCGGCTGGAAAACCCCGGCAACATCCCGCTGCACCTGATCGAGGTGCAGATCGGCACCTATCTGGGCGAGGACGACATCGTCCGTTTCGAAGACAACTATGGAAGAGCCTGACCGATGCCTGGAACCATCCTCGTTACCGGCGGTGCCGGATATATCGGCAGCCATGTCTGCAAAGCTCTGGCGCGGGCTGGTTACCTTCCGGTTGTCTATGACAACCTGTTCAACGGCCATCGCGAGGCGGTCCGCTGGGGCCCCCTCGAGGTCGGCAATCTGGAGGACAGGAGCCGGCTGTCCGCCTGCCTGGCCGAACACCATCCCGAGGGGGTCATTCATTTGGCCGGATACATCGCCGCCGGCGAATCCGTGGTAGCCCCTGCCAAATACTACGGCAACAACCTCTGCGGGTTCCTGACGCTGCTCGACGGCATGCGCCATCATGGCATCGCCCGCATTGTCTTTTCCTCGACCGCCGCGGTCTATGGGGCACCGAAAGAGGTCCCCATCAAGGAGACATCTCCGATCCGGCCGGTCAACCCTTACGGACATTCCAAGGCGATGTGCGAGCAGGTCCTGCAGGACTATGCCGTCGCCTACGGCATGCGGTCGATCTCGCTGCGCTACTTCAATGCGGCGGGCGCCGATCCCGACGGCGAACTCGGTGAATGTCATGAGCCGGAAACCCACCTGATCCCGCTCGTGCTGGAGGCGGCGGCCGGGATTCGGAACGGTATCGACGTCTACGGCGACGAGTATCCCACCCGCGATGGAACGTGCGTCCGCGACTACATCCACGTCGCCGACCTGGCGGCGGCCCATGTCCTGGCGCTTCGCAAGATGGAGACGTCCGCCGTCGTTGGCGCCTACAACCTGGGGAACGGCCAGGGCTTTACGGTATTGGAGGTGATCGACGCGGCGGAACGTGTCACCGGCTGTCCGGTTCCGACGCGACGACATCCGCCCCGTGCCGGCGACCCGCCGATTCTGCTGGCCGACGCCACGCTGGCCAAGGCCGAACTCGGTTGGGTTCCTGCCTTCGGTGCCCTCGAAACCCAATTGGAGCACGCTTGGAACTGGCTGCGTCGGCGCCACCCCGCCGTGGTGGCGTCACGGCTGTCGGTTCCTGTAGCTGGAGTGACCACCGATTGATCACATTATCCCCCCTGCGCGGCCTGTTAGCATCCCAGGGATGCCACGTTTCGGTGAACCCCAGAAAGACCGACGCGAGGATAGCGATGACCCAGATACTCTTCGGCCGCCTGCGCGGGTGGCGTCGTTTTGTCTTGGCCCTCGTGTTGGCCGTGCCCGTTGTTGCCTGTGAAACACCTCCCCCCATGGACGTCGCCGTCCCCGCCTCGGCACCCACTTCGACGGAATACCAGTTGGGCGCCGGCGACAAGGTCCGCGTCCACGTATTTGGCGATGAAACGCTGTCCGGGGAACATCAGATCGACGGCCGGGGCGCCTTCACCTTCCCGCTGGTGGGGGCCATCGAGGCCGGCGGCCTGACGTCGGCGCAGTTGGAATCCGTACTGGAAACCAAGCTCAAGGAATACATGCGGGCCCCCAATGTCAGCGTCGAGATCCTGAATTACCGGCCGTTCTATATCGTCGGCGAGATCAGGAAGCCGGGCAGTTATCCGTATGTCGACGGCATGACGGTCGTCAACGCCGTCGCCATCGCCGGCGGGTTCACCTACCGGGCCCGCGAAAACGAGTTCGTCATCCAGCGCAAACCCAGCAGCCAGATCAATGCGCGCCCTGCAACCCCCGTGCTGCCCGGTGACGTGATCATCGTGCGCGAACGGTTTTTCTGAGGCATCATGCGAGAGATACGCCAAATCCCCTCGAGCCCCGCCGCCTTGCCGGAACCCCGTTGGCCATCGCCCTATTACGACGCAGGCTACGGGCCCGATCCTGCCCAGGAAGACAATTGGGACGTCGTGCGCAAGATATGGCGCCGCAAGTGGCTGGTGATGGGCGCCACATTCGCCTTCATCCTCGCCGGTGCCGGGGCCGCCGCGTTCATGACCCCACGCTACACCGCGGAAGTGCGGGTCCTGATCGGCCTCCCCGATCCGCATATCGCCAATATCGAAGCGGTTCTCAAATCCATCCTGCCCAACAGCGAGACGACGCAGAGCGAGGCCTATGTGATCGCGTCGCGCGAGGTGGCGCAAAAGGTGGCCTACCGTCTGGCTTTGGATAAATCGCCGGAATTCAATCCGGCCCTCCTGCCCAAGGATACGTGGCGGGACGCCATCTCGCCTTCCCGGCTCTTCCGGCAGTTGATCAATCTGATTGCGCCCAAGCAGGGCGACGTCGCCCCAGCCGGCGGTGCCTCGGAGGTGGATCAGCATGTCCCGAGCGCGGAACAACGCCAGGAAGAGATGATCGAGGCCGCGCTGCTCAACCGGATCGAGGTGCTTCCACTCAATCGCTCGCACGTGCTCGGCATCTCGGCCGAGTCCCGGGAACCGGTCACGGCGGCGCGTATCGCCAACACCTTCGCCGACGTCTACATCGAACAGCAACTGACGCGCAAACAGCGGGCGACCGACCGCGCCAATACTTGGCTTCAGACACGGATCGGCGAGTTGCAGCGAACCGCCCACGAGTCCGAACGGGCGGTCGAGGAATATCGGCGCGAGAACGGCTTGTATGAAACCAAGTCCGATACGGTGATTGCCCAGCAGCTGGCTGCGCTCAACGCGGACCTCGTGGCCGCCGAGAATGGCAAGGCAGAAGCTCAGGTCCGCCTGGCCCAGGCCACATCCGGGCAGGAAAACCCGAATAATGTGGAAAGCCTGCCCTCCGTTCTTCAATCGTCGCTGATCGCCACCTTGCGCGGTCAGCAGGCCGAACTCGAAAGGCAGGCCGCGGAGCTTTCCTCCACCTATACCAACAAACATCCAAGGGTCCGGGATATCCGCGCCCAGATCGCCGAAAACCGAGCCAAGATCAAGGACGAGATCGAAAAGATCGTGCGCGGCTTGCGTCACGAATCGCGGATGGCGGATGACCGCTACACCCGCATCACGAGCCGCATGGAGCAGCTCAAGCGGCAGATGGGCCAGTCAAATGACAAATCCGTCAAGCTGCGGGAACTGGAGCGTGAGGCCATGGCCAACCGCACCATGCTCCAGACCCTGATGCAGCGTGCCAAGGAAACGGTCGATCAGCGTGACATCCAGACGTCAAACGCCGAAATCATTTCCTACGCGACCGTGCCGCTCAGCCCGAGCTTCCCGCCCGTCACCCTGATCCTGGTGATGGCCACCCTCGTCGGAGCCGGGGTCGGCATCCTGCTGGCGCTGCTTCTCGAAAATCTCGACCGCACCTTTCGCACGTCGGAGGAAGTCGAGGAGTACACAGGATTGCCTTCGCTTGCCCTCGTCCCGATCATAAAGGGGCGCCACAAGGGACCGGGGCATGTCGTCAAGAAGCCCTACTCGACGTTCACGGGCTCACTTAGGATGCTGAACGCCCGGCTGTCGTTGGGAAACGAGAATTCGGCGACGCCTGGCGGCGTCATGATGTTCACCTCCGCCTTGCCCGGCGAAGGAAAGACCCGGATCAGCAGTTCGTTCGCCCAGCTCATGGCGACTGAGGGACAGCGCGTCATCCTGCTCGATCTCGATTGGAAGCGGCCGAGCCTGCATCGGATGTTCAACCAGCCCCCGGGGGCCGGGCTTTCCGATCTCCTGAACGGCGACATCACGCCCGAACAGGCCGTCTATCACGATCCCGCTTCCGGCGCCCATGTGATGTTCGCCGGCAACGTTGGCCGCTTTCCGGGATACGTCGCCTGGATCGAGCGGCTGCGCATGCTGCTTTACACCCTGTCGCGGCACTATGACCTGATCGTCCTCGACACGTCGCCCGCCTTGCTGGCTCCGGAGGTCTTGCACCTCGCCCGTCTCGTCGATCGGACCATCCTGGTCGTCAAGTGGGCGAGCACGCCGCGAAGGGTGGTTTCCAGCGAAATCCGCAACCTCTACAGCGTCGGCGGACGCATCGCCGGCGTGGTTCTGTCTCAAGTCAATCCACGCCGCTACCGGAAGTATGGCTACGATGATGCCGGGTATCTCAACCCCCGGCATCTCGTCCACACCGCAGGCTGAAAGCGATGACACCGCCACGCCGCCGGACGTCGCTGTTCGTGACGCAGCATTACTGGCCGGAAGCGCTCGGTTCCGCCCCCTATTGCTCCGACATTGCCGGCACCCTGGCGGCGCATGGCGTGGCGACAACCGTCTTCACTTGCCGGCCGCACTATCCGGAAGGGGTGGTGCCGCCGGACTATGTCGACGGGAGCCATGATCGGGAACGCCTGAGCGGGGTGCGTGTCGAACGGGTGGCTCCCTGGCTGCCGCGCCGCCGCGACGCGTTCGGGCGCATCTTCGCCGAGATGGTCTTCCTGCTGAAGGGCCTCGCAGCCTTGGCAACCAGGCGCATCCGCCGGACGGATTTGGTCATTTCGCTGTGTCCCTCGATTTTGACGGTCCTGCTGGGCGTGTTCGCGACCCGGCGCCAGGGCCGCCATATCGCCGTGGTACACGACATCCAGTCGGGCTTGGCGTCAGGGCTGGGCATGGTCGGCGCCGGCCCGTTGGTCAAGCTCATGAGTTGGACCGAACGCGTCGTGCTCAATCGCACGACCGTCGTTCTGGTACTGTCGGAGAACATGCGACGGCGTCTTCAGGCGCAGGGAGTGACCGCGCCGATCGAGATACTGCCTATCTGGGTCGATACCACGGTGATCGAGCCTCGCGAAAAGGCGGAATCCGACGTGGTGAACGTCCTCTACAGCGGCAACTTCGGCAAGAAGCAGGCCCTGCCCCAGATCGTGGACATGGCGGCCCTGTTGGAGAAGCGCGGCCGAAACGTTCGAGTTACCCTGCGCGGCGCCGGCAGCGAAGCGGCCAGGTTGGCCGAAGATGTCGCCAGCCGGGGACTTGGCAACGTCCGGTTCGCGCCGCTCGTCCCGGAGGAAGCCCTGGTTGAGGGTCTGGCCGAGGGAGACATCCACCTCGTCCCGCAGAGCGGTGATGCCGCCGACTTCGCGGTCCCTTCCAAAGTGTACACGATCATGGCCGCCGGGCGGCCGTTCGTCGCCAGCGCCCGCCCGGGCAGCATGCTATGGCAGTTGATGGATGATTCCCGCGCCCTGCTATGCGTCCCGGCGGGCGACGCGAACGCCCTGGCCGATGCCGTCGAGCGCTTGGCGGAGGATTCCGAACTTCGGAGCGAGTTGGGCCGCAACGGCCGCAATTACGCGATGACGCGTCACGACAAGGCGGTCGTCCTGCAACGCTTTATGACCATCACTGAGGGCGGCACATCCGAAAGGATCGGCCGGGGCGAACGTGCGGCCACACCTTCTCATCTTTGAGCCCGATCCGCGCGGTCATTCCTGCGAGTGGATCGAACACCTTCTGGCCGCCGCGCCGAAAAGTCCGGAGCAGCCGATCCTCAGCCTGGTCGTCGCGGCCGATCTCGCCCATCTGCTCGGTGATGCCGTGGCGCGGGCCCCGGCGAACCAGGTGCGTGTCGTCGCCCTTACGTCCCGCGAGCAGGCGCTGTGCACCCACCATCGCCTGGCCGTCAGCGCGTTCGCCCGGTGGTGGTTGATGCGCCGCTATCTGCAACGGACCGGCGCCTCCGCCGGCATGTTCCTGCAATTCGATCATCTCTCCCTGCCATTGGGGCTCGGTCTGCGGACGGGACGGCCGGTCTCCGGCGTTCTGTTTCGCCCCTCCGTCCACTACGGCGCCTTCGGCCCTGGTCGCCCATCCGCCAAGGAGCGGCTGCGCGACGGGCGCAAGGAAGTGCTCTATCGGCTCATGCTGGCCAACCCGTCTCTTCGCGCAGTCCTTTCGCTCGATCCCTATTTCCCCGAGTTCGCCTGGCGGCGCTATCGCTACGGCGAGAAGGTTCTCGCCTTGCCGGACCCGGCGTTTCCAGCGCCTGCCGGCGTTTCTGCGCGGGAACCGGCGTTCATGGCCGGCATCCCGAAGGAACGCGCGCTTTTCGTTCTTTTCGGCGAGCTGACGGCGCGCAAGGGCGTCCTGCCGTTGATCGAAGCCCTGGCGATGCTTCCGGCCGACGCGGCCGGGCGAATTGCCGTCATCGTCGCCGGCCGTCTCGACGCCGCCTTGCGTCCGACGGTTCAACAAGCCGCCGCCAAGCTGGCCTTGGCACGACGGGACCTTTGGTTTCACCTGGAAGACCGGCGGCTTGGCGCAGATGAGCTCGCCCAACTGGTCAGCCGCAGCGACGTCATCCTGGCCCCCTATCAGCGATTCGTTGGATCGAGCGGAATCCTCATGTGGGCGGCCCGGACGCAGCGTCCCGTCATCTGCCAGGATTACGGCCTTCTCGGCCATCTGACGCGCCGGCACGCACTTGGCTTGACGGTCGATACCACGGACGCCGGCGCGCTTTCCGGCGCTATCGCACTCGCCGCCCAGCGCGGACCGGCGGCGTTGGGCGATGCCGCCGGGATGGCTGCCTTCGCCGCCTCCCATACGGTCGAGAATTTCGCGCTGACGCTTCTGCGTGGCGCGCTCAGGGACCCGGCACATGCCACGGCCCATTCGCTGTCCCCGGCTCCGCGTACCGCACCAAAATAAGTCACATTCGTGCACGGCTTGGTCACAGGCCACGGCTGCGAAAATCTCGCAAAATCGGTCTCCTCCTTCCGTCGCCCGCAGAGGAGAACTACATGGCCCAAAACGGTTTGCTGTTGTCACGCCTGTATCGCTTCGGTCGCCGCAGTGATCGTCGCCCAGGCGGACAGGTCGTTCGGCCGTCGAGACCCTATTCGCTGGCGATGATATGCAGCCTGCTGCTTCCGCTGGATATTCTGGTGCTGACGGCAAGTGCGTCGCTTGCCTACGCTCTCTGGCTGGTCGGCGATCCGTATTCGCTGTGGACCGAGTACGGGCTGATCACGGCCTTCGGCACCTTGCTGGCCGTCAACCTCTTCTATCTGACGGGCCTCTATCAACCCGACATCCTGAAGCAGCCGGGAGTCGCCATCCGCCGCGTCGCGGCCTGTTGGATGGCCGTCGCCGCAACCTTGGTGGCCGTGGGCTTCCTCACTAAGACGTCGGAAGACTATTCGCGGCTGTGGGCGCTGTCGTGGTTCACGCTTTCGCTGGCCACACTGATCGGCCTGCGGTGGCTGTTCTTCGTCCAGACGGCACGCTGGACCGCCCAGGGAAAACTGCAGCGGACCGTCGCCATCGTCGGAAGCGGGCCGCTGGCCATACGCCTGGCCGACCACTTCTCGGCCAATCCCGCGGACGGCATCCGGGTCGCGGGCATTTTTTCCGACGAGAACCGACCGGCTTCATCATCAAGCCGGGTACCGGCCCGGCGCGGCGGCAGTTTGGTCGATCTCCTCGCCCGCGTCCGTCGCGGAACCATCGACACCGTGGTCATCGCATTGCCGAAGTTTTCCGAGCGGCGCCTGCAGCGAATTCTTGTTCAGCTGGCCGAGATGCCGGTCGACATCCGACTCTGTCCCGGGCCGGCCGCCCTGCGCCTCATGCAAGGGGGCATTTCGCACTATGCCAACATCCCGATGTTCAACGTGACCGACCGGCCGTTCTCCGATTGGCGATACGCCGCCAAGGAAATCGAAGACCGCCTTCTGGCGTCCTTGATCCTGCTGATGATCGCGCCGCTGCTGCTGCTGATCGCCAGCCTGATCCGGCTGGACAGCCCGGGCCCGGTCCTCTTCCGGCAAAAGCGGTACGGGTACAACAACCAGCTTATCGAGGTCTTCAAGTTCCGCACCATGTATCACGAACGCCAGGATCTGCATGGCGATCAGTTGACCCAGCGCAACGACCCACGCATCACACCCATCGGCCGGCTGCTCCGGCGGTGGAGCCTGGACGAGCTGCCCCAGTTCCTCAATGTGCTGCGCGGTGAAATGTCGATCGTAGGCCCACGGCCGCACGCCGTTTCAGCCAAGGCCGCCGGGCTGCTCTATCAGGATGCGGTCTCCCAATACCGGGCGCGCCACCGGGTCAAGCCGGGGATCACCGGGTGGGCCCAGATCAATGGCTGGCGGGGCCCCACCGACACCGTGCGGCAAATCCAGAAGCGCGTCGAGCACGACCTCTACTACATCGAAAACTGGTCCCTGTGGCTGGACTTCAAGATCATCCTGCTGACCCCCATCAAGGGGCTGATCGGCCGCAATGCATACTGAGTTGAGTACCGCCGCCGATGGCGCCGAGACCAAGCACTGTCTGTGGGTCACGTGGACCGACCCGCAGCCGGAATACGACGGCCAGCGCATATATTCGGGCCGCCTGATCGAGGCTCTCGCCAGCGCGGGTGCCAGAGTGGACGTGCTGTGCTTTGCCAGCAAGGGATCTCAAAGGCGACCCGGCACGGTGGAAGGGCGAGTCGTTTGGTGGCCGGCTCCCCGTACCTCGCGACCCGATTGGGCCAGTTTGTTTTCGATCCTGCCCAATCTTGCCTACCGATCCGATTCCGTCCCCTTGCGCAAGGCCCTGCGGCAAGCGGCGACGCAGCAGGCGTGGGATGCCGTTGTGTTGGACGGACTGTGGGCGGGCTGGGCACTGCCCCTGCTGTCAGACCTGCGGGGGCCCAGCGGCGCCCCGCCGCACGTCGCCTATGTCGCCCACAACCACGAGGAAAGCACCCGCTCGAGAGTCGCCAGCGAGTATCGGGGGAACCCCTTCGTCAAGATCGCGCTTCGTCTCGACTCGCTGAAGGTCCGGCGGCTGGAGAGACGCATGGTCGATCGCGCCGACCTGGTCACGGCCATCACCTCCGACGATGCCGAACGGTTCGCCACGCGACGACCCGGCGAGCGGATCATCGTGTTGCCCCCCGGCTATGCGGGGCAACGCGTTCCACGCCGCCTGATCACTGCCGACCATCCCCGGCGCGCCATCCTGGTCGGCAGCTTCGACTGGCTTGCCAAACGAATGAATCTGGAGCGTTTCCTCGCCGTCGCCGACCCCCTGTTCGCGGCGAGCGGGACCGAACTCCACGTCGTCGGAAACGGCGACGCGAACTTCATGGAACGGTTGCGCCGGCGGGTCAAGGCGACACGTTTCGTAGGCACCGTCGAGGCGATCGAGCCCTATCTGGCCGATGCCCGCATTGCGGTGGTTCCCGAACTCACGGGCGGTGGCTTTAAGCTGAAGGTTCTCGACTACGTGTTCAACCGGCTGCCGATCGCTGCGATCGACGGCTCGGTGACCGGCGTGCCATTGCACGCGCCCGATTCCCTCCTCAGCTTTCCGAGCGTCGAAACGCTCGCCGCCGGCGTGGTGGCCGCCATCGACGATCTGCCCCTTCTCAACAGTCTTCAGGACCGGGCCTACGCGGCATGCGCCAACCATTTCGAATGGCGCGAGCGCGGCGAAAGTCTTTTGGCGCACGCGGCACCCCCATGAGACCTACCTGGTACCCGGCGCAGCCCCCATCCATCATCGACCACTTGCTGGTCGTCATGTTCCTGCTCGGCATCTATCTCGGCATCGACGCACGTCTGCCCGGGGGCATCCCCATCCCAGGTATCGTGGCGGGAGCCGCCGGCGGGTTGCTTCTGCTCAAGAACGCCGGCCGCATCAAGGAACGGCAAGTCGTCGCCCTCACCGTCGCCTTGGTGATTTTCCTGTTGTCGACGCTGACGGCACCGAACTATGCCTATCTGTCCGAACGTTTCAAAGGCTTCATTCAGCTCAGTTACTCGCTGGCCATTGCCTATGGCTTCTTCCTCGCCGCCACCCGCTTCGACCGCCGGCGGCTATCTCGCGTATTCCTTTGGTTCTGCCTGATCGTGCTGGTCGGCTGCGCACTCGAGAATGTCTCCACGGCCTTCCGCAACCTCAGCGATACGTTCCGCGCCCAGGTATTCGCAAGCGGCGTCTATGTCGCGGACGCGCGTGACCAGCTGTTCTACGGCCGCATCCGCCCGAAGCTCTTTACTTCCGAGCCGTCTGCCGTGACCTTCGCCTACACGCTCTTCGCCTTCGCCTGGTACGTGCTGACACAAGCCCGGCTGAAGCTGTTCATCTATCTCGGTATGCTGGCCGCCGGATACTTGGCGATGCGCGGCCCTTCTCTGTTCCTGGGCGTCGCCGCAATCCCGTTTCACGAGATCCTGCTGGCCTCCCGGCGCGGGCCGCCGTGGGCGGTGCGCTACAATCCGATGGCCGCAGCCGGCGCACTTGTTGTGGCGGCGGTCCTATCGAGCGCCACCATTCTGGTTGGAGAATCCCTCTATCAGGAGAGAATCAGCTCTATTCTCGCCGGCCAAGACCCCAGTTTCTTCTCGCGCATCATCGCCCCCGTGCTGACGGCCGTAAGCGTGGTTGGCGAACACCCTCTCGGAGGTGCCGGGCTGACGGGTTGGGAATTCATCGAGCCGACGGTCCAGCAGATCTACGCCAGCGCTCCCTCTCTGGCCAGCGGCTACTATTTCGGCAGCGCCATGGCGGCCGTCACCAACTATTTCTGGCTGCATTGGATTTTCCTCGGGCTGTTCTGGGGCAGCCTGACTCTGATCGCGCTCAGCGGATTTCTTCGGTCGCTGGGAACCCCGTCGCTTTTGTTTTGTTGGGCGGTGTGGATCGTCTTCGGTCAGTCATCCGGCGGGTACGTGGATCCGCGCACTTGGATCGTGCTGCTGCTGGCATGCGCGGTTTCCGTAATCCACGAACGGGACGCCAGAGCCGCCGACGCCAGGCGTATCCCGCAATCGAACCGTGCCTTCCCGCAACCCGTCGGAGAGGTGCGGCGGCGACTGATCATGGAGGCGCGATGAGAATTCTGCACATCAGTACGAGCGACACCCGAGGTGGAGCCGCTCGCGGCTCCTATGGGCTTCATCAGGCGTTGTGCGAAGCGGGCGTCGATTCACTGATGCTGGTCGGACGCAAATATAGCGATGACGAGCGGGTCGTTCCCCTGGCCGGCGCGACAGCCCGCGTGCACGAATGGGTTCGCGACTCTCTCGATCAGTTGCCGCTTAACGGATACCGCAAGACCGATGCATCATTCTGGACGGTTGGCTGGGTCCCTCGCGGGCTGTCGCGCGCCATCGAGGCTCTGCGGCCGGATATCGTGCATCTTCACTGGATAGGGGGCGGCTTCATGCCGATCGGAGCCCTCCGCAGCATTCCCGTCCCGGTGGTCTGGACTTTGCGCGACATGTGGGCATTCACCGGCGGGTGCCATTACACGGCCGGATGCACCGGCTACCGAACGAGTTGCGGGCATTGCCCACAGTTGGGCTCAACCCACGAGAATGACCTCAGCCGCGTGGTGTGGCGCAACAAAAGCAAGGCTTGGGCCGGCCTCGATCTTTGGCTGGTTCCCATCAGCGACTGGCTGGCCAAGTGTGCCGGGCAAAGCAGCCTCTTTGCCGACGTCCCGACGCGAGTGATCCCAAACGGTGTCGATTCGCGCCGCTTCAGACCGGTACCACCCGCCGAGGCGCGCGCGGCCTGGGGACTGGCTCCGGATAAGCGTTACATTCTTTTTGGCGCGGTCGGGGCTCTCAGCGATGAACGAAAGGGATTTGGCCACTTGGTCGAGGCGGCCAACGTGTTGGCCGCCTCGCACAGCACGGCCCCGGCCGAACTGCTTGTCTTCGGAGACATCGCCCCGGACGTATCGCCGCAGCTTGGCTTGAAGACGCATTTTCTCGGGCATATCGACGACGATGCCCAGTTGGCCCGCCTGTATGCCGGCGCCGATGTCATGGTGGCCCCCTCGCTGCAGGAAGCCTTCGGCAAGACTTTGATCGAGTCGATGTCCTGCGGTACGCCGGTCGTTGCCTTCGCCAGCGGCGGCCCGTTGGACATCGTCGCGCATCGGGAAAACGGCTATCTCGCCCACCCCTTCGTGGCCACCGATCTGGCCAACGGCGTCGCCTGGTGCCTGGACTCGCCGGGCCGCACGGAAGAACTGGGCCGGCGGGCCCGCCGTCGGGTCAAGGAAAGATTCGACATGGGTATCGTAGTTCAGCACTACAGCGATCTCTACGAATCGATTTTGGCACGGGCAGCATGACCGGGCACGGCATTGGTCGACGTGGCCTGTTCGCCGGCGGCGCCGGCCTCGCCGTTTTGGCCGCCGCCGGAGGCAGCCACGTCGCATCTTCCGCCGCACCGCCCGGAACCATGGCTTCGGCACGCGACTTCGGCGCCATCGGTGACGGCGTGGCCGACGACACCGATGCCTTGCAACGCGCGTTCGAGGCCGCCCTAGCGGGGCGGCAGGCCACCATGGTCGTCATCCCGCCCGGGCGCTACCGGGTGACGCGGACCATCGAGGTCACCTCCAAGGGTAAACCCGACGGCAACATCACCCAACGGGCCGGCATCCTGGCGCAAGGCGCCCAACTGGTTTCCGAGATCCGTCGCGGCAACCCGGTCATCAAGATCGAAAGCCGGGCGGTCATCCGCTATTTCCTGATCGAAGGCCTGCAGATCAGGGGTTCAGGGCAGGACGGCCATGGCCTTTTCATCAACTGCCAAATCGCGGGAACCTATTTCTATAATTTCTGCCTGCGCGACCTGATCATCGAGGGATGCGGCGGTGACGGCTGCCATCTTAATGGCAACATCTTCGAAGGGCAGATCTTCAACAGCTATTTCCGCGACAACAAGGGAAGTGGCGCCACCTTCAGCCACGGCGCACAAAGAACCGTGCTGTCGGCCGTTCACTGCTTCGGCTGCGTCTTCGGCGCCAACGGCGCCCACGGCGCCCAATTGATCAACCGAACCCAGGACGTGAGTTTCTACGGCTGCTATTTCCTGCTGAACAAACTGTACGGGCTGTCGGCGAGAGCGGGATGCACGCTTCTCTCGAACTGCGGGTTCGAGAACAACCACATGCGCGCCAAGGATTTCGCGAGCGGCGGCGCCGGCATCGACCTGATGGTGTTCGGCACGCTGATCGGCTGTACCGGCTATTCGATTTACCGGCAGACCCACCTGATCCGTGCCTACGTAGTCAACCGCCTGGTCATGATCGGTTGTACCGGAGAAGGCGATAATGACGCCGAAGGAGCCCGCCTGGCCGCCCTGAAAGGCAAGGCCGACGCCTCGATCACCCTGATCGGCTGCTACGGCGGCATCGACCGCCAGGAAAAGCTGCCGGTGCTGGAATTCGGCGCGGCAGGTGGAAGCGCCCATTTCGGATCACAGTGGGACAATTCGAACCTCGCCTGGCTGGGCGACCACTGCCTGTGGGTCGACGATAAGGGGCGCCTTCGCATGAAGCGCGGGGCGCCACGCAGCGACGACGACGGTTCGATCGTGGGCGTAAGCGGCTAAGCAGCAAGGTTTTCAGGCTGCGGCGCGCAACGAGGCATCCCGGATTTCGCGGAGCCTGGACACGATGGTCTGCGTCGCGACGTCCCAATTCAGCCGCTGCCGGTATTCGTCAAATGCCGACAAGGCGAGAGCCGTGTAGTCCTTTCTTCTTTCGGACAAGGCGACAACTGCGCTCGCATAGTCGTTTGCGCCCGCATCCGGGGGCAACAAGACGCCGCTGCGTTCGGTCACCAGCGTCGATACGCCGCCGACATCGGGAGCGATGGCCGGAACGCCATAAGCGAACGCTTCGGAAAAGACTTCCGCCGCACACTCGGCGCGCGTCGGCAGGACCATGAAATGGGAGTGCAGGAGCTTTTCTTCGAAGCTGCGTCTCTGCGCGGACACCGACTTGTCGAGGAAGGGAATGTACTCGACGGATTCCGGAAGAATCGTTCCCTCCGGGATTTTGGGCCCGATGATGGTCAGCTTCGCGTTGACCCCCGCCTCGTTCAGCACCTTGACGGTGTCTACTGCGGTACTCCCGCCCTTTCTAACCCAATCCACGCCGATGAAGATTAGATTGACGCAATCGGTTGGGCGGGCCTCGATCGCGTTGCGGATGTCCGCTTGCGACAAGGCATGGTCGACGTTGGCGCCATAGGGAACGACTGCCACTTTCTCGGGTGATACCCCGTAGTTCTCGATGGCGCTTTTCGCCGCCCAGTCATTCGAATAGAACGCCATGGCGCAACGATCCAGCGCCGCCCTTTCGTATTGGTGTCCATGGGCGATGCTCGAGGGCGGCAATCGTGAATATTCGTCGTAGAAGCCGACCATGCCGGCGAAGGTCGCATCGGTCCAAAAGGTAATCGGCAAATCGCTGTCCAGGAACGAGACGGGGATGCTGCTCCGCGAAAGAATGGCCTCGGCCCCGGAGCCCTTCAGCCGGCGCTTTATTTCCGCCGCGTATCGCCGAAGCATGACCGGTTCATGATCCACCAGATAGGTCATGGACCGCGCCTTGAAGAAAACCTTCTTGGCAATGGAGCTTACGGGAAATCGCCTGCGAAGGGGGAATACCGGTTCGACCGGTTCGCCGCTGTCGACCAGGCCGCGATACATGTGGTACGGCGTGCCCGACCACGTGCGGACGGAGTCTGCATCATAGATGTCAACGAAGGCGATGCGCATGGCTCGGTCTCCTTTCTGCAGGTAGACGGGGTCATTCGTCGCGCTGCCCATACTCAAGCAATGACGAATCACGATCTGCTGATCGGCGCCGCCCCATTCTTCTACTTCCCTGCCTATCCAATACCTGAGGCAGCGGAGCGTCGCTGGTGATCAATTTGTGACCTGCCATCCCGGCGCTCCGGCGCGCGTTTCCGCGTGATCGGCTCGACATCCGCCCCCGCCGGCTCACCGGACGACGACCCCAGCAATGCCTCGAAATGACGGACCAAGCCGGCGTTCAGGCGGCTCACCTCGAATTCGCTCACGACCCGGCGGCGTGCTGCCTGGCTCATCGACGACCAGGCATCCGGACACCGGGTCAGGTGCACCAGCGCCTGCGCCAACGCGCCGACATCCCGCTCGGGGACGAGAAGCCCCGAATGTTCATGTTCGACCAATTCGGGAATCCCGCTGTGAAAGGTCGAGATCACCACCATGCCGGTCGCCATCGCTTCCATCAGGGTAACCGGGATGCCCTCCTGGTCGCCATCGGCCGAGGTGACGCTGGGCGCCAGAAGAATGTCGCCATCATTCATCAGCGTCGAGACCGCGCCCTGCTCCTGCCAACCGTGGAAGATGACCGATGAGGACAGGCCCAATGCCCCGGCAAGCCCTTCGAGCTGATCCCGCAGGGGGCCATCGCCGACTACGTCGTACTCGACGGGAATCCCCTGGTGCACCACCTCGGCGACGGCCCGAAGGGCGTATTCGATCCCCTTCTTCTCGACCATGCGTCCCACCGTCAACACCCGCAACGGGCGATCCGGCTGGAAACATCGGATATGAAAGGGATAGCGGCCGACGTCGACGCCCATGCGATGAACCTGAATGCGCCCCGAATCGCAGCCGAGTTCGACAAGCTTTTGGCCCCAGGCCCGGGAAATCGGAAGGAACAGCTCTCCTCTGGCGAACAGGAATCGGTAGTAGTCGGGCTGGTCACGCACGTAGGCGCTGACGTCAACTCCGTGGAACACCGTCACCAGACGGCCTGCAAGGACCCCGGCGTCGCGCAGCTTGGCGGCCAACTGGCCGACCGGGCCGAAATGGCAATGGATGATGTCGAACGGCGCCTCCCCGGCCAGCCGGACCGCCCAAAAGAAAAGCCGGAGCGAAGTCGCATCCCGTCCATAACGGCGGACGTCGAGGCAACGCAACAGAACCCTTCCGCGTCGCCAGCCGTGTCGCAGAAACAGGAGGCCGGCCCGGACAATCCGCCGCAGATGGGAGGCCGGAAGCGCGGGATAGCGGACGCGCCCAGAAAGATCGTACCGCTCGACGTCGGCGTGAACGCGGGATTCCTGGCGGGGTGCGACGGCAAGGACGGTAACCTCGTGCCCAAGGTCCATCAGGCCGGTGACCTGATTGAGAACGAACGTCTCGCTGAGGGCGGGGAATTCGTGGACGAAAACCGCGATACGCAGCCGGCGGTTCATGGCGTGCCCTCTGCCAGGGCGCAGGTAACGTAGCCGCCGGCGGAAATGGCCGAGCATCGCGCCCTGGCAACCCGCGCCGGCAAGGCGGCACGGAGCGCCAGGCGTTCAGTCACCATGCGGTCGGCCGTCCGGCAAAGCTGCTCGCCGGTCAAGGATTCGATGGATTGCACGTAGTCCCCAAGCCCAAGAGCGGTGAAAAGCTCGGCGGTCTTGAATTCATAAGCGACGGGCAGCACCGGAACGCCCGCGCACAAGGCCAGAATGGCCGCGTGCATGCGGGTGGCGACGACGAGATCGAAATCGGCGTAGAGCGACAGCAGCGTCTGTGGCGTGTGGAACTCGTGGTCCACCTGTACATGCCGGCGAGTTTCCGCGGGCAGGAGCGCCGCAACGGTTTCCGCAACCCGCGAGTCGTCGGTCCAATACTCCCGGATGCCCTGGCAGGTCGATAGGAACATCACCTCTGCCCCATGCCCTTCGACCAACCGCCGAACCAGGGCGGCGATGGCGACATGGTAGGCCGCCATACCATCGGCCGTTCCATTGCTGAAATGAGGCCAATCGCGCACCGAGATGGCGACGCGCAACGGGCCTTCCCCGGTTACCCTGGCGGTCGACCCGGACGGCTGCGGCGGGGCCAGCGCGAACGCCGCGTCGGCACATAGGGCAATGCGCTCGTCGGAAATCCCCAGGTCGATCAGGTGACGGCGGGAACGGGCATCGCGCACCAGGATGACCCGGGCTTGCCTGAGCACGTAGCGCAACAGCCAGTTCCGGCGGCGGCGCGGAAAGGGGCCGAGACTTTGGGTGAAGAGAATGAACGGGCGCCGCAGCGCCAAGGCAACAAGAAGGTCAAGCATCTTGGGGAAAATGCGATAGTGGGGCATAAGATACGTACCGCCGCCCGAAATCACCAAATCGGCGGCGGCAAAGCGTTCCAGGCTGACGACGATCGATGGCGGCAACAGGTGCGCAAAGAGCCGGCGCAAGGGGGTGCGCCACGTGGCAGCCGCCGCCAGCAGAATGAGGATGCCTCCTTTTCTCCATCGCACGCCCGTCCAGGCCACGATCTGATCGAAAAACCCGGCGCGGAAATCGAAATCCGAATAGTAGCGCTTGGCCGCCGACGCCTGCGGATCGAAGACCGTGACGTCGAGGTTCGATCCCGCCACCGTGCGCAGGATATCGACCGTCGAAATGAGAATCGCGGCATCTCCGGTGTTCAAGGTCACCATGTTGGTGATCGCGATTTTCATGCGCTGGCTTCTCCTCTGATGATGGTTCTTATCTGCCGTGCGGTCTCGCGAAAGATTTGCCGCCCGCGGGGGAACGCGGCATAGACCAGAAGCGCCGCAACCCCCGCCGCAGTCACCAGAACGGCAACGTCCACCGGAATCGGCAGCGTGGCCCGCGCCAACCAGGACCGGACCACCAATCCGAACCCCGCCACCACCGCCACCGCGCACAGCGGCAGCAGCAGGACGCGAGCGAGATCCAGCGCCCGCACCGGGCCGCGACGGCCGGCCAGCCACAACAGCAAAGGTGCGCGAAGGGCAATGCCGCTGATCGCATAGGCCGCGGCGACGCCGACCGCACCGAACGGCAGGCCGGCAAGAAGCGCCGCGACCGTCAGGCCGGCGTTGATGATTCCGGCCCGCAGCATCTCGGGCGTGCGGTCCTGGCTCATGTAGAGCCAGCTCAGGGTATAGGTGATCGGCATGTATATCGCCGACACCCCCATCCACTGCAGGATGGGGGCGGCTTCCGTCCATTGTGGGCCGAGGATCAGGGTGACGACGAGGTCTCCGGAGGCGATGAACAGGCCGCCCAAGGGGGCGATCAGCATGGTCAACCGCTCGACTGCCGCCAGATAGGCGTCCCGGTAGCGGACCGGCTGGTCGGCCAGCCGGCTCAAGGCCGACAAGGCGACGGTCGCGAGCGGCGTATTGAGGTTCTGGATCGGCAACTGCAGCAGCTTCTGCGCCCGCTCGTAGAATCCCAGCGGGACTGCCCCCCACCACCAGCCGATCAGCACCTTGTCGAGGTTGCTGGCCAGGAAGCCGACGACCATCGACGTCGTGGCATTGCCGCCGAAGGCGATCATTCCCTTGACGTCGGAAAGCGGGCCTGGCCGGCCCGGACGCCAATCGCAGACGATCCACGCCATCAGCGTGGTGGAAAAGGCCCAAACGAGGCGCTGAATCACCAGCGACCACAGCCCGAAACCCGCCAGGGCGGCGGCAACCGCGGCAACAAGGGCAACCGCCTCGCCGCTAACCTGGACGAGAGCCGCCGCCGAAAAGCGCATCTGGCGGCGCAGTAGAGCCAGATGCTGGGTGGAAAAGCCGTTGAACACAAACGCCAGGGCGACGACGGGAACGATGTCCAGGAGAACCGGCTCTCCGTAAAGCCACGCCAACAACGGCGCACACGCGGCCAATCCAAGGGCCACCGCGGAGCCGAGCCCGGCGTTCAGCCAAAAGAGCGTACTCACCTGGCGGGGCGTAATGTGCGCGCGCTGCACGGTCGCCGTCGAGAGCCCGAGATCCTTGAGAATCTCGAGCCCTCCCAGGAAGGCGGCGACCATGGCGAATACCCCGAAATCGGCCGGAGCCAAAAGCCGGGCCAGCAGGACGACGGCCACGATCTGCACGGCAACCTTTGCCCCCTGCGCCCCAACCGTCACCATCCCGCCGCGTACCGAACGCTGGACGAGATCGTGATTCAGGTGCTCGGTGCCCAGGTGGCGATCGACCGTTTGTGGACCGTCAGGTGGCTTAGGCGTCTGCCGTGATCGTTTCATCGGCCACATGATCAAGGAACCACGCGTAACTTCGGTTCAACCCGTCTTCCAGGGAAACAGCGTGGCGCCAGCCCAAGGCGTGGAGGCGCGATACGTCGAGCAACTTGCGCGGCGTACCGTCCGGCTTGCTGGAATCGAAGACGAAGCGTCCGGTGTATCCGATCACGCGGCCGATGGTCGCGGCCAGATCGCGGATGGTGATTTCGGCACCGGTCCCCAGATTGACATGAAGCTCGTCCGAATAGTGCTTCGCCAGATAGACCAGCCCATCGGCGCAATCGTCCACATACAGGAACTCGCGATACGGCTGGCCCGTGCCCCATATCGTCACCTCGTCACGCCCGTCCGCCTTGGCTTCGTGGATCTTGCGCAGCAACGCAGGCAGGGCATGACTTGTGGCGAGATCGAAATTGTCACCGGGACCATAGAGATTGGTCGGCATGACGGAGATGAAATCGCTTCCGTACTGCCGCCGATAGGCCTGGCACAGGTGTATCCCGGCGATCTTGGCCAGCGCATACCACTGGTTGGTCGGCTCGAGCGGGCCGCCGAGCAGCGCCTCTTCGGGCATCGGCTGCGGCGCCAGACGCGGATAGATGCAGGACGACCCCAGAAAGACGAGCTTGGCCACGCCCACGCGATAGCTGGCATGGATGACGTTCGTGGCGATCGCCAAGTTGTCGTAAATGAAGTCGCCCGGACGCGTATTGTTGGCCAGGATGCCGCCGACCTTGGCGGCAGCCATGAAGACAACGTCGGGCTTCGACGCCTCAAGCCAATCCTCGGTGTCCTTCTGGCGGCGCAGATCGACTGGGTCGGGCGGGGTGACGACTTCGCAATCTTCAGTCGCCAGCCGCCGCACCAATGCCGAGCCCACCATTCCCCGGTGTCCCGCTACCCACACCCGTTTGCCACGCAGTTCGAAGATCGGACCAGGCATCGACACCACTCCGGTTGGCTGTTTGCAACAACATCGATCGATCGGCCGCGACCATTTCCGTCACCAAGTCGGGGAACCGGGTCGTATGCCGCCAGCCGAGGCGGGCATGCGCCTTGCTGGCATCGCCAAGCAGCCGGTCCACCTCGGTCGGGCGGAAATAGCGGGGATCCACCGCCACCAGGACCTTGCCGGTTTGCGTGCACAGGCCTTTCTCCTCGATGCCCTGGCCCTGCCATTCGATTTTCCGGTCGACGCACCCGAATGCGATCTCGACGAATTCGCGCACGGTATGGCTCTCGCCGGTGGCCAGCACGTAGTCGTCCGGCTTGTCTTGCTGAAGAACCCGCCACATGCCCTCTACATAGTCGCGCGCATGGCCCCAGTCCCGCTCGGCGTCCAGATTGCCAAGATGAAGCTGCTGTTGCAGCCCAAGATCGATGGCGGCAACGGCACGGGTGATCTTGCGCGTCACGAAGGTTTCGCCGCGCAGCGGGCTCTCGTGGTTAAACAGGATGCCGTTGGAGGCGTGGAAGCCATAGGCCTCGCGGTAATTGACCGTGATCCAGTACCCGTAGAGCTTGGCCACGGCATAAGGGCTGCGCGGCTGAAACGGCGTCCGCTCGCTTTGCGGAGCCGGCGAATTGCCGAACAGTTCCGAGGTGGAGGCCTGGTAGAACCGGGTCCGTTCGCCCATGCCCAGGATGCGGATCGTCTCCAGCAGGCGGAGCGGCCCCAGGGCATCGGCGTTGCCGGTATATTCGGGGGTCTCGAAGCTGACCTGCACGTGGCTCTGGGCGGCCAAGTTGTAGATCTCGTCCGGCTGGACCTGCTGCACGAGGCGCACGAGGTTGGTGGCGTCCGTCATGTCACCATAGTGCATGGTGAACCGCGCACCAAACTCGTGCGGGTCCTGGTAGATGTGATCAACCCGCCCGGTGTTGAACGACGAGGAGCGGCGCTTCACGCCATGAACCTCATAGCCCTTGCCGAGCAGCAGTTCGGCAAGGTAGGCCCCGTCCTGGCCGGTGACGCCGGTAATCAATGCGACCTTCTTCGACATCGATCCGCCTTTCTTTCGCTGAGCTATCGGCTGAACTGCCGGCCCCTTGGAACACCAAGCCGACGACGGCAACAGGCGCGCAACCACGCGGCGCCAACCCTTCGATCCAACACTTCGGCACCGTTGCCCGCCAGTGAACACTCTGTGACCCGGGAAACTGCGGCTTGCCGGATGCCATCGGAACGGGAAAATGGGATGGATGCGTCTGATTGCCGTTCTTACCCTGTCCCTGCTCGTTGGCGCCTGCTCGACGGCACGCGACACGCTGCCGGCCCGGGCCGCTACCGAGCAGTTACTGCTGTCGGCCGCCGTAGACCGCGCGGCGCGGCAGATTACGCTCAACATCCCGCGCGACAAGAAGGTCTACGTCGATTCCCTGTACGTGGAGGGTTACGACAGCAAGTACGCGGCCGGCGCCATCCGCGACAGCCTGTTGAAACAGGGCATCCGCCTAGCCAATACCCGCGCGGACGCCGATGCCATTGTCGAGGCCCGGATCGGCGCGCTGTCCATCGACGAGCGCCAGAGGCTGGTCGGGATTCCCAGCACGCCGCTGCCAATTCCGCTGGCGGGAGAACTGACGACGCCGGAAATCGCGTTCTTCAAGAAGCACCAGTGGAAGGGCATCGCCAAACTCGCGGTGACGGCCTACGACGCCAAAAGCGGTATTCTCATCGATTCCAGCGGCCCGCAATTCGGTGCCTCCGACAAGACCGATTGGGTCTTCCTGCTGTTCATTTCGGCCACGACCGATAGCCTGAGGCCGGAAGAAGGCGATCCGGAGCCGACAGAGGAAGCGTGGTGGAAGCCGTGAGCCGACGCAGGACGTCCCTCACTCCATCGCGGGAACCTTCGCGTGCTCGGCCATCAGGGCGCGGGCCTTGGCCAGGATGTCGGCGGGAAACGGGCAGGACTTGCGCCGCACGGTATCCATGTGCACGGCGGTGACCTCGGCGGTGGCGGCCAATTCGCCGCTTTGATCCGCGGTCATTTCGTGAAGGTAGCGGATCACCTTGTCGCGCACTTCGAGGATGCGCGAACGCACGGTGATGGTATCGCCCGACAGCAACTCGCGCTTGTAGCGGATGTCATAGCGTACGGCGCCGACGCCGACGCTGTTCTCGCGCATGTGGCGAACCGTGAAGCCGATTGAGGCGAAGAAGGGCCAGGTAGCCTGGTCGAACTTGGCGGTATAGAAGGTGACGTTCATGTGACCCATGTAGTCGCATTCCCACGGCATGACGGCGCCGCGGTGGGTGATCGGCAGTTCGTCCATCGGCGTTTCCCTTTCCTCCCGGGTGAAGCCGCTTCTTATAGCAGAAGCTAGGCGAAGGGGCGCGAACGTCACGGCCTTGATCCGGCAACCAATTCAACACATGTTCCTATATCCGAGACACCGACGCTGCGCGTCAGGCATTTGGAGGGAACGACTTGATGGCCAGGATACTTGCCGCCGTCGGAATGGTCCTGTCCCTATTGGCGGCGGCCTGTTCGCCGACGGTACCGACGCGCAATGCAGCGCCGGATTACTCCCTCGCGCAGGACTGGGTCAGCCTGCCCAAGGCCCCGCAGAAGGCGGTGGATGTGTTCTGGGTCTACCCCACGGTTTACCAGGGGAAGCCGGTCGTCGCCCCCATCGATTCCGCCCAGATGCGTCAAGGCGCCGAGTTTACACTGCTTGTCCAGGCCAGCGTGTTCGAAGACAGCGCCAACATCTTCGCACCCCTCTACCGCCAGACCAACCTCTCGGTGGTATCGATGGATCGGGCCACCCGGGAGCGCTACTTCAGCGTGGGCCGGGGAGACGTAAAGAAGGCCTTCGCCTATTACCTGAAAAACCTCAACCACGGCCGCCCCTTCATCCTGGCCGGGCACAGTCAGGGGGCCGAGGTCCTGACCGCAATCGTCCGCGAAAACCTGGACAGGCCCGAGCTACGGGACAAGATGGTGGCCGCCTACATCATCGGCTGGTCGATCACCCGGCAGGATCTGGCGGACCACCCCTTCCTGAAGATCTGCCGCTCCGCCAACCAGACCGGCTGCATCGTCACCTACAACTCCGTCGCCGCCGGCTATCAGGCCGAGGCCCCTACCATCCTGCCCGACGCGGTGTCGGTGAATCCCCTATCCTGGAGATCCGACGACGGGCTGGCTCCGGCTTCCGAGAATCTGGGTTCGGTCATCTTCGACGAGCAGGGCCAGCGGCAAACCTTCGCCCACTTCACATCGGCCCGCAACCAGGTCGGCGGGCTGGTGGTGGCCCCCACGGACCCGAGCATACTCACGGGCCTGCCCTTCGGCCCCGGGGTCTATCACGTATACGACTATAACCTGTTCTACATGAACCTGAAGGCCAACGCCGCCCAGCGGATCAAGGCCTTCCGGGCCGGCGGCGCGCCAGGGAAATAGGCCGGGGCACGTATCGGTGGAGCGGAAACGCAATCCCTACAGCAGCAGCCATGCGCCCAGCGCCAAGAAGACGAAAAAGCCGGCGACGTCGGTAATCGTCGTCAGCAGCACGCTGGAACCGATGGCCGGATCGATGTCCAGGCGGTCCAGCAGCACCGGGATGGCGGCGCCAGCCAACCCCGCCATCACCATGTTGACGATCATCGCCATGCCGATGACGAAGCCCAGCGCCGGGTCGGAGAACCACAGCCAGGCGATGAAACCGGTGAGGGCGGCGAAGATGATGCCGTTGAAGACGCCGACCAGGATCTCCTTGCCGATCACGCGAAGCGCATTGGTGGCGGTGAGCTCCTTGGTGGCCAACGCGCGCACCGCGACGGTCAGGGTCTGGGTGCCGGCGTTGCCGCCCATCGAGGCGACGATCGGCATCAGCACGGCGAGCGCCACCATCTGCTGCAAGGTCGCCTGGAAAAGACCGATGACGGCGGAGGCTAGGAACGCCGTGCCAAGGTTGACCAGAAGCCAGGTGAACCGCGAGCGGGCGGTGTCGACGGCGGCCGAGTAGAGATCGCCCTCGGCGACGCCGCCCATGCGCATGATGTCTTCCTCGTGCTCCTCGTGGATGACGTCGACCACGTCGTCGATGGTGATGCTGCCGACCAGCCGCCCGCCGTCGTCGATGACCGGCGCCGACACCAAGTCGCGCTGGCGGAACAGAAAGGCGATCTCCTCGCGGTCCATGGTCGCCGGGATCAGGTGCATTTCCTCGTTCATGATGTCGGCAACGGCAACCGGCCGGCGGCTGCGCATCAAGCGCGACAGCCCGATGATGCCGACCGGCCGGCGGGCCGGATCGACCACGAAGATGTCGTAGAAAACCTCGGGCAGGATATCGGCGTGCGCCTCGTCGTCGGCCGCCTCGCGCATGAAGTCGATGGCCTCGCCCACCGTCCAGTAGGTGGGTACCGTCACCACCTCGCGCTGCATCATGCGCCCGGCACTGTCCTCCGGATAGGCCAGGGCCTGCTCGATCAGCGCCCGATCGCCGATCGGGATGGCATCCAGCACCTGCTGCTGCTCTTTGGGCTCCAGTTCCTCAATGACCTGGACGGCGTCGTCGAGGTCCATCTCGGCGACCGCGGCGGCAGTCTCGGCGACGCCCAGTTCGTCGATGATCTCGTCGCGCACCGCGTCGTCGAGTTCGGCCAGGATGTCGGGATGGAAGTCCTCGCGCAGAACCTCGATGAGGGCGCGCCTGCCGTCGGTATCGAGGCGTTCCAGGATGTCGGCGACGTCGGCGTCGTGCAGCGGCTCGATAAGGTCGCGCGCCCGCTCGGCGTCGCCCTCGTCCAGCGCCTCGACGATGTCTTGCTCGACGGCCGGGGTCAGCCCGATGGCGGCGTCCTCGGCCTCTTCCGCCGTCCTTTGCGACTCGGTTACCGGATCGGCCATCGTCCGAGCCTCCCTTCCTGCCCCGCACGCGAGGCGTCGCCATCGAATACGGTCGGGCAGCGGTTCGCTGGGTCTACCCCTACAAAACAAGGCCCGACTGCGGTTCAGCGGGCCTTGTCAGTTAAGCAATGGATGGTGCGGTCGAGAAGACTCGAACTTCCACGGGGTCTCCCCCACAGCGACCTCAACGCTGCGCGTCTACCAGTTCCGCCACGACCGCGAAATCCCTTGCGGCACACCACCGGGTGCCGCCATATAGGCGCGGGAATACCAAATCCTTTCGCATCAATCAAGCGCCGTGGCGAAGGCTTCGGCGTTTTGACCGACGGCAAGGGAATCATGGACGACGCGACGCTCGACTGGCGCACCGCCGGCACCCCCGTTTCCTATCCCGAAGCGGTGGCCTTCATGGAGGCCCGCGTCGAGGCCATCCGCGCCGGCCAGGCGCCGGAAACGGTGTGGCTCCTGGAACACCCGCCGCTCTACACCGCCGGCACCAGCGCCGATTCCGCCGACCTCATCGACGCCGGCCGCTTTCCGGTCTACCCCAGTGGACGCGGCGGCCAGTACACCTACCATGGCCCCGGCCAGCGGGTGGCCTACGTGATGCTCGATTTGAACCGGCGCGGCCGTGACGTGCGGGTCTATGTGCACAGCCTGGAGGAGTGGCTGATCCGCACCCTGGCCCGCTTCGGCGTGACCGGCGAGCGGCGCGACGGCCGCGTCGGCATCTGGGTGGCCCACGAAGGCGTCGAGGAGAAGATCGCCGCCATCGGCGTGCGCATTCGCCGCTGGGTGACCTTCCATGGCATGGCGCTCAACGTGGCGCCCGACCTATCGCATTTCGCCGGCATTGTGCCATGCGGCCTCTCGGCTTACGGCGTCACTTCGTTGAAGGCGCTCGGCGTCGACGCCTCGATGGTCGAGGTCGACGCGGCGCTGAAGGCCGCCTTCAACGACGTATTTGCCGCCACCCGGGCGATCCTGTAGGTATTGACCGGCGAAAAACGGCCCCGGCGGCCGGAAACACCAACACCAACAGGGGGAACCAACCCGTGCGTATCGTCGACATCCGCGAGAAGACCGGCACGCTGGCCACCACCATGCGCAATGCCTTCATCGACTTCAGCCAGATGACGGTGAGCCTGGTCGCCGTCGTCACCGATGTGGTCAGGGACGGCAAACCAGTGGTCGGTTATGGCTTCAACGCCAATGGCCGCTATGCCCAGGGCGGCATCCTGCGCGAACGGCTCATTCCGCGCATCCTCAAGGCCGATCCGAAGACGCTGCTGGATGCCGACGGCGCCAACATCGATCCCTTCAAGGTGTTCGCGGCGATGATGACCAACGAGAAGCCGGGCGGCCACGGCGACCGCGCGGTGGCGGTGGCGGCGCTCGACATGGCGGTATGGGACGCGACGGCCAAGATCGCCGGTGAGCCCCTGTGGAAGCTGCTGGCCGAGCGCTTCAACAAGGGCCAGGCCGACGCCAAGGTGCTGGTCTATCCGGGCGGCGGCTATTACTACCCCGACGGCAACATGCAGAAGCTCAAGGACGAGATGCAGAGCTATCTCGACGACGGCTATTCCGTGGTCAAGATGAAGATCGGCGCGGCCGATCTGGCGACCGACATCAAGCGCATCGAGGCGGTGATCGAGGTGGTCGGGGAAGGCAGCCGGCTGGCCGTCGACGCCAACGGCAAGTTCGACCTGGAAACCGCGCTGGCCTACGGCAAGGCCATGAAGCCCTACGGGCTCTTCTGGTACGAGGAGGCCGGAGACCCCCTGGATTACGCACTTCAGGCCAAGCTGGCCAAGCACTACGACGGGCCGTTCGCAACCGGCGAAAACCTGTTCTCGCACCAGGACATCCGCAACCTGCTGCGCTACGGCGCGCTCGATCCCAAGAAGGACTGGATCATGCCCGACCCGGCCCTGGCCATGGGCCTGACCGAGGGCCTGCGCATCATCGAGGCGGCCGAGAAGGAAGGCTGGCCGCGCCGGCGCATCGTGCTGCACGGCGGCACCCAGCTGGCCCTTTCCATGGCCGCCGGCCTGCAACTGGGCGGCACCGAAACCTATCCGCTGATGTTCCAGCCCTACGGCGGCTTCGCCGACGGCGTGCCGGTCGAGGCCGGCTACGTGGCGCTGCCCGACGCCCCGGGCCTCGGCATCGAGCGCAAGGCCAAACTCTACGAGGTCATGAAGACGCTGGCTGCCTGAGGTAGGCCACAAACGCGACCGGCGCCCCAAAAAGGGCGCCGGCAAGCCGCGTCGGCGGACGGATGTCAGGCCGCCGTCTTGCAGAAGTACCAGTCGGTGTACTCGTATCCCTTCTTGGCCCGCGCCTCGGCGTCGGCCGCGGTGCGCGGCGGCGGCACGATGGTCATCTCGCCCGGCTTCCAGGATTCCGGCGTGGCGACGCCCTTGGCGTCCGAGGTCTGCAAAGCCGTGACCAGGCGCAGGAATTCGGCCACCGAGCGGCCGTTGGTCATCGGATAGTAGACCATGGCGCGCAGGACGCCCTCGGGATCGATGACAAAGGTGGCACGCACCGCCGAAGTGTCGCCGGCTTCGGGGTGGATCATGCCATAGGCCTTGGCCACCTTCATCGACAGGTCGTCGATGATCGGGAACGGGATGTCGACGCCGAACTTTTCCTTGATGTTGCGGGTCCAGGCCAGGTGCGAGAATAGACTGTCGATGGAAAGCCCCAGAAGGTCGCAGCCGATTGCCTGGAAGTCGGGGTGAGCCTTGGCAAAGGCCATGAACTCGGTGGTGCAGACCGGCGTGAAGTCGGCCGGGTGCGAGAAAAGGATCAGCCAGCGGCCCTTATAGTCGTCAAGCGTCTTGCGGCCATGCGTGGTGTCGGCATCGAATTTCGGCGCCGGCGCGTTCAGCCGCGGCAAGCCATAAACCTGATTTTCAGATTCCATTTTTGTCTCCTCCGGAGCGGTCATTGTTTAGAACGCTTCCAATATACACTCTCGTTTGGAGGACGCAAGATAATTTCCGTATTTTCTTTCCGGTTTTATCCCGCCCCTTCTCCAACGTCCTCCCTATTGACAGCCGCACCGCGCGGGCGCATCAACATGCCGCTCCTTCTGCGAAGTACGGGTCGGACCCCCCGCGACGGTCCCCCGTCGCGTCAGCGTTCGTCGCGTGCTTTGCGGGTTCATTTCATGTCGTGCTGCAATCTTGCCGCCCACCGGCGCCTGGAATTCGGCCTCGCGCTCATCGCCGAGGGCGACCCGGCGGCAGCCGTTTCGGTTTTCCAACAGGTGCTTGAACTGGCCCCCGAGTGGCCGGAAGCCCGCTTCGCCTTGGCCGACGCCCTGCAAGCCACCGGCCGGCGCGACGAGGCGGTGGCGGCCTATGCCGCCTATCTGGCCCGCGATGCCTCCGACGTCATGGGTGCCGCCATCCGCCTGGCCCTGTTGGGCGCCGCGCCGCAGCCCGACCAGTTGCCCCAAGCATATGTGAAGACGCTGTTCAATCAGTACGCGCCGCGTTTCGAGGACTCCCTGGTCGGCCGGCTGGCCTATCAGGCCCCCTTCCAGTTGCGCGCCGCGCTCGATACCGTCGCCCCGGTCGCCGCACCCGAAGGCCGCGTGCTCGATCTCGGCTGTGGCACAGGCCTGGCCGGCGAGGCGATGCGCCATCGCGCGGCCTGGCTGGAAGGGGTGGACCTGTCGTCCGCCATGGTCGAGCAGGCGCGGCGCAAGGGTGTCTACGACCGCCTGGAAGTCGGCGATGCCGTGGCGGCGCTGACGGGGGTGCAGGATCGCTTCGACATTGTCGTTGCCGCCGACGTGGTGGTCTATCTAGGCAAGCTGGCGCCGCTGCTGGCGGCAGCGCACCACGCCCTCGTGCCTGGCGGCCGGTTCGCCTTTTCGGCCCAGCGAGCGGCGGGAGATGGCTTCCTGCTGGGGGGCGATCACCGCTTTTCCCATTCGCCCGCCTATCTGCGGGCCGCCGCCGAAACCGCGGGCTTCTCGGTCGAACGGCTGGACGAGGCGGTTTGCCGCACCGAAGCGGGGGCCGATGTTCCCGGCCTCATCGTCGTGCTGCGCGACCGGCCTGAATCGGCCGGCGTGACGGCGACCGCCACCGATTCCGCCGGAACGCCCACAGCCCGTCCGGCGCAGCCTCACTAGCGGCGCCGCGCCGTCCCGCTACACGCTATGTGTCGAAGCGTCCGTGGGATTCCGGCTGATACTGCACCTTGGTGACAGTGATATTCTTTTCGTTGCCGTCGGGTCCGACATAACTGATGGATTCCCCCTCCTCCAGACCGATCAGCGCGGCTCCCACCGAAGACAGCACGGAAATCCGCCCCGCCGCGGCATCCTCCTGGCCCGGAAAGACGAGGGTGACGACGCGCTTCTCGCCGGTCTGATCGTCAAGGAACTTGATCCGCGAATTCATCGTCACCACCCCGCGACCAATCTTGCCGGGGGCCACCACCTTGGCACGATTCAACCCATCAATCAGGGCGGCACCCATCTCCGGGTGCGTCTCAAGCGCCGCCGACGCCAGGGCCGAAAGGCGCGCGTGGTCGTTGCGGGTCACGACGATACGAGGCTGTCTGCTGGGCATGGACCATCCTCCTTTCCCCTACGTTTTCGTTTGGGGCGTACCCCGCCCCGCTTGGGATCGATGCCGTTCCTCGCCCCGAACCGTCCCCGCGCCGCACCAACACGGCGCCCGGCCGGCCGGGGCTACAGGCCTACTTTGAGGCGCTCCCGCGAGGACAGCGAAAAGGGATGAGGATCGTCGGTGTGCATAATTGAGAGGTTGGGTCGCCGAACAGCGGTGTCAACGAGGAAACCAATGGAGGAAATGCTTGCACGGCTTTCCAACCGTCAGGTTTAGCCCCGAAGACAATGCCGGAGCGCCTGAACGGACTCGCGCGGATCGGCCAAGGCATGCTCTACTGCCCTCGGGAGGCCAACCCGCCATGTCCTTCGATTTCGATGCCTACATTCCGGGATTTCGCAAGGATCTGCCGTTCCTCGATGGGATCGAGACTCCGTGGGACATCACGGGTCGCATTGAGGCTCTGATTGCCGGGCAGATTACCCGCCAGGATCGCAGCGAATACCGCCACGATGGCGCGGGCATCTGCATTCATCGCCGCGCGCTGATCGAGACGGGAGCCGTGATCAAGCCCCCCGCCCTGATCCTGGAAGGTGCCTTCGTCGCCGCCCACGCCTATCTGCGCGGCGGCACCCTGATCAGCGCGGGGGTGCGCATCGGTCCCGGCTGCGAGGTCAAATCGAGCCTCGTCATGGCCGGAAGCACCCTCGCCCATTTCAACTTCGTCGGCGACTCCCTGGTCGGGCGGGGCGTGAACATCGAGGCCGGCGCCATCATCGCCAACCATTTCAACGAGCGCCCGGACAAGATCGTCAGGGTGGCCGACCGCGGGCGGGTGATTTCCACCGGCGCAACCAAATTCGGCGCGGTCGTGGGCGACGGCTCGGCCATCGGCGCCAACGCCGTGCTGTCTCCGGGCTCGCTGATCCTGCCGGGAACGGTTATCGGACGCCTTGAGCTCGTTCCGCCGGTCGGGACGTGAAGCGCCCTATATCGTCGGCAGTTGGCGGAAGCCCGGCGTCGAGGGCGGCGCGACGGCAAAGTCCGTAAGGATATTTTCCACCCAGGCGGCTGGCGGCCCCTGGCGGCAGGCGGCAAGCATGTCGTCGACGTCGGCGGCGGGGCCGTGAAAAAGCGCCTCGACGGTGCCGTCCGTGCGGTTGCGCACCCAACCGGCAAGGCCGCGCCGTGTCGCTTCCTGGATCGTCCAGGAGCGGTACCATACACCCTGCACGCGGCCGCGAATAATGGCGTGCACGCTCTTGATCGGTCTTTCCACCTCGCCCATCGCCCGTCCTAGCCACCCAGACGGGCGATGAAGTAGCCGGCCACCACGGCGGTGCCGATGACTCCCGCGACGTTGGGGCCCATGGCGTGCATGAGAAGGAAGTTCTCGGGGTCGGCCTTCTGGCCCTCGACCTGCGAGACGCGGGCCGCCATCGGCACCGCCGACACCCCGGCCGAGCCGATCAGCGGGTTGATCGGGTTCTTGCGGGAAACCAGGTTCATCACCTTGGCCATCAGTACGCCGGCGGCGGTGGCCACGGCGAAGGCGAGCACGCCAAGAGCCAGGATCTTGAGCGTCTCCACCTGCAGGAAGCGCTCGCCGGTCATGGTGATGCCGACGGAAGAGCCCAGGAAGATGGTCACCACGTTGATGATCTCGTTCTGCGACGCCTTGTTGAGCCGCTCGGCCACACCGCACTCGCGCAGGAAGTTGCCGAACATCAGCATGGCGATGAGGGCGGAGGCGGCGGGCACCAGCAGCACGCAGGCAATGGTGACGATCACCACGAAGGTCAGTTTTTCCACCCTGGAGACCTTGCGCAGCGAGCGCATGCGGATGCGCCGCTCGTTCTTGGTGGTGAGCAGGCGCATGATCGGCGGCTGGATGACCGGCACCAGGGCCATGTAGGAATAGGCGGCGACCGCAATAGGACCCAGCAGGTGGGGCGCCAATTTGTTGGCGAGGAAGATGGACGTCGGCCCATCGGCACCGCCGATGATGCCGATGGAAGCCGCCTCCGCCGGGCTGAAGCCCATGGCCAGTGCCCCGGCAAAGGTGGCGAAGACGCCGAACTGCGCCGCCGCCCCCAACAGCAGGGTCCGCGGGTTGGCGATCAGCGGCCCGAAATCGGTGAGCGCGCCGACGCCGAGGAAGATCAGCGGCGGGAAAATCTCCAGCGTGATGCCCTGCGAGATGTAATGATAGAGGCCGCCCGGATGGTCGCCGACCGGCGGGTTCAGCACGCCTTCGGTCGGCAGGTTGGCCAAAAGCGCACCGAAGGCGATGGGCACCAGAAGCAACGGCTCGAACTTGCGAAAGACGCCAAGGTAGAATAGCCCCGCCACCACCCCCCACATCACCGCCATCCGCCAGGTGACGTCGAGAATCGCGGTCAGCCGCAGGATGTCGAGAAGAGCGTCCATGCGGGCTCTCCTTCCCGCCTCAGGCCAGGGTGACCAGCACCTGGCCCTCCTCGATCACCGCCCCCGCCTCCACCGCGATGGCGGTGACGGTTCCGGCTCGGGGCGCGGTGATGGTGGTGTTCATCTTCATCGCCTCGACGACCAGCAGCTGCTCGCCGGCGGCGACCGCCTGGCCGATCCGGGCCTGAATCGATACCACGGTGCCGGCCAGCTGACTGACCACGCTCATGGCCTCTCCGGCATGGGTA
>JACZKS010000068.1 GCA_014859895.1 Rhodospirillales bacterium
TGCGGCCGAGAAGCGCAGCCCCCCTTTTTCCAGGCGCCGGTCGCCAAACCGGCCCAGGTCCACCGCAATCCTCTCCATGGCCCCGTCCTTTCCTCGCCAGACCACCCGCAAAGGAATCACGATTTGGCCCCTCTGGAAAGACTGATCGAAACATGTGTGCATCCCCTAGCGCCTGCGCGGGGGTGACGGGAAAGGGCACGGGGGTGACGATGAGGAACGATGTGGAATCCGAATTCATCATCCCCTACCCCTTCCGGAATAATTCCTTGCGCGCCCACAGGCCGAGCGCCGGATTGCCGATGTAGAACACCGTCTCGCCGTCGATCGTGTTGACGCCGTTCTTCATCTTTTCCGGATCGTACCTGGCGGCGGCCTCGTCATAGGCCATCCACTTGAAACCGACGCCCTCGACCTCGGCCTTCGTCAGGTTCTCCGGGCGCGTGCAATAGGTGATGGTAAAGCGGCCTTCCGAGGAGCCGTGGATCAGGTGCGCCGCCGCCGACAGGTTGCCGCCGAGGTCGGCGTTTTCCTTGACCGCCTTCAGCGTGGCCGGCGTGCCGACATAGCCGTACTTGCGGATCAGGCCGTCGATGGCCTTGTCCTCGCCGAATTCCTTGACCGCCGGCGCCAGGACGATGAGGTCGCCGTCGTCGGCGATGGCCATGCGGGTGCGATAGACCGCCTTGTTGCCCAGCCACGTGCTCTTGAACTCGCCGGGCTCCAGATAGACCACCACCTTCTTCAGCGGCTCGTCGAGCAGGTTGAGGTTGACCTGCCGGCTCAGTTCGCAGGCCTGCCGGTAGGCCTCCTCGCGGCCGATATAGAGGCCGCGCAGCGCCAGTTTGTCGTCGTTGCGGCCGATCACCGTCATGATGAACTGGATCGGGAGCTGCCCCAGGAACGTCTCGAAGGCGTGGTTGAGCAACTGGCGGACGGGGGTGTCGGTGCGCCCCATCAGCTTTTCCATGTCGACCACGGCGCCCAGGAAGTGGCTGCGGTTGATGATGTCCTTGCCGCCGACGCCGATACAGACGTTCTTGGTGTAGTTGGCCATGCCGACCACCTCGTGGGGCACGATCTGGCCAATGGAAAGGATAAGATCGTAACCGCCGTCGGTCACCGCCGTGTCGATCTCGACATCGACCGCATAGTCGAGCTGGCCGGCCGACAGCTCGCGGATGAAGGTGGCCGGCAGCGTGCCGACCTTTTTCACGCCGTTGCGCCAGTCATGGACCAGGAAGTCCGCGAGCGGAATGTCGGGCCCGAACATGCTGCGAATCTGGGGTTCCGTCATCGGCGTGTGGGTGCCCAGCGCCGGCATCACGTGGACGGTCGCGCCCAGCGCCGTCAGGTAGGCGTGCAGATAGGCGGTGATCGAACCGGCTTCCGAATAGAAGCGCGTGATGTCGGGCGGCAGCAGCAGGACGCGCTTCGGCGCATAGCCCAGCTTGTCGATGAAGGCGCGAAGGTGCGCCTCCTTCTCGGCCCGCGTGATGACGCGATCGGGCGCGCCGTCGGAAATCAATACCGCCACAGTCCCGTCTCCTTATCTGTCCAGCCGAGCGCCCTCAAGGCGTTGGCCCGGTGGTTGGGCCAATTCTGCCGCTCCCCGGCCGAGGATTCAAGGCCGCTGTATCGATTGGCCCCTCCGCGCGTTGCGGCGCCGGGCCCTGGCCCCGCCTGCGCGGGGTGACGTCTCTCTCCTTTGTCATTCCCGCGCTTCCCCTTATGTCATTCCCGCGCAGGCGGGAATCCAGACCGGCCTCTCCGCGCGTTGCGGCGCCGGGCCCTGGACCCCCGCCTGCGCGGGAATGACATAAGGGGAAGCG
>JACZKS010000069.1 GCA_014859895.1 Rhodospirillales bacterium
GCCGTCTCGTCGGCGAGCAGGGCGTCAAGGGCGACGGTCAGCCGCTCTGGCCGGCAGTCTTCCTGCAGGAGTTCCGGCACCGCTGGGCGGTCGAGCACCAGGTTGACCAGGTTGGCGTATGACACGCGGACCAGGCGGCGGGCCAGCCAAGCGCTGATCGGGCTCACGCGGTAGGCGATCACCGTCGGAATCTCCGCCATCGCCAGTTCGAGGGCCACAGTGCCCGAGGCGGCCAGCGCCACGTCGGCTGCCGCGAAGGCGTCGATCTTGTCGGCGCGCCCCTGAACCACCGTCGTCGGCACAGGCCAATCGGCCACCGCCCGGGCCACCTCGTCGGCCACGGCGCCTATGACCGGAACCACGGCCGCGAGATCGGGGCGGGTTGCCCGCAGCCCGGTCACCGCCTGGGCGAAGACCGGCAACAGGCGCGAGGTTTCGCTTCGCCGGCTGCCCGGCAGCACGCAGATGAGCGGCGCGTCGGCGGCGATGCCGTGTCGTTCCCGGAAGCGCCGGCCGTCGCCCAAGTCCACCCCCGATTCCACCACCGGATGGCCCACGAAGGTGCAGGCAAGCCCTTCGCGCTCGAAGTACGGCGGCTCGAAGGGCAATAAAGCCAGCAGGTGGTCGAGAAAGGCGGCGATCTTGCGGGCCCGGCCCGGCCGCCACGCCCACACCGACGGCGCAACATAGTGGATGAGTGGGATGCCGGCACCACGCAGACGCTTGGCCAACCTAAAGCAGAAATCGGGAGAATCGATGGTCACCACGGCCGCCGGCCGCAGGCGGCGGGCCTCGCGGGCGGTTTCGCTGAGCCGCCGGAGAATCCTGGGCAGCCGGGGCAGCACCTCGGCAACCCCCATCACCGACAGGTCGGCCATCGGAAATAGACTGACCAAACCTTGGCTAGCCATACCCTCGCCGCCGACGCCGGCGAAGCGGACCGCGCCGCCGGTGCGCTCCTTGAGCGCCGCCATCAGGCTAGCCCCCAGCGCGTCACCGGACGGTTCCCCGGCCACCAGGAAGATGAGCGGGGCCACGTCCGCACCGCCTGTCATGGCCGTCCCTCCGTCGCCTCAACGCCGATAACGAACAGGCCGGCGGCATCCGCCGCCGCGATCAGCCCATCCCGCTCGACAAGCAGCGCGCCCCCCGCTTCTACCGCGATACCGGCAAGACCGGCCCGCGCCGCCGCCGCGATCGTGCCGAGGCCGATGGCCGGCAAATCGACGCGCCGCTCCTGTCCCGGCTTGGCCATCTTGACCAGCACACCGGAGGGTGTACCCGGCCGTTCGCCGGCGCAGGCGGCCAGCATGGCATCGGTGCCCTCGCGCCCCTCGCGGCCGATCACCCGGCCCCGGCGCGCCACCGCCGCCTGGCCGACGTCGCGCGCCCCGATGGAGAGCGCCGCCTCGACGCCCAGCCTGACGTCGGCAAGGGCGGCGGCGTCAGGTTGCACGGCCCCCAATACGCCCGCCTGCGCCACCAGATCGGGCAGCAGCGAATCAACGCCGACGACGGTGAAGCCTTCCTCGCCCAACGCCTCGATAAGAGCCCTCAAAAGGGCGTCGTCGCCCCGCTTGAGGCCGCAATGGCGCAGCAGGAAACGCAAGGCCCACAGGTCCGGCCGCAGGCTCACCAGCGAGGGGCGCCGCATGCGCCCGGCCATCACCAGGTCCCGGACACCTTCCCGGCGCAGAAGCCGGACCGCGCGGCCCGCCGCGCCCACCCTTACCCAGGCGTGGGGCACGGCCTGCCCGTCGGGCCGCGCCGCCACCAAGGCGGCATCGGCCTGCCCCTCGAAGGCAATTACGAAGAATGGCCGGCGCTGCCGGATGCAGGTGTCGACGAGAAGGGCCGGCAGCGTTCCGCCACCGGCCAGGATACCGAGCCTAGGCGGCATCTTCCAGGGCGGGCTGGCAAAGCGCCCGCGACGAGGCCGCCCGGATAAACCCGACGATCTCCATGACCGGCTCGTTGTCGCTGAACACCTGGGCGACATCGTCCAGGCGCTCGATCATCGTCCCCTCCTGGGCGAACAGCAGGCGATAGGCGTTGCGAAGCGCGTGGATGACCTCGCGCGAAAAGCCGCGGCGCTTCAGCCCGACGATGTTGAGCCCCGAAAGGCGCGCCCGGTTGCCGATCACCGCGCCGTAGGGAATGACGTCGGCCTCGATGCCCGACATGCCGCCGATCATGGCATGCTTGCCGATGCGCACGAACTGGTGCACCGCCGACAGGCCGCCCAGAATAGCCCAGTCGCCGACTTCGACATGGCCGCCCAACGTGGCGTTGTTGACGAAGATGACGTGATCACCGATCCGGCAGTCGTGGGCGACATGGGCGCCGACCATGAACAGGCAGTGATTGCCGACCTCAGTCAGCATGCCGCCCCCCTCGGTGCCGGGGTTCATGGTGACGTGTTCGCGGATGGTATTGTCCCGCCCGATCACCAGTTCCGACGCCTCGCCCTTGTACTTCAGGTCCTGCGGGATGTGGCCGATGGAGGCAAACGGAAAGATGCGGGTATTGGCGCCGACCCGGGTGCGTCCATCGACGACCACGTGCGAATGCAGTTGGACGCCGTCGTCCAGGACGACCTGGGGGCCGACGCAGCAATAGGCACCGACACTGACGTTCTCGCCCAGCTGGGCGCCGTCGGCGATGATCGCCGTGGGATGGATCTGGGTCATTCAGTCGTCCAGAATCATGGCCGCGAAGATCGCCTCGGCAACCAGGGTCCCGTTGACCTTGGCCTCGCCCCGGAACTTCCAGACGTTGCGGCGATTGCGTTCCTTGGTGACGTGGATATGCAGCGTGTCGCCTGGCATCACGGGCTTGCGGAAGCGGGCTTCATCAACAGTCATGAAATAGACCAGCTTTCCCTCAGAGGCGCTTCCCAGCGTCTGGACAACGAGGACGGCGGCGGTCTGGGCCATGGCCTCGATGATCAGAACCCCCGGCATCACCGGCCGGGTCGGGAAATGGCCGGCGAAAAACGGCTCGTTGATGGTTACGTTCTTGACGCCGACGGCGCTGGTATCGGGGACGATGTCGATGACGCGATCGATCATCAGGAATGGATAGCGGTGCGGGATCATCTCCATGATCCGCAGGATATCCACTGCCGTGGAGCCGGACGTCTTGGCCTCTACGTTCATGTGTCACTCCCCCGTCGCTTTTTGCTCAAGTCGGCGAGGGTGGCCACCTGCCGCCAGAACTCCTTGGCGGGCAACGCGGGCGACCCGGCCACTGTCTCCCCTCGTTCGACGTCGCGCATGACGCCGCTCTGCGCGGAAATCCTGGCCCCATCCCCGATCGTGAGATGCCCGGCGAAACCAGCCTGGCCACCGATCATGACGAAATTGCCGACCTGGGTGCTGCCCGAGATTCCAACATGCGAAACTACGATGCATCCACGTCCAAGGCGGACGTTATGGCCGATCTGGACCAGATTATCAATCTTGGTGCCGACCCCGATAACGGTGTCCGGCCCGGCCCCGCGGTCGATCGTGGTGTTGGCGCCGATTTCGACGTCGTCCTCGATAATGACGCGACCGAGTTGCGGCACCTTTTCATGGCCCTGCGGTCCCAGCGCGAAGCCGAAGCCGTCCTGACCGATGCGTACGCCGGCATGGATGATGACGCGGTTGCCGATCAGGCAAAAAGTCAGCGATACGCAAGGTCCGACCACGCACTCGTCACCCAGCACCACGCCCGCACCGACCACCGCGTTGGAGCAGATCCGGCATCGCCGGCCGATCTCGGCATGGGGACCGATCACCGCCCCCGCTTCGACTTCACTGCCCTCGCCGATGCGGGCCGTGGCATCGACGGACGCCGAGGTCGCGATGCCGCCATTCGCCGGGATGACTGGATAGAAAGCCTGGGCAGTCAGCGCATAGGCGCGATAGGGATCGGTGGTCGTCAGCACGACCATGGATTCCGGCGCCCGGCCGGCCAGACGCGGATGGACGAAACAGGCGCCGGCCCGGCTGGCGGCGAACGCCTCGACGTAGTGCTTGTTGTCGAGGAAGCTCACCTGCTGGGGCCCAGCCGTCGCCAAGGGCGCCACGTCCGAAAAAAGCCGCCCGACATCGGTCCCCGGAGCCGCAGCGGCTCCCGATACCTCGATCAGATGCTGCAACGAGAAAGGACCGGCGACCGCGAAGAACCGTGGATCGGCCATTGCCTACTTTTCCGGCTGGGGAACCTTGACGTTCGGCATTGTCTTGTCGAGGCGCGCAAGGATTGTATCGGTCATGTCCATCGCCCTGTTGTAGAAGACGATCGTATCGCTGCGCAGCACAAGCGCGATGCTGTTCTCCTTGGCGAAGTCGGCGATGATCTTCTTCAGGGCGGCTTCCGCTTCGATCACCGCCTTGGCATGCACGGCATTGAGGTTCTGCTTGCGCTTTTCGACCAGGCGCTGGAAATCCGTCACGTTCTTTTCGAACTTCCGCCGCTCCTCGGCGTAAGCCTCCGGCGACAGGATGGTCCGCTGACGGGCCAGTTCCTTGTTGGCGTTGCGCAATTCGTCGTCCTCGGACTTGATGGCCGCCGAGAAGGAGGTGCCGTATTGCTCCATCTGACTACGGATGCTTTTGAATACCGCGGCCTTCTGATTGATCTCCTCGAGATCGAGAATGCCGATGCGCAGGCCGCCGGGGTCTTCCGCCGCCGGCTGGGCCTGCGCCGTCGCTTTCGGCTGCGCGGCCGGCTTGGTCTGCTGGGCCTGAGCAGGAATCGCTGCGAGCGCCGCAACCAGAAGACAGGCCGCGGCTGAACGCATCACGTAAGAAAGAATCATCCGTTAAAACCTCGTTCCGAAATTCACCCGGAGGACTTCATCCCGATCGTACGATTCCTTCATCCATGGATAGGCCAGATCGATGCCGATCGGCCCGAAGGTGGAACGCCAGGTGAAACCCACGCCGGTGGAAGCACGAATGCTCCCGGAGTCTTCGATCTCCGACCCTGTGGAGGATATCTCCGTCAGGCTGCCGAAATCGGTAAAAAACCGTCCGTTGATGGGAAGTTCCGAAGGGAGACCCAACGGGAACATCATCTGGACGGTCCCAGTATAGAAGATCTCGCCGCCGAGCGCATCGTCCGTCGCAGTGTCGCGGGGTCCGATACCGCCGGTTTCGAAACCGCGCAGATCGTCGCCGCCGATGAAGAAGCGATCGGGGAGTTTCACGTCCTTGCCCACGCCGACAATCCAGCCGGTGCGGCCGCTGACTTCCAGTGTCCAATCGTCGGAAATAGGGAAGTACTGGGCGGCCATCAGCCGGTTGCGAACGAACCGCTTCGATCCGCCGAATCCGGCAAGGTCGTTGACGATGCGCGCATAAAAGCCTTCCGTCGGCGAGAACTTGTTGTCGCGCTTGTCGTAGGTAAGGTTATGGCTGATCTGCGAGAGCGTATCCTGACCCGCCGCCTCCTTGACGAAGCGCGAGGCATCGGACTGTACGTTGGAGACTTCGCTGACCTGGAAAGTATAGGTGAAGCCCTGGCGCAGATCCTCGGTCAGCGGATAGTTGCCGCGTAGCGCGAAACCCTGTCGCTTGAGGTCGTGCGAGCGGCTGTCCTGAAGATCCTGTTTGATCCAGAAGACATCGGTACCGGCCGCCAGTTCGCGGTCCAGGAAGTAGGGGTCGGTGAACGAGAAGTCGACCTGCGTTCCCTTCCCGGCCACGGTGAAGCCCAGCTTGGCGTCGTATCCCTTGCCGAGAAGATTGCGCTCGCGGATCGAAACGTCACCCAACGGACCCTGCGAAGTCGAGTACCCGGCGCCGAAGGTCAAGGCACCGGTGGATTTCTCTTCCACCTCCACCTCGAGAACAGTCTTGTCGGGAGCGCTTCCCGGAACCTGATCCACCCGCACCCTGCCGAAGAAGCCCAGGTTCTGGATGCGCTGGCGCGACCGGCTCAGCTTCGAGGCGTTGAAGGCATCCCCTTCGACCAGCCGGAATTCGCGGCGGATGACTTGGTCCTCGGTGCGCGCATTGCCCTGGATGTCGATCCGCTCGACGAAGAGCCGGGGACCTTCGTTGACCTCGAAGGCGACGGAAATGGTGCGCGTCTCGCGATCGCGATTGATCCGCGGCCGGACGTCGACGAACGGGAACCCCAGCGCGCTGACTGCCAGACTGAGCTGATCGGTGGTCTTATCGACGGCATCGGCATCGTACCAGTCACCCTGCTCGATCTCGACGACGTCGCCGATCGCCGCAGGGTCGAGACCGCGCAAAGCGACGTTGAGGTCGATGGGCCCGAATGCGTAGCGAGGCCCTTCCTCGACGGTGAAAGTGATGAAGAAGTCCTTGCGGTCAGGCGTCAGTTCGGCAACCGCCGAAACCACCCGGAAATCGGCAAACCCTTCCGACAGATAGTGGCGGCGCAGCAGTTCGCGATCCAACGTCAGGCGGTCGGGATCGTAGCGGTCGTCCGATGAGAAAAAGCGGAACCACCGGGTTTCGCGGGTACGGACGACCTCCTTGAGGTCACCGTCATCGAATTCCCGATTGCCGATAAAGCGGATCTTGCGGATTTCCGTCTGCTCGCCTTCGCTGACCTCGAACACCAGGTCGATGCGGTTCTGCGGAAGCTGAATGACCTTCGGCTCGACGGTAGCGGCGAAACGGCCGCTCCTCCGATAAAGGGTAAGGATGCGCCTAACGTCGGACTGCACCTTGGTACGGGTATAGATGACGCGGGGCCTAAGCGTAACCTCGGCTTCGAGATCCTTGTCCTCGAGGTGCTTGTTACCCTCGAAGGCGATGCGATTGATCACCGGGTTCTCGATGACGTTGACAATCAAGGCGTTGCCGCGCGGGCGGATGGTGACGTCGGCGAACAGGCCGGTGGCGAACAGACTCTTCAGCGAGCGGTTGATGCGTAGCGGATCGAAGGGATCTCCCTCGCGGATCAGCAGATAGGAGCGAACCGTCGCCGGCTCGATGCGCTCGGAGCCCTCGACAATGATTTCCTGAACCACGGGCGCGGATTGCGCCACCGCCCGTCCGCCTGGAAGGCCCATCAGCGCCATGCCCAAGGCGATCACCAAAACTCGAAGGATTCGCTGCAAGAAGTCCCCCAGGACGAATACGCCCAATCAGGTTACGAGTTGCTTGATCAACTCGATTACCTTGAAATGATACACCAAGTCGTTCCACGTGGCGAAAATCATGAGGAGGAATACCAAAATCAAACCGAATCGGAAACCGTATTCTTGGGTGCGGGGCCCCAAGGGACGGCCGCGCAAACCTTCCGCCATGAAGAAAACCAAGTGACCGCCATCGAGCATTGGTATGGGGAACAGGTTGATCAATCCCAGATTGATCGACAGCACCGCCATGAAATTAATCAGGTTTACGAAACCGCCGGCCGCCACTTCAGCCGACATTTGTGCGATCCTTAGGGGCCCGCCGACCTCGTCGGCGGGTCGGGCCCCGACGATGATCTGGCCCAGATAGCCAAGAATCCGCCCACTCATGACGACGGTGGTTTCCACCGCCTTCCAGGCCGCCGTCGCCGGATCGTAGCGTACATAGCCGACCTGGGTAGGATCAGCTGTGACGCCCAGTTGCCCGACTTCCCTGGTGCCGCCCGCGGGATCCGGCATCGATACCGCCTTCGGCGCCACCTTGACGACGTGCTCGACGTCGCCCCGGCGCAACGCGACGTCAACCTCCACGCCCGGCAGTTCCGCGATGGTACGGCGCAGGTCGTCGAACCATTCCGTTTCCTCGCCGGCCACTGACAAAATGCGATCGCCCGGCTGGATGCCAGCCGCCTCGGCGGCGCTGCCCGCCTGCACGCTGGCCGCCACCGGCAACAGCCGCGGGCTGCCCGCCAAGGCGAACAGGCCGCCCAGGAGAACGATGGCGAGCAGGAAGTTCGCCGCCGGGCCGGCGGCCACGATGGCGGCCCGCTGCCCCAACCGCTTGTGGGCGAAAGAGACCTTCTTCTCGTCGTCGCTGATCTCCCGTTCCCGGCCATCGGCATCCTCGATGGTGTCGCCCTCGCCGAACATCTTGACGTAGCCGCCGAGCGGCACCGCCGAGACTTTCCAGCGGGTACCCGTCCTGTCGTTCCAGCCGAACAGTTCCGGCCCGAAGCCGATGGAGAACACCTCGATGCGCACGCCACAGCGGCGGGCTACCCAGTAGTGCCCAATTTCATGGACAAAAACGAGAACGGTGAGGACGAAGAGGAAGGGAACGACGTTGTTCCAGAGAAGAGTGAGAAGTTCCATCAAGGGTGCCCGTTAATCGTGGCTGGCGGCGATCACCGGCATCCCGGAAGGCGGGAAACGAACTCCATCGCCGTATCGCGGGCAGCGGCGTCAACCGCCTGCACATCCTCCAGCGTCCGCACCGGACCGTTGGCAGTAGCGCCAAGGGTCCTTTCGACGACGCGCGCGATATCGAGGAATCCGATCTGCCTCTCCAGGAAGCTGTGAACCGCCACTTCGTTGGCGGCATTCAATATGGTGGTCGCGGCACCGCCGGATTGCAATGCCTCGCGGGCCAGACGGAGCGACGGGAAGCGGCCGGTATCGGGATCTTCGAAGGTCAGCGTGCCGATTTCAGCCAGCGACAGCCGCTTGGCCGGCGCCGGCATGCGCTTCGGCCAGCCCAGCGCGACAGCGATGGGCGTGCGCATGTCCGGGGTGCCCAGTTGGGCAAGGACGGATCCGTCGCAGTAGGCCACCATGCTGTGGATGACCGACTGCGGATGAACCAGGATATCGATGCGCTCCGCCTCGACCGGGAACAGGTGGTAGGCCTCGATCAGTTCCAGCCCTTTGTTCATCATGGTCGCCGAATCGACCGAGATCTTGGCGCCCATCGACCAGTTGGGATGGGCGACGGCCTGCTCGCGGGTGACCCGTTCCATGTCGGCCGCCGCCATGCGCAGGAACGGCCCGCCCGAGGCGGTCAGGATGATCCGCTCGATGCACTCGGCCTTGTCGAATTCGAGGACCTGGAAGATGGCGCTGTGCTCGGAATCGACCGGCAGCAGCACGGCACCGCTGCGCTCGATCTCGGCCATCATGACCGCGCCGGCCGAAACCAAGCACTCCTTGTTGGCCAGCGCCACCAAGCCACCGCGACGGATGGCCGCCAGCGTCGGGCTCAACCCGGCGGCGCCGACGATTGCCGACATCACCCATTGAGCCGGTCGCGATGCGGCCTCGATCAAGGCCTCCGGGCCAGCCGCCACCTCGATGCCGGTCCCGGAAAGCGCCGCCTTCAGTGCCCCATAGCCGGCGGCATCGGCCACCACCACCAGGCGGGGTTTGAGGCGATGGGCCTGTTCGGCCAGAAGTTCGACGTTGGCATTGCCGGTCAAGGCTTCGATGCGGAAGGCTCCGGGATTGCGTTCGATCAAATCGACGGTGCTGCATCCGACCGAGCCGGTCGATCCCAGGATGGTGACACTACGCGGCTCGGCCGCCGCCAGGGTTGAGATTACAGCCATACCAGCACACGGTCCCGATCGATCATGGTGATGAGCGCGGCCACCACGACCGCCGCCAAAAGGCCGTCGACGCGATCCAACAGGCCGCCGTGACCGGGCATGATACCCCCGGCATCCTTGACGCCGAAACGGCGCTTGACCCACGATTCGAAGAGATCACCGACCTGCGCGACCACCGCCAATCCGGCGCTGACGAAGCCCAGCGCCGCCCAGCCCTTGACCTCGAGAGCCGCGGCGAAGCCGCCTCCGATCATTGCCGCGCATGCCATGCCGCCGGCCAGTCCCGCCCACGTCTTCTTGGGGCTGACGCTGGGCGCCAGCTTGGGCCCGCCGATCGCCCGGCCGAAGATATAGGCGCCGGTATCGGTGGCCCAGACCAGGATGAACAGCCAGTAGACGGTAAGCCGCCCCACCTCGTCACGCAGCCACAGCAGCAGCAGCGCGGGAACGCCGATATAAAGGACTCCGAGGGCGATCCACCGCGAACCGCCCCAGTCGCCGACGGGATGGTTGCGGTCGGCCTCGTGGCCGATCGCCGCCGCCCACACCCAGGCCACCACGCTTCCCGCCGCCGCGAAGGCCAAGCCGGCCTCGGGACGCCCCGCGGCGGTGGCGAAAAGAGCGACCAGCACGAAACCGGCCCCTGCCAGCGACGCCGGTGCCCTCACCGACTGGCCGCACAGGTGGCACCACTCCCACCACAGGATGAGGCTGCCGGCGAAGATGAACAGCGTGAAATAGGGCGCCCCTAAATAGATGGCGGCAAGGACGGGGGGCAAGGCAACGACCCCCGAGACGACGCGCGTCATGACGCCGCCGGATTTCACGGCTTGCGGCTCAACCAACGGCCCCGCCGTACCGTCGTTCACGGCCCTGGTACTCCCGAATGGCCTTTTCGAACTCCTCCCTGGAAAAATCCGGCCACAGCGAATCGACGAAGACGAACTCGGTGTAGGCCATCTGCCACAGCAGGAAGTTACTTATTCTCTGCTCGCCGCTGGTTCGGATCAACAGGTCAGGGTCTGGAAGGTCGGCAGTGAACAGATGCCGGGCAAACAGATCCTCGTCGATTAGCCGGCCCTCGATTCGTCCGGCCTCGGCCTCCATGGCAAGGTGCCGGGCCGCCGCCACGATCTCCTGGCGGCCGCCATAGTTGAGCGCAACCACCAGAGTCAATCGGCGGTTCTCGGCCGTTTTCGCTTCGGCTTCTTCGATAAGCGCCACGATGTCGGGCGCCAGACGCGAGCGCTCGCCGATCACCCGAAGCCGCACGCCGTTCTTGGCCAACGTCGAGATCTCATTGCGCAGATAGAGCCGGAGCAGGCCCATGAGGTCGCGCACCTCGCTCTCCGGCCGGCTCCAGTTCTCCGACGAGAAGCCGAACAACGTCAGGATCGACACACCCATGTCGGCCGCCGCTTCGACGACCGTGCGTACCGTTTCAGCGCCGCGCCGATGACCGGCCGTGCGCGGAAGGCCGCGGGCCCTTGCCCACCGCCCGTTGCCATCCATGATGATGGCGACGTGCAACGGCGTCGATGCCGGACCGTTTGCCAGGGAGAGCGCTTCCATAGGGTCAGACCTGCATAATCTCGGCTTCCTTGGCGCCGACCGTTTCATCGATCTTCTTGATGTGTTGGTCGGTGGCGTCCTGGATCAGCTCGCTATAGTCGCGGAGTTCGTCCTCGGAAATCTCGCCGTCCTTCTCCGCCTTCTTCAAGGCGTCCATCGCGTGCCTGCGTACATTGCGCACCGCAATGCGGGCTTCCTCCGCGTACTTGTGGGCGATCTTGGTCAGTTCGACCCGGCGCTCCTCGCTGAGCACGGGAATCGGCACCCGCACCAACTGGCCGTCGGCCGACGGATTGAGCCCCAACCCGGATTCCAGAATGGCCTTCTCGACCGCCTTGACCAGCGAGCGGTCCCACACTTGCACGGTCAGCATCCGAGGCTCCGGAACGCCGATGGTGCCGACCTGGTTCATCGGCATCTGGGCGCCGTAAGCGGCAACGGAAATCGGTTCGAGCAGGCTCATCGAAGCCCGCCCCGTGCGCAGACCGCCGAATTCCTTGGACAGCGCCTCTACGGCCCCATTCATTCGCCGCACGGCGTCTTTTTCGATCGCGTCGAATACCGCCTCGGTCACGTCAACCTCCCTAACTGATCATCGTGAAGACGCCACCACCGGTCACGACGTCTCCAAAGGCACCCGGATTGTGAAGCGAAAAAACCAGAATGGGAACCTTGTTCTCCCGCGCCAGCACGATGGCCGAGGCATCCATGACCCGCAAGTCGCGGGCCAGCACCTCGCGGTAGCTCAAGGTGTCGAAACGCTCGGCCGTCGGATCCTTCTTGGGGTCGGCCGAATAGACGCCGTCGACCTGGGTCGCCTTCAAGAGGGCATCGCACCCCATCTCGACCGCGCGCAGCGCCGCCGCCGTGTCGGTGGTGAAGAATGGATTGCCGGTGCCAGCCGCGAAGATGACGACACGGCCCTTCTCCATGTGGCGGATGGCGCGCCGCCGGATGTAGGATTCGCAGACCGAGGCGATCGGGATGGCCGACTGTACGCGGGTCTCGACACCCTTGGTTTCGAGAATGTTCTGGAGGGCCAGCGCGTTGATCACGGTGGCCAGCATGCCCATGTAGTCGGCCCCGGCGCGCTCCATGCCGGCTTCCTTGGCCATGCTGCCGCGGAAGATGTTGCCGGCCCCGATGACGATCGACACCTGCACGCCCATGTCGGTGACGCCGCGGATTTCCTCGGCGATGCGGTTGACGATGGCGAAGTCGTAGCCGAACTCCCGCTTGCCCATCAGGCCCTCGCCCGAAAGCTTCAGCAGTACGCGGCGGTATTTTGGTGTTCTTTGCGGCATAGGATCATCCGTTCGGGTCACGCAAAAATGGCCGCGACACTTCCACGGCCCCCCCGGAGTGGTCTTCACCGCGTCCTGCCAAGCCCTGCCCCGGAAAAGGCGGCGATCTTACACCATCCACTCCCGGCCGATAGCCACAAATTCGGCGCAAGTCGCCCGGCGGCAGCCGCCGGACGTCTCAACCGAATTCAACGGCCAGCAGTGGCCGCCACTTCGGCGGCGAAGTCCTCGTCCCGCTTGGCCAGGCCCTCGCCCAGGGCATAGCGAACGAAGCCGGCCACCGTCCCCCCGGCAGCTTCGGCCACTTTGCCGACCCTGCTCTCGCCATCGATGACGAAGATCTGGTCGACCAAGCAGACTTCCTCATAGTACTTGCGCAGTCGGCCTTCCATCATCTTCTCGATGATGTTGTCCGGCTTGCCGCTGGCCCGCGACTGCTCGATCAGCACGTTGCGTTCGCGTTCCAGCAACGCGGGATCGAGATCCTCGCGCGATACCGACTGCGGGTTGGCAGCGGCGACGTGCATGGCGATCTGCTTGGCAGCCGGAGCCAGCTTGTCGGAAGCGCCCTTCAGGGCGACCAGCACGGCGATCTTGCCCAAGCCATCGGCCACCACGTTGTGCAGGTAGGCGCCCAGCACCCCGCCTTCAGCCTTGAGCACGGCGGCGCGACGCAGCGACATGTTCTCGCCGATGGTGGCGACCAGATGGGTCAGTTCGTCGGCGACGGTACGCCCGGTGCCCGGGTAGTCCGCGGCCTTGACGGCCTCGATGTCGCCGCCCTTGTCCAGCGCGATGCCGGCAACCGTGCGCACGAAGGCCTGGAACTTCTCGTTGCGAGACACGAAGTCGGTCTCGGCGTTGACCTCGATAACGGCGCCGGCGTTGCCCTTGACGACAAGCCCGACCAAGCCTTCCGACGCGATGCGCCCGGCCTTCTTGGCGGCTGCCGCCAATCCCTTCTTGCGCAGCCAGTCGACGGCGGCCTCGATGTCACCGTCGTTTTCACCCAGCGCCTTCTTGCAATCCATCATGCCGGCGCCGGTCCGCTCACGCAGTTCCTTCACCAGGGATGCGGTGATCTGTGCCATTTCAACCCTCGTTCATGAATTCCGCTGTCAGAATCTGCGAAGCCTTGCGGCGGGACGCCAGGGTCCCGCCCGCGATCAGGCCTCGGCCTTGGCGCCTTCGTCGTTAACGTCGGCCACCGGTGCAGCGTCGACGACTTCGGCCACGGCCTCGGTCTCGCCCTCACCATCGCTCAAGGATTCGGCCAGCACCTCTTCGCTCTCGCCGGCGTCGCCGCCGACCGCCGTGATCTCTTCCTGGATGCCCGACAGCACCGAGGAGACGACCAGCTCGCAATAGAGATTGATGGCGCGGATGGCGTCATCATTGCCGGGGATCGGATAGTCGATGCCTGCCGGGTCGCTGTTGCTGTCGAGCACGGCGATCACCGGAATGCCCAATTTCTTGGCCTCGGCGATGGCAATGGCTTCCTTGTTGGTGTCGATGATGAACAGGATGTCGGCCAGCCCGCCCATCTCCTTGATGCCGCCCAGCGCGCGCTCCAGCTTCTCGCGCTCGCGGGTGAGCCGCAGCAGTTCCTTCTTGGTCAGCCCCTTGATCTCACCGTCGAGCTGCTCTTCCAGCGTGCGCAGCCGCTTGATGGAATTGGACATGGTCTTCCAATTCGTCATCATGCCGCCGAGCCAGCGGTGGTTGACGTAATACTGGCCGCATTTCCTGGCCGCCTCGGCGACCCGTTCGCTGGCCTGGCGCTTGGTGCCGACGAACAGCACGCGGCCGCCGCTTTTCACCACATCCTCGATCGCCTTCATGGCGCGATAGAGCATCGGCACCGTCTGCTGGAGGTCGATGATGTGAATGCCGTTGCGCACCCCGAACAGGTAGGGCGCCATCTTGGGGTTCCAGCGGCGGGTGTTGTGGCCGAAATGAACGCCAGCCTCGACGAGCTGACGCATGGTAAAGGTGGGAAGTGCCATGGTTCGTGTCCTTCTCCGGTTGAACCTCCGCGAGCTTCGTCCGGAACAAGACCGGACACCGGAGCGACCCGACGGCGAATTTGCGCCGGGGCCGCGCGCCCGCGTGTGGGATTTAAGGGGCGCGTTGTAGCGCCGCGCCAAAGGGAATGCAAGGACAAAGGGGAAAGGAGAAAACCGGCTCAGGCCGCGGCCGGACAAACGGCGCCTCGGCCGCCTCCGGGGTTCAGCGTGCCAATGCCGTGGTGAACACGTCCGGATCGACATTGGCGCCCGACAGCACGAGCACCGTGCACCTTCCTTCGGTCCGCACACGTCCGGACAGGGCGGCAGCGAGCGTCAATGCGCCGCCGGGTTCGGCGACGAGCCCGAACTCAGCGAAGGCCACGCGCATGGCCTCCAGCACCTCGTCATCCGAAACGACGGCGACGCCGCCAAGCCGTGGTGCGTTGATGGCGAAGGTGAGGAGGCCGGGCATCGGGGCCAGGACAGCATCGCAGATGCTCTGCGCGCCGGACGCATTTGCCAGTCGTTTCCCGGCGGCGATACTGCGCGCCGTATCGTCGAACGCCCGCGGCTCCACCGCCCAGACGCGCGATTCCGGCAGGAGCGCCTCCCACGCCAGGGAGCATCCCGCCGCAAGACCGCCGCCCGAGCAACAAACCACCAGCGCGTCCGGCTTCGCCCCCATCCGTCCAGCCTGTTCCGCGACCTCGAAGCCGAGCGTACCCGCGCCCGCCACGACGCGCCGGTCGTCGTAAGGGGGAACCAGCACCAGGCCCTGCTCCTCGGCAAGCGCCCGGCCGATCGCCTCCCGGTCCTGGCGATTTCGGTCATAGAGGATCACCTCGCCGCCCCAACTGCGCGTCGCCTCGATTTTCCTGGCGGGAGCATCCGCTGGCATGACCACCACGGCGCGGCGGACGCCAAGCCGCCCGGCGGCCCAGGCCACGGCCTGTCCGTGGTTGCCCGAGGAAAACGTCGCCACGCCCCGGTCGCGTTCGGCAGACGTCAGAAGGGAAAGACGATTCCAGGCGCCGCGCGCCTTGAAGCTGCCGGTCTGCTGCAGCCCCTCGGCCTTCACCAGCAGGCGACCACCAAGCCGCCGGTTGAGGCGTTCGCTTTCGAGCAGTGGCGTCTCGCGCAGAACCCTGCGGATGCGCGTGGCGGCCTGCTCGATCTCGGTGAAGGCGGGAGGTTGGAGGGACCACGGTGTTTCTTTCATGCATCGAGACTTGCATTCCCGACGAACTAAGACAATAATTATATTGTCTCAGAGACATTCCGATGAACGCACGCGAAATCGCCCAGACCCTGGAAGCCTCGATCCGTGAGGGCCGATTGCCGCCCGGTGCCCGTCTCCCCACGCACCGGGATTTGGCGTATCGCTACGGCGTCGCGTTGAACACCGCGACCCGTGCCATGCGCATTTTGGCGGAGCGGGGCCTGGTGGCCGGCGAAGTCGGGCGCGGCAGCTTCGTGCGTGCCCCGGGCCGGCCGGACTCCGAGGCCCTGCGGATCGAGCAGGACACCCCGTCGCTGATCGACCTCACCGGCAACGTCATGTCGTTGCCCAGCCTCGCCGAGCGTTTCGAGGCCGCGACCGTGACCGTCTTGCGCCGCCAGCGCCACGCCCTCACCGACTATCAGCCCCACGCCGGGCGTCACGAGGATCGGGCCGCAGCGGCGGCATGGCTGGCGCGACGCGGCGGCCTGCCGAACGACCCGGCACGCACCATCATCTGCGCGGGGGCGCAGCATGCAGTCATGGTCGCGCTCATGGCGACGACACGGCCTGGCGATGCCGTCGCGGTGGAAGCCCTCACCTGGCCCGGCATCAAGGCGGTGGCGGCAGCGCTCCGGCTTAACCTGGTACCCGTTGCAATCGACGATCAAGGACTGCGTCCGCGCGCTCTCCAGCAGGCCGCCATACGGCATCGGATCACCGCGCTCTATTGCATGCCCGATCTGCACAACCCAACCTCCGCCGTCATGACGGCGCGGCGCCGGGAACTGGTGGCCGCCCTGGCGCGGCGGCTCGACTTCGCGGTGATCGAGGACGACGCCTACGGCTTCCTCACCGACCAAGCCCTTCCGCCTTTGGCGGCCCTCGCCCCCGAACGCGTATGGTACGTGCGATCGACGTCGAAGGCGATGCTGCCGGCGCTGCGTGCCGCCTGGATGCTGGCACCTTCCGGCCAGGAGCAGCGGGCGGCAGACCTGGTGCGCGCCACCGTCTGGATGGCGCCACCTCTCGGCGCCGCGGTCGCCTCTCTATGGATTGCGGATGGCACCGCGGCGGCGCTGGAGGTGGAAAAGCGGCGGGAGGCGAATGCGCGCCAACAGATGGTCGCCGCCGCGTTTCCCGCCGAGTGGGGCCGGTCCACGCACCCCTTCTCCATGCACTTCTGGCTGAACCTGCCGGACGGGTTGCGCGCCGCCGATGCGGTCGGCGCCGCCCTGGAAGCCGGCGTCCGCATCGCGCCCGGTCGGGCCTTCGCCATCCAGGGCGCCCCGAACGCGATCCGCCTCGCCCTGGGACGTCCCCTGCACCGCGAGGATTTGGCGGAGGCGCTGCGCAGGCTCCTGAATGCCTGGGGTCGGGGCGCGGCCTAACCGGCTATCTCGACCCGGTGCTGGGGCAACTTCCGGGCCGGTTCAGCCTGTCGGCAGTCGCCGCGACGGCCGAGGAATTGACCGGCAGGCCACAGTCCCGCTGGAAGGAACGGATGGCGTCGCGCGTGCGGGGGGTCAACTGCCCATCCGCACGGCCAGGCGCATAGCCTTGCCGGCGCAGATTGTGTTGCGTCGCCTTGACGGCCGAATTCTTGAGCCGGACCACCGGTTCGGCGGGAAGCTCCCCGGCGACCTGCATCTCGTCGGTCGGGGCGGCGGCCGGCGAAGCCGAGAATCCGGCCACCGGCGAGACGACAGCATCAGCGCTCATGGCAAGGCCCAACAACATCACCATCGCCAAGACGATCGTTATGGCTGCATTTTGCATGATCAAGAAAATATAGGCAGTTCGTCCGCCCTTCTCCAGGATAACGGCCATTCAATAAAACGCACTGTCGCCACAATGCAATTCCCAGGGTATTGATGCAGAAGCATCGCATCAAAGGCTCCCATCGCATGAAGCCCCTCTCCATTTCCGTCCTGACCGTCTGCGGCATCGACGAATTGCCGGCCCAGCAGGCCCGCAACGTCACCCATGTCCTCTCGCTCCTCGATCCCGGCTGGCCGGAGATCGACACCTTCCAAAGCTATGGCGCGCATCACCGCACCACGCTGCGCTTCAACGACATCATCGAACCGAGGGCGGGGCAGATCCTGCCCTCGCGCCGGCATGTCGCCGATATCCTGCGGTTCGGCTCCGACCTCGAAGCATCGAACGGGGAGCGCACGGAGGGGCACCTTCTGATCCATTGCCAGATGGGTGTATCGCGCTCCACGGCGGCAATGCTGTCGCTGCTGGCCCAGGTCTATCCGAACGAGGCGGAGGACCGCCTGTTCGCCCGGTTGAGGCAGATCCGCCCGCAGGCGTGGCCCAACTCCCTCATGGTCGGATACGCCGACGATCTTCTTCGGCGCAAGGGCAGACTGACGGAGGCGCTGCGCAGGCACTACGGCCACCAGCTGAGGCAGGACCCCACGTTCTTCGAATGGATGACCCGGCTCGGCCGCAGCCGTGAATTGGAAATGGCCGTTCCGTAGGAACGCTACGGAGGCGCCCTCACATCTCCTCGGCGGCGAGGACGCCGGGGATTTCCTGGACCGACCAGATTAGCGAGGGTGACACCTTGTAGCCGCCGGGCAGCGCCACTTCCACCTCGCCCCCCGCCTCCAGCCCGCAGACCAGTTTGACGCGGCCGCGGCCGCGGCCCTGGCCGGCCAGCGTTTCCTTGAGGCGGGGCAGCGGCGACGCCGAAGCCAGGTGCACCTTCATGCCGGGGCTGGTGCCGGCCGTCGCTTCCTTGAGCGAGGAAATGGCGTGGGTGGTGAAGCGCACCCCCTCCCCCTCGAACTGGGCACTTGCCTTGATCAGGATCGCGTTGCCGACCTCCAGCAACTCGCGGGCCGAGGCCAGCACCTCGGAAAACACCGTCACCTCGAAGACCCCCGAGGAGTCCGAGCAGGTGACGAAGGCATAGCGGCTGCCCTTGGCCGAGGTGCGCTCGCGCTTGGCCATCACGGTGCCGGCCAGCGTCACCTGCCCCGAGCGGCCGGCCGCAAGGATATCGGCGACCCGCTGGGCGCCGACCCGTTCCAGGCTCTTGCCGTAGGAATCGAGCGGATGGGCAGAGAGATAGAAGCCGATGGCGTCGAACTCCTCGCGCAGGCGGTCCATGGCCGTCCAGTCGGGGGTGTCGGGAAGCTTCTCCTCGGCCATCGCCACCGGCGCGCCGCCGCCGAACAGGCCCATCTGGTTGCTGGCACGCTCGTGCGCTGCGGCGGCTGCCTGGCGCAGGAGGCGGTCGATGCCCTCGAACACCTGGCGGCGGTTGCGATTGAGGCATTCGAGCGCGCCGGCCCGGGTCAGGTTCTCCATCTGGCGCTTGTTCACCGCGTGCGCGTCGAACCGGCCGGCGAGGTCGGTGAGGCTCGTGAACGAGCCGCCCTTCCCACGCTCGGCGACCAGGGCCTGCATCGCCGCCACGCCGACGTTCTTGATGGCCCCCAGCGCATAGCGCACCGCCCCTTGGCCCCCTGCCGTGCCGGGCTCTACGGTAAACTCGGCGTCCGACACATTGATGTCAGGGGGCAGCAGGGCGATGCCCAGTCGGTTCAGTTCCTGGCGGTAGCCGGCCAGCTTGTCGGTGTTGTGCATGTCGAGCGTCATCGAGGCCGCCATGAACTCGACCGGAAAGTTGGCTTTGAGATAGGCTGTCTGGTAGGCGACCAGGGCATAGGCCGCGGCATGCGACTTGTTGAAACCATAACCGGCGAACTTGGCGACAAGGTCGAAAATCTCGGAGGCCTTGGCCTGGGGCACTTTGCGGGCCACCGCACCGTCGACGAAGGTGGCCCGCTGCTTGTCCATTTCGGCCTTGATCTTCTTGCCCATGGCGCGGCGCAGCAGGTCGGCACCGCCGAGCGTGTAGCCCGACAGTTCCTGGGCGATCTGCATCACCTGTTCCTGGTAGATGATGATGCCGAAGGTTTCTTTCAGGATGCCTTCGAGCGTCGGGTACAGGTAGTCGGGCACCTCGTCGCCGTGCTTGCGCCGGATGTAGCTGGGGATGTTGTCCATCGGGCCCGGCCGGTAAAGGGCCACGATGGCGATGATGTCCTCGAAGGTATCGGGCTTGAGCTTGCGCAGGATGTCGCGCATGCCGGAACTTTCCAGCTGGAACACCCCGGTCGTCTCGCCGCGGGCCAGCAGGTCGAAGGTGGCCTTGTCGTCGAGCGGCAGATGCGAAAGATTGAGCGACACGCCGCGCTTGGCCACCAGTTCCACCGCCTTGGCCAACACGGTCAGCGTCTTCAGCCCCAGGAAGTCGAACTTCACCAGCCCGGCCGATTCGACGTACTTCATGTTGAAGCCGGTGACCGGCATGTCGGAGCGCGGGTCGCGATAGAGCGGCACCAGCTGTTCCAGCGGCCGATCGCCGATGACGACGCCGGCGGCGTGGGTCGAGGCGTGGCGATAAAGCCCTTCCAGCCGGCGGGCGATGTTGAACAGCCGCTCGACCGCCGGGTCCTCGCCGATCATCTGGCGAAGCTGCGGCTCGGCGGCGCGCGCTTCGTCGAGCGTCATCGGGTTGGCCGGATTGTTGGGCACAAGTTTGCAGATGCGGTCGACCTGAGAATAGGGCATCTGCAGCACGCGCCCGACGTCGCGCAGCACGGCCCTGGCCTGGAGCTTTCCGAAGGTGATGATCTGCGCCACCTTGTCGCGGCCGTACTTTTCCTGGACGTGGCGGATGACCTTGTCGCGCTGGTCCTGGCAGAAGTCGATGTCGAAGTCGGGCATCGACACTCGCTCGGGGTTGAGGAAGCGCTCGAACAGCAGCCCGAAGCGAAGCGGGTCGAGGTCGGTGATGGTCAGCGCCCACGCCACCACCGAGCCGGCCCCCGAGCCGCGGCCCGGGCCGACCGGAATATCGTGCGCCTTGGCCCATTGGATGAATTCGGCGACGATCAGGAAGTAGCCGGTGAAGCCCATCTCGATGATGACGCCAAGCTCGTAGCCCATACGCTCGCGGTAGGGCTTGGCCGCCGCCTGACGCTCCTCTTCGGTCATCCCTGGACGCAGAAGCTGGGCCTCCAGGCGCACCTCCAGGCCCTCCTTGACCTTGGCGCGCAGGACGTCCTTCTCGTTTTTCCCCTCGCCGCAATCGTAGGGCGGCAGGATGGGGTCGATCTTCTCGACCATGAAAGCGCAACGGCGGGCGATCACCAGGGTGTTGTCGACGGCCTCGGGAAGGTCGGCGAACAGGACGCGCATCTCCTCGGCGCTCTTGAAGCCATGGTCCGGGGTGAGGCGCCGGCGATCCGTTTCGGACACGTAGGTGCCGCCTGCGATGCAGATGAGCGCATCGTGCGCCTCGTACATGTCGGGGCCGGAGAAGAACACCTCGTTGGTGGCGACCAGCGGCAGGTCGTGGGCGTAAGCCAGATCGATCAGCGCCGGCTCGACGGCGGCCTCGGCGTCCAGGCCGTGGCGCATCAGTTCGACGTAAAGGGCGCCGGGAAAGGCCATCTTGAGGCGGGCCAGCACGGCCTCGGCGGCTTCGGCCTGACCCTCGGCCAGCAGCCGCCCGACCGGGCCGGCCGGGCCGCCGGTCAAGGCAATCAACCCCTCGCCATGAGCCTCCAGCGCGGCCAGCGCGACCTGCGGATCGGCCTCGGCGTCGGCGTCGAGATAGGCGATCTTGAGCAGGTTGAGGAGGTTGCGGTAGCCGGCGTCGCTTTTGGCCAGCAGCACCAAGGAATCGGTGGTGGAACGGGCGCCGCGCGGCCCATTGCCGCCAGCGGCGCCGCGAAACTTGTCTCCGTCATCGCGGCCGATGGCCAACTGGCAGCCGACGATGGGCTGGATGCCGGCTCCGGCGCAGGCGCCCGAGAACTCCATGGCGCCAAACATGTTGTTGGTGTCGGTCATGGCGACCGCCGGCATCCGCTTATCGCGGGCCAGCTTGACCACGTCGGGAACGCGCATCGCCCCTTCCAGCAGGGAGTACGCGGTATGGACGCGGAGATGTACGAAATCGGCGTGGGACATGGGGCAAGGATTCCACAGCCGGAACGTCCTGTCAGCCGGATATGGACGGCCGGGCGGCGTTATCCACAACTAATTGCGGGAGGGGTCCAATTGCGGCGATCAGGCCGCCACCAGAATCCCGTTCTGCAGGCGCACCGTACGGTCCATGCGGGCCGCCAGCTCGGTGTTGTGGGTGGCGATCAAGAGCGCCAGTCCGGCGCCGCGGGCCAGCTTGAGCAGCATGGCGAAAACGTCGGCGGCGGTTTCGGGGTCGAGGTTGCCGGTCGGCTCGTCGGCCAGGAGCAGGCTGGGCGCGTTGGCCAGGGCCCGCGCGATGGCGACGCGCTGCTGCTCGCCGCCCGACAGCTTGCCCGGCCGGTGCGATTCGCGGGCCGCGAGGCCGAGCACACTCAGCAGTTCGCGAGCCCGCGCCCGGGCCTCGTCCTTGCCTATGCCGGCAATGATCTGGGGCACCACCACGTTCTCCAGCGCCGAGAACTCGGGCAGGAGGTGGTGGTACTGGTAGACGAAGCCGATGTGGTGGCGCCGGAGCCGAGTACGGGCGTCGTCGTTGACGCCGCCGCACGACTGGCCGGCGATGATGACCTCGCCGGCGTCAGGTTTCTCCAGCAGCCCGGCGATGTGCAGCAGGGTCGACTTGCCGGCCCCCGAGGGGCCGATCAAGGCCACCATCTCGCCCGGCATCAGGGTCAGGTCGGCGCCTTTCAGCACCTCCAGGCGGCCCTGCGCCTGCTTGAAGGCGCGCCCCACCCGCACCAGGGAAAGCGCCGCCTCACTCATATCGCAGCGCCTCCGCCGGATCGATGCGCGAAGCCCGCCAAGCCGGATAGAGGGTGGCCAGGAACGACAACCCCAACCCCATGCCGACCACTGCGGCGACCTCGGTGGCGTCCATCTTGGCCGGCAGCTTCGAGAGGAAATAGATGGTCTCGTCGAACAGCTGGGTGCCGGTCAGGACCTGGATTCCCTGGCGGATGGTCTCGATGTTGTCGCAAAACAGCACTCCCAGCAGAAAGCCGGCGATGGTGCCGATGACGCCGATGCTGGCCCCCGACAGGAAGAAGATGCGCATGATCATGCCGGCGGTGGCGCCCATGGTGCGCAGGATGGCGATGTCGCGCCCCTTGTCCTTGACCAGCATGATCATGCTGGAAACGATGTTGAAGGCGGCCACCACGATGATCAGCGTCAGGATGAGGAACATGACGTTCCTTTCCACCTGGATGGCGTTGAAGAAGGTGGAGTTCACCTGCTGCCAGTCGTGAACCTGGCCGTTGGCGCCCACAACGCGGGCGATCTCGATGCCGAGCCTTCGGGCATGATCGGCATTTTCGATGAAGACTTCGAGATTGCTGACCGCCCCGGGCAACCGGAAGTAAGTCTGGGCGGCCGGCAGCGGCATGAAGATGAAGGAAGAATCGTATTCGTACATGCCGATGCGGAAAAGCCCGGCCACCCGATAGGCGCGCAGGCGCGGCACCGTGCCGAAGGCGGTGACGTTGCCCTTGGGCGAGATCAGCGAGATGGAATCGCCGACCTTGAGCCCCATCAGGCTGGCCATGCGCGAGCCGATGAGAACGGCGTCTCCCCCTGCAAGGTCATCGAGCGAGCCGGCCTCGATGTTGTCGGCGACGATGGCGCGTTTCGCCAGATCCTCGGGCCGCATGCCCCGCACCACGGCGCCGCGGGCGACGCCGTTGGCGGTCGCCATCACCTGGCCCTCGATCATCGGCGACACCAGGGTGACGCCGGCCAAGCCCCTCAGCTTTTCGGCGAGGGGGTCGAAATCGGTCAGTTGGTTGGCCGCCCCCGACACCATCAGATGGCCGTTGATGCCGAGGATACGGGTCAGCAGTTCCTGGCGAAAGCCGTTCATCACCGACATCACGATGATAAGCGTCGCCACGCCGAGCGCGATGCCCAGGAGCGAGAACCAAGCGATGACCGAAATGAATCCTTCCTGCCGGCGGGCCCGCAGGTAGCGCATGGCGACCATTCGTTCGAAGGCGGAAAACACCGGCAGCCCCTTTCTCGTCTAACCGGCCAGCCGGTCGATGGCGGCCTCGACGGCCAATTCCTGGCGCTCACCGGTACGGCGGTTCTTCAATTCGACGACGCCCGACTTGACGCCGCGCGGCCCGACCACGAGATGCCACGGCAGCCCGATCAGGTCCATGTCGGCGAACTTGACGCCGGCGCGACCCTCGCGGTCGTCATAGAGCACCTCGACGCCAGCCGTCTGCATGCGGCGGTACAAGTCGTCGCAAACCCGGGCGCACTCGGCGTCCTCGGCCTTGAGGTTGATCAGCCCCACCTTGAAGGGCGCCACGGCGTCGGGCCAGATGATGCCGGCGTCGTCGTGCGAGGCTTCGATGATGGCGGCGACCAGGCGCGACACGCCGATGCCGTAGGACCCGCATTCGAGCTTGACGGACTCGCCTTCCGGTCCGGCCACCAGTGCCTTCATCGGGTCGGAATACTTGGTGCCGAAATTGAAGATATGGCCGACTTCGATGCCCCGCCGCACGGCCAGTTTGTCGCCGAGCGACTTTTCGATGGCGGGATCGCGCTGCTCGTCCACCGCCGCATAGAGCGACGTGAAGTGGTCGAAGGTGGCCTGAAGGGCGCCGGCATCGTCGTAATCGATGGTCGATCCGTGGGCGTCGATGTCGATGAAGTCGGCATGGCAGGCGATTTCTGATTCCCCGGTATCGGCCAGCACCAGGAATTCATGGCTGAGGTCACCGCCGATCGGACCCGTATCGGCACGTACAGGCACTGCCTTCAGGCCCATCCGCTCGAAGGTGCGCAAATAGCAGACGAAGAAGCGATTGTAGGAGCGGCGCGCCGCAGCCGAGTCGAGATCGAAGGAATAGGCGTCCTTCATCAGGAACTCGCGCCCGCGCATCACCCCGAAGCGCGGCCGCACCTCGTCGCGGAACTTCCACTGGATGTGGTAGAGCAGCTTGGGCAGTTCCTTGTAGCTCTTGACGTTGTCGCGCACGATCTGGGTGATTTGCTCTTCGTTGGTCGGCCCATAGAGCATGTCGCGGTCGTGGCGATCGCGGATACGCAGCATTTCTGGGCCATAGTCCTCGTAGCGGCCGCTTTCCCGCCACAGCTCAGCCGACTGCACGGTCGGCATCAGCATTTCCTGGCAGCCGGCCCGGTCCTGCTCCTCGCGCACGATGCGCTCGATCTTCTTAAGCACCCGGTAGCCCAGGGGCAGCCAAGCATAGATGCCGGCGCTGGCCTGGCGGATCATGCCGGCCCTGAGCATCAGGCGGTGCGAGACGATCTGCGCCTCGGCGGGGTTTTCCTTGAGCGTCGGCAGAAAGTATTGCGACAGTCGCATTGGCTGGCAGTCCCTGAAAACGATGGAGCGGCGGCACTTTAGGCGAAGGGCCGCCGCACATCAATGGCGCGAAGGAAAACGGGACGAACTTATCGCGCGCCGGCGTGGGCCTTTTGGCAGGCGGCGGCGACGGCGCGCTGGTCAGCGTCGGTCAGCGGCTGGTCGTCGAATGTCAGCCGCCCGCTGGCCATGTCGTAGCGAATGGTCCCCACCTTCATGTCCAGGTTGCCGTATTTCCGGGCACCCCGGTAGGCCTTGGGAAGCGCCGCGTTGGCAGCGGCCGAACCGTCGGCCGCGGTGTCCGCCGTCTGGGCGGCGGTGTCGGCCGAAACGGCGGCGGCGCGGAGCGCGGTAACGGTGGCGTCCTCGCCCAACAGTGGGTCGCCGGCCATGGTTGCCGCCAGCGATGCCGTCTGCTGGGCGGCGGCGGCGGCGGATAACGCCGCGGCGGCCTTGGTCTCGGCGGTATTCGCCGCATCCGCCGACTCGGCAAGGGTGCGCGCCTGGGATGCCCGGCTTTCCACCACATCGGCATCGGTATCGGCCTGTCCGGCCTTGGCGACAGCCTCGGCGGCGGCAGTCTGGGCGGCCTTGGCGGCAGCCCGCAGGGCAAGATCGAGCGGGGCGGCGTCGGCCGCCAGTTGGGCGGCGGTGGCGGCCGTCTGGGCGGCGG
>JACZKS010000070.1 GCA_014859895.1 Rhodospirillales bacterium
CACGCCGCCGTCTACAACGTCTTTTACGTCCAACGCCACCTTCTTTCCCGCGCCATCTTCAAGAAGTTTCGCGCCGAAAGTTTCGACGTTTGGCGGCGTAGCTGCGTCGCGCTTTAATCCATATTCATTCGCATCGCCCGCGGCCGCAGCTGTTAACGTGTCAATGCCGATCGAGGACAGGAGCCGGGTCTATCGCATTGCCAACTGATAATCCGCCGCCAAGCCGACGCCGCCGCCCGATAAGGGGCGGCGGTTTCGTCTGTTACCGACGTTTGGAAGGTACCTCTCGCCCCCGAAACCTCGATTATCCGATGAGAGCCTTCCGCAACGCCGGGACATCCTCTAGTACCTGATCCATGAATGCCGCAACCCTTGGCGTCTTTCGCAGGTCAGGCGCAGTCAAAAGATACCAGCTCCGTGTGAGTTCCTCGACGGGCGGGAGGACCTGGATGAGGACGTCCTCGGCGTCTCCTAGCGTGGTTGGCAGCGGCGCGATCCCGACCCCCGCTTTCACAGCCGACAACGTTCCGAGCATGCTGTTGTTTCGGCTTACGACCCGTGCATTCGGAACGGCAATCGGAAGCCATTTCGCCACTCGGTGGTTCTCCATGATGCCGTCGAAACCGATCAATGCATGCTGGGCGAGGTCGGCGATGCTTGCGGGGCGACCATGCTGTTGAACGTAGCTCTCGCTGGCGTAGATCGCCCAGACCGAGTCACAGATCTTGCGGCCAACGAGATTGTCGTCGACGGGCTCACCGGAGCGAAATGCGACATCTGCTTCGCCCTTGCTCAGGTCGAGATATCGGTCACTCGTCACGAACTCCACATGGAGATCGGGATAACGCTCGTGGAACCTGTCCAAGAGTCCAGTGGCGACGATGCGCGGCACGGTCGGTTCCGGGCAGGTGAGGCGGACAACGCCTCTGAGATCAAGCTTCAACGCCCGGATTTTCTGTTCAAGAGCCCCGATTGCTGTTTCGACGGCGAGAATATGGTCGATCAGCGCCTCTCCCAGTTCAGTGAGACGATACCCGCTGGGATAGCGCTTCATCAGCGTCAGGCTGATGGCTTTCTCCAATTCCATCAAGCGACGATGAACCGTCGACTGATTCACTCCGAGCGTCTTTGCCGCGGCAAGAGTACTGCCCTGCCGCGACACGGCAATCAGGTGGCGCAGATCATCCCAGTCGAACATCCTACCGTTATGCATTTTTGCAGAGCGCTTCGCCAGAGTTGCTGCTGCCGTGGTCGGGATCTCGCTGCTAGCCTGACCAAGATTGGGACATGGAGGCAGATATGCACGAGAAAACTGACGTCCGAACCATGACAGCCGGCCTTACTGTCGGCGTGACGCGCAGCGCGCAGGACAGCGGCATGGCCAAGCTGACGCCGCTTCACCGTGAGCTCGTGGCGGGGTTGCCAAGGACAGCCGAGCAGGAAGTGCGGGTGCTGTTCGCCACCTTGCTGCCGGGCGATGTGACACCCTACCATTCGCACCGGTTTCCTGTGACGGTCTATATGACCGAGGGCACATTCACGCTCGAGCTGGACGACAGGGAGCCGGTCGTGATCGAGGCGGGACAAGTGTATGTCGAACCCGTTGGCGTCAACATGACAGGGCGCAACGACGGCAAAGTCCCTGCGCGCATGGCTTTGTTCTATGTCTGCGAACCCGATGCACCTTTCGCTGATCCGGTAGCCGAAATTCAGGAGCCAACTGAACGATAGGGGCTTTTTAGGCCTCTCGTTCCAGTATCATTTATTCTGGCCTGGACGTGCGAACCTGGATCGCCTCGACGAGCGACATCCGCCGGGATTTCTTCAACGCTGGGCGTTCTCCCGGAGCAAGCGCTCGACCACGGACAGGATGCGGTAGGTCGTATCCAGCGTACGGCTGTCGTCCACAGCCTGAAGCTGGCCGATCCGCTCGTTGAGCCATTCGATGGCTCCCTTCCCGCAACGATCCAGGAGATCACGCGCCGCTTGCTCGATGGTGTCGTCCATCGGCCGCATATCGCCGCGACGTATTTGCGGGACAGGGGAATCTTCAGTTTTATTCATGCCGCATCAGGTTTCCACAGTTACGTCATCGGATCCCATCCGGCGCTCCACCGCCACCGCGTCGAACGTCCGGCCTTCGGGGGCCAAGTTGGCGGCCTTGCCGGTGGCGTTCTGCCAACGCATCACCGCCACGTCAACATAGGCCGAACTGATCTCCATGGCATAGACCCGACGCTCGGTCGCCTCGCCGGCCATGATCTGCGAGCCAGAGCCGCTGAACGGCTCGTAGCAGAGGTCACCCGGCCCCACGTGCTGTCGCATCGGCGTGGCGAAGCAGTCGAGCGGTTTGGGCGTCGGATGATCGGGACGGTCATCGCCCTCGAGTGAAGGAATTTGCCAGACCGTGCCGAGATAGTCCTCCGCCACGCGAGGCGGTTTGTTGCCCTTGATCCAGCCGAACAGGCAGGGCTCGTGCTGCCACAGATAGTGCGACCGGGTGAGGATCGGCCGGTCCTTGGACCAGATGATCTGCTGATGGACGAATGCGCCCATCTCGACCCACACCGCTTCGACCATCGCCTGACGGCGGCTGGCGTGCCAGCAGTACCAGGCGGCGTTCGGCGCGATCGCTTCGGCGATGGCAACCTTGATGAAGTTCCGGTAGAGATCCGGCCCCTGTTCGGAATCGTCCCAGGTGATGCCGTAGGTCTCCGACCAGTCCTTGTTGCCGTCGGTGCCGCTGGTATCGCCCCTGGCGACCTTGGCCTTGCGGGCCTTGTTCTGCGGATGATTGGTGCCGTCGTAGTCGACGAGATAGGGAGGGTCCGTCGCGAACAGCACGGCCCGCTCGCCATTCATCAGCCGCTTCACGTCGCCCGCGTTGGTGCTGTCACCGCAGAGCAGCCGATGGGAGCCGAGAAGCCACAGGTCGCCCGGCCGGGTGACAGGGTCGGCCGGCAGCTCGGGAATCTCGTCATCGCCGGCGGCATCCCCGTCGCCGTTCTCGATCTCCGCCAGGAGGCGGTCGAGATCCTCCTGGCCGAACCCGAGCAGGTCGAGGTCGAAACCATCCTCCCGCAGCCGTTCCAGTTCCGACGCCAGCATCGCGTCGTCATAACCGGCGTTCAACGCGATCTGGTTATCCGCCAGGCGAAACGCCCTGGCTTGGGCATCACTGAGATGCGACAGGCGGATCACCGGCACGTCTGCCAACGCAAGTTGGCGAGCCGCCAGCAGACGTCCGTGACCGGCGATCAGCACGCCACGCTCGTCGACGAGGCACGGCACGTTGAAGCCGAACTCGGCGATCGAGCCCGCGATCTGCGCTACCTGGTCGGGCGAATGGGAGCGGGCATTGGCGGCGTAGGGCAGCAGCCGGTCAATCGGCCAGCGCTCGATCTGGAAAGGATCATGGGGCATGGGCGATGTCCTGGGCGGCGCGGCGGCGAAAGCTGGTAACCGGGCTCGCTGGTAACCGGTCCGGGTGGTAACCAAGCTCGGCCGGTTACCGTCCGGGTGGTAAACCACGCGCCGACGGAAAAGGCGCGCTGGCCGTGGCCTTGCGCGCCTGTCGGGTGGTAACCGAAAGGGGTGGTAACCCAGATTTTCGGTCTGTCGGTAGCGGACTTTTGCGCTGTTGCCGCCAGCATAGGTTGTGTGTCAGGGAGGAACAAAGTTATTTCAGAGACTTAGAAGATGCTCTCCCGACCGCGGGAGACGGGTTTGAATCCCCACCGCCCAGCGCGATCGGCTGAAAACCGTTCTCTTGGAGCGTTTATACGTATCATTGGTTGTTTTGGTGAGCGATGGACTTGATCGTCCTGGCGGCAATCGGGTGTAATTGGGTGTCCTTGCGGGTGGAGGAACCTCTGGTATTAAACGAACGGGCACTTTCGTTTAACAAGGCGGCATCGCAATTAAAGGCGGGCTGACCGGAAAGGCCCACGCGCCTTGCGCGAGCCTGACGCAAACAATATCCAGAGACGATACGTACCGTTTTTCGTTACGTTATTATTGACGTCACGTACCGTTCGGCGGTACGCTTGGCCATGATCAAGAGCTTTGCCGACAAGCGTACCGCCGCCATCTTCGCCGGCTACGTCGTGAAGGGTCTGCCGATGCAGATCCAGAAGCGGGCACGGGCGAAGTTGCTCGCGGTCGATGCGGCATCGCAGCTCGATGATCTTCGCGCCCCGCCCGGCAACCGCCTGGAGGCATTGCGCGGCGACCGCCAGGGACAACACAGCATTCGCGTCAACGACCAGTGGCGCATCTGTTTTGCCTGGCGCGACGTTGATGCCTGGGACGTCGAGATCGTCGACTACCATTGAGGAGTGAAGTCATGACCATCAAGCGCAAGGACATCGACAACCGTCAGGTGGACTTCTCCGATGTCGCCACCGGGCGTCGTCTGCCGCCCGTGCATCCGGGCGAGTTCCTGAAGGATGAGTTCCTGGAGCCCATGGGCGTCAGCGTCTATGAGCTCGCCAACGCCATCAAGGTGCCGCGCTCGCGGGCCAACGACATCGTGCGCGGACGTCGGGCGGTAACCACCGACACGGCGCTGCGTCTTGGGCGGTACTTCGGAACGACGCCAGAGTTCTGGATCAACCTGCAGGCGCGCTACGATCTCGATGTCGCTGACCGGGAACTGCGCGAGCGGATCGAGCGGGAGGTCGCGCCGCGGGCGGCGTAATCGAGGAGGAGATCAGACGGCATTGACACGTTAAGTGGGTGGCCGGCGCGAGGACGGACCGGTACGGTGCCGGTATGCTTCCAATATCTTTCAAGCGGCATCGCTTCCCGCCTGTGATCATCCAGCAAGCGGTTTGGCTCTATGCCCGGTTCACACTG
>JACZKS010000071.1 GCA_014859895.1 Rhodospirillales bacterium
CTTCCCGTCACCCCCGCCCCCCCTCCGCCGTCACGCCCCTTGACGACGGCCCCGCTTGACGTCGCGGCGCGCAGGGTCTTCGATGGGCGGAGGCACAAGAAACCACCCGGAGGGGAAACGAATGACCACCACCCGCAACGACCACGGCATCAGGCTCCTGCCCTCGCGGGAACTGTATCCGCACCTCAACGGCTCGCTGCCCGTTCTCGTCATCGACAACGCGGCCTCGCGCACGGTGATCGCCCCGCAGGGCGCCCATGTGCTGTCGTTCACGCCGGCCGGGGGCCGCGACATGCTGTGGCAGTCGCCCAAGGCCATCATGGCCCGGGGCCAGCCCATCCGCGGCGGCATTCCGCTGTGCCTGCCGTGGTTCGGCCCCAGCCCCCAGGGCCACCCCATGCACGGCTTCGCCCGGCTGCTGGCGTGGGCGATCGAGGACGTGGAAACGCAAAAAGACGGCGCCACGCGGCTGACCCTCGCCCTCGCCGACTCGGAGGCGACCCGCGCCATGTGGCCGCACGCGTTTGCCTTTACGCTCGAAATCGTGGCCGGCAAGGACCTGAAACTCACCCTCTCGGCCACCAACGCCGGCCCAAACGCCGCCCGCTTCGAGTTCGCCTTCCACACCTATTTCAATGTCGGCGACGTCGCCAAGGCCATCGTCACCGGCCTGGAGGGCTGCACGTTCGAGGACCGCGAAGACAAGGGCGCCCGCAAGCGCCAGGAAGGCCCGCTCACCATAGCCGGCACCACCACCAGCCTTTACCTCGACGTGCCGGCCGTGCAGCAAATCGAGAGCCCGGTCGCGACCTATCGCATCGAATCCGACGCCCGCTGCTGCATGGTGTGGAACGCCGGGGACAACGACCGCACCATCCCCGACCTGGGGGCCGGCAACCACATGGGCTACCTGTGCGTGGAGCGCGCCGACGCCGTCGAGCGGGCGGTCGACATCGCGCCCGGGGGGACGTACCGGACGACGATGACGCTGGGGGCGACGCCATGAGCAGGAAATCCGTTAGGCGCGATGTCGATCCCGCCCATCTGCCTGCCCTGACGGAGAAGCAGAAGGCCGAGCTGGCGACATTGGCCGGCCGGCCGGAGGGCAAGATCGACACCAGCGACATTCCCCCGCTGGGCGAGGAATTCTGGAAGAAGGCGGAGCGCGGCCGGTTCTACCGGCCCACCAAGACCGCGACCACCTCCCGGTGACATATTCCGTTGACAGTGCATTTAATTCTGTAGACTGACCATCGCCAATTTCGTGCACTGTCATGTGTGGACGGCCCCTTGGTTGCAAGGAGAATCCGCGTTGATGAGCGACGGGGGTCTGGAGCAGTCATGTGTCCGGCCTGTTTGCGCGGTACCCTGACCGCTGGCCATGATGAGATCCGCGAAGCGGCACCCGAATCACCGTAATGCCACACAAGAAGCCGCAACGAGTTTAACTATGAAACAAAAGCTCCTTTCGGATAAGAAACTCAGATGCCTTTCAGAGGCGTTTTTCGATGCAGCAACAATTTCTGCCGCGAACGATATTGATGGGGTTAAGGCCGCATTTAAATCGTCCAACTTCAAGATGGTGAACGGAATCATATTTCACCTGAATGCGTCGCTCCGAAAGTCTGAGCGTGAATTCGTTTCTCAGTGCAGTCGGTTGTTAGGTACTAGGTTCGGAAATATCGGCGATATTTCTAACTTAGCTTGGAAATCTGTCAGTCAGAGCCTTGCATGTGGCGAACACAAGCTTGATAAAACTATCACTTTCAAACAGTTCGTAGACGCGGTAGTCGAGTCAGGGCAGCGCGATTGTCGCTTCCTCGCTCCGAACGCCCTGATCCGTTTTACAGATGATGTTACAAGCATTTCCATCGGGCCTGTCGAGGCCGCCCTAAGCACTACTCTTCTTGTGGGCGACACAGGAGCAAGAAGGGGAAAGAATTGGCAGATAGGCGTTGGGAAAGAATTTCGGACGATTTTCGCCGGGGACACTGTTGTATTTGAATTGTCGCCGGTTAGTTGGGCTGTGGCGATCAAGGCCGCCCCAGGAAACTTGGGCGAAGAAGCCATTTGGCTGGTCAACGTGGCCCTTGGGCTTCTAAGGCTTTCCTGGCCTAAGGTCGCCTATCATATGTGCCCTGCGTTCTCGGAAATCGAAGGCAACCCCTTCACTGCCCGCCAATCGAGGACGCAACACCTCCATTTGACCGAGGGAGACCCATCGGAAGGGGGTACGCGTAGCCCGGCTTATTATGAGATCGGCGCAGCAGTGCGTGACGTCGTGGCTTCCGAAGAGTTCAAGGCGCGAGCGGAGGCTATATTCGTCCCGAAGCAGAAAAGCGTCGGGGAGCGGTTTAGCCAGGGACTCGGCTGGATGACCAGGGGCCGCCAGACAGAAGACCGCGCCGAGCGCATGCTTCATTTTTTTACTGCCATCGAGGCGCTCCTGTCGGCCGATGGCAAAAACGCCCCGATCGTTCAAACCGTCGCACGTCACGCAGCTGTAATCCTGAGTCACAATGCCGAGGGACGCGCCGCTATCGCCGCTGACTGCAAGTCGCTTTACGGAACGCGCTCGGCACTTGTACACACCGGAAAACGTGGCGTTTTCACTGAGGACGCCAGTAAAGCGGAGGCTTACGCGGAAATGCTCTACATGGTCGTACTGGAAAAGGTGAATTTGGCAACGCCTTACCAGGAATTTTATCAATCGCTAGACCACGCAAGCTTCGGCTCACCTTGGCCGCCCGTAGACGAGAAGCAGAAGGTGCATGCTCTATCCGCCGACCCGATAGATTGAGAGGCCGCCTCCATGCGCCACCGCTCCGCATTGATGCCCCTATTGCCCAATCGCCCCCTCTCCCTGCCCGCCCGCCTCCTGGCGATAACCCTGCTGGCGGCGGGGCTGGCGGCCG
>JACZKS010000072.1 GCA_014859895.1 Rhodospirillales bacterium
GCCGAGGCGGCTCCGGCGGCGGAAGCGGACGAGCCGGCGGCCGGCTGAGCCCAGGCTTCGCGGGAGACGGCCGTGGCGGCCAACCGGCCAGAGGCTAAGGTGTGCGTCGGCGTCATCACCGGGGCGCGCGGGCTCAAGGGCGAGGTGCGGGTGAAAAGCTTCACCGCCCGGCCCGAGGACGTCGGCGCCTACGGACCGCTTTCCGACGAGGCGGGGACGCGCACCTTGAGGCTCGCCGTGACCGGGCCGGCCAAGGATGCCGTCATCGCCCGCGTCGAGGGGGTTGCCGACCGCACGGCCGCCGAGGCGCTCAAGGGGGTGCGGCTCTATGTGGCCCGCGCCGCCCTGCCGGAGGCGGCGGAAGACGAGTACTACCACGCCGACCTCCTCGGCCTTCGGGTCGAGCGGGCCGGCGAGGGGGGCGAGACGGTGGCGTGGGGCACGGTCAAGGCGGTGCACGACTTCGGCGGCGGCGCGCTCATCGAGATCGAGCGGCCGGACGGCGCCACGGAGATGCTGCCCTTCACCAAGGCGGCGGTGCCCGAGGTGGACATCGCCGGCGGGCGCATCGTGGTGGCGCCGCCCGAGGAAACGGTGGCGGGAACGGACGGAACCGGGCCATGACAGGACGTGACGGCATGCCCATCTGGACGGCACGGGCGCTGACCATTTTCCCCGAGATGTTCCCGGGGCCGCTTGGTCAATCGCTGGCCGGCCAAGCCCTCGAAAAGGGGGTTTGGGCGCTGGAAACGGTGGACATTCGCGCCTTCGCAAGCGATAAACACCGCACCGTGGACGACGCCCCCTTCGGCGGCGGCCCGGGGATGGTCATGCGGCCCGACGTGCTCGACGCCGCCATCGCCGCGGCGAAAGGAAAGGATCCGGCGCTGCCGTTGATCTACCTTACGCCGCGCGGCCGTCGCCTCGATCAGGCGCGGGTGCGCGCCCTGGCGGCGGGGCCGGGGGCGCTCGTGCTGTGCGGGCGGTTCGAGGGCGTCGACCAGCGGGTGCTCGATGCGCACGGCGCCGAGGAGATCAGCCTCGGCGACTTCGTGCTGTCGGGCGGAGAGCCGGCGGCGATCGCCTTGATCGACGCCTGCGTCAGGATCGTTCCGGGGATCATCGGCAAGGCCGAGTCGCTGGAGGAAGAGAGTTTCGAGCGGGGCCTGCTGGAGTATCCGCACTATACCCGGCCCCAGGTCTGGCAGGACCGGGTGGTGCCGGAGGTGCTGGTCTCGGGCCACCATGCCAAGGTCCGGGCTTGGCGTCTGGCCGAGGCCGAGCGGATCACCCGGGAACGCCGGCCGGACTTGTGGGCGCGGTACACCGAAGGTCCCGGCGGCCACGCCTGAAGACGGGCGGACAAGGATTTTGAATTCGCGCCACGACGGCGCAGAGGATTTGGAAAAGGACGGAAGCCATGAACATCATCGAGCAAATGGAACAGGAGCAGGTCGCCAAGTTGACGGACAAGCGCGGCGTGCCGGAATTCGCACCGGGCGATACGGTGCGCGTCAACGTCAAGGTGGTCGAGGGCACGCGCGAGCGCGTCCAGGCCTTCGAGGGCGTCTGCATCGGGCGCAAGAATAGCGGCCTCAATTCGTCGTTCACAGTGCGCAAGATCTCGTACGGCGAAGGCGTCGAGCGTGTCTTCCCGCTGTACTCGCCCTCGATCGACGGCATCGAGGTGGTGCGCCGCGGCGACGTCCGGCGGGCCAAGCTCTATTACCTGCGCGGCCTCACCGGCAAGCGGGCCCGCATCGCCGAGAAGACCGACGGCTATTCGGCCAAGCTGACCGCCCAGGACAAGCAGGTGGCTTCGGAGGCCAAGGCCGCCGCCAATGCTGCCCAGCGGGCCGTCGCCGCGGCTGCCGCCGAAGGCGACGCCAAGGAATAGGCATTCGTTCCATCGGCCCGTGGGGGGCCTCCCCGCGGGCGACCGACGTCAGGAGGAGCCCTCGTCATGGCCCGACCGCGCACGCTGTTCGACAAGATCTGGGATAGCCACCTGGTGCACGTGCAGGAGGACGGCACATGCGTCCTCTATATCGATCGGCACCTGGTTCACGAGGTCACCAGCCCCCAGGCTTTCGAGGGGTTGCGGGTGGCCGGCCGCAAGGTCCGCCAGCCTGCCCTCACCTTGGCGGTGGCCGACCATAACGTGCCGACCACCGATCGCGCGGCGGGCATTGCCGACGAGGAAAGCCGCATCCAGGTCGAGACCCTGACCCAGAACTGCGCCGACTTCGGCATTCCCTACTTCGCGATGGAAGACGCCCGCCAGGGCATCGTCCACATCATCGGCCCCGAGCAGGGCTTCACGCTGCCCGGCGCCACGCTGGTGTGCGGCGATTCGCACACCTCGACGCACGGCGCCTTCGGGGCGCTGGCCTTCGGCATCGGCACCTCCGAGGTCGAGCACGTGCTGGCCACCCAGACGCTCTTGCAGAAACCGGCCAAGAACATGCGGATCTCCGTCGAGGGCAAGCTTCCCTTCGGCGTCACCGCCAAGGATCTGATCCTCGCCATCATCGGCACCATCGGCACGGCGGGCGGTACCGGCCACGTCATCGAGTATGCCGGCGAGGCCGTGCGCTCCCTCTCCATGGAAGGGCGCATGACTATGTGCAATATGTCGATCGAGGGCGGCGCGCGGGCCGGCCTGGTGGCCCCCGACGAGACCACGTTCGCCTTCTTGAAGGGCCGGCCGCAGGCCCCCAAGGGGGCCGAGTGGGAGGCCGCGGTTGCCTACTGGAAGACTCTGGCTTCCGATCCCGGCGCCCAGTACGACAAGGAAATCGTCATCAAGGCCGCCGACATCGCCCCGCAGGTGACCTGGGGCACCAGCCCGCAGGACGTGGTGGCGATCACCGGGCGCGTGCCCGACCCGGCCAAGGTGACCGACGAAGGCAAGCGCAACGCCATGCAGCGGTCACTCGACTACATCGGGCTCGCCCCCGGCACGCCGATGGCCGAGGTCAAGGTCGACAAGGTCTTCATCGGGTCGTGCACCAACGGCCGCATCGAGGACCTGCGCGCCGCCGCCGCGGTGGCCAAAGGCCGGCGTGTGGCTGCCCATGTCGGTGCCCTGGTCGTGCCCGGCTCCGGTTTGGTCAAGGAGCAGGCCGAAAGCGAGGGGCTGGACAAGGTCTTCCTCGAGGCCGGCTTCGAGTGGCGCGAACCCGGCTGCTCGATGTGTCTGGCCATGAACGCCGACAAGCTGATGCCCGGCGAGCGTTGCGCCTCGACCTCGAACCGCAACTTCGAGGGTCGGCAGGGTCGTGGCGGGCGGACCCACTTGGTCAGCCCGGCGATGGCCGCCGCCGCCGCCGTGACCGGCCATCTCATCGACGTGCGCGAACTGATGGGGGAGTGATCGCCATGGAAAAGTTCACCACGCTGACCGGCGTCGCGGCGCCCTTGGACATGATCAATGTCGATACCGACATGATCATCCCCAAGCAATTCCTGAAAACCATCAAGCGCACGGGGCTCGGCAAGAGCCTGTTCTTCGAGATGCGCTTCGACGACGACGGCAACGAAAAGCCGGACTTCGTGCTCAACAGGCCGGCGTATCGTGCGGCCAAGATCCTGGTCGCCGGCGACAACTTCGGCTGCGGGTCGTCGCGCGAGCATGCGCCGTGGGCGCTGCTCGACTTCGGCATCCGCTGCGTGATTTCCACCAGCTTCGCCGACATCTTCTATAACAACTGCTTCAAGAACGGCATCCTGCCGATCGCCGTTTCCAAAGAAGACCTCGACAAGCTGATGGACGACGCCCAGCGTGGTGCCAACGCCACCATCACGGTCGACCTTGCCAAGCAGGAAATCCGCGGCCCTGACGGCGGCTGCGTCAAGTTCGACATCGATCCCTTCCGCAAGCATTGCCTGCTCGAAGGTCTGGACGACATTGGCCTCACCCTCCAGAAAGCCGAGGCCATTACAACCTTCGAAGACAAACAGAAAATGACCCAGCCCTGGGTGCACCGCGCCGCGCAACCCGCCTGATCTCGCCGGCGCCGCCCAACCAAGACCAACAAAGAGAGGATAAGCATGCCCTCCGCCAAGACCCTGCTGATGCTGCCCGGCGACGGGATCGGCCCCGAAGTGATGGCCGAAGTCCGCCGTGTCATCGAGTGGATGGACCGCCGTCGCCACGTTTCCTTCGACATCGCCGAGGGGCTGGTGGGCGGCTGCGCCTACGACGCCTGCGGCGAGGCCATCTCGGATAAGACCATGGCCGACGCCATGGCGGCGGACGCCGTGCTGCTGGGCGCGGTGGGTGGCCCGAAGTGGGACAAGGTGCCCTTCGACAAGCGGCCGGAGGCCGGGCTTTTGCGCCTGCGCAAGGACATGGACCTGTTCGCCAACCTGCGCCCGGCGGTGGTCTTCGATGCCCTGGCCGAAGCCTCGACCCTGAAGCTCGAGGTGATCAAGGGTCTCGACATCATGATCGTGCGCGAGCTCACCGGCGGCGTCTATTTCGGCGAGCCGCGCGGCATCGAGACGCTGCCCGACGGTACCCGGCGCGGCGTCAACACCCAGGTCTACACCACGCCCGAGATCCAGCGCGTGGCGCGCGTCGCCTTCGAGCTGGCCCGCAAGCGCCAGAACCGGCTGGTCTCGGCCGAGAAGGCCAACGTCATGGAAAGCGGGCTGCTGTGGCGCGAAGAAGTGCAGAAGCTGCACGACGCCGAGTTCCCGGACGTGGCGCTCACCCACATGTACGCCGACAACTGCGCCATGCAGCTGGTGCGCAATCCCAAGCAGTTCGACGTCATCGTCACCGACAACCTGTTTGGCGACGTGCTGTCCGACGAGGCCTCGATGGCCACCGGGTCGTTGGGCATGCTGCCCTCGGCCTCGTTGGGTGCCGCCGACGCCAAGGGCCGCCGGCGCGCCATGTACGAGCCGGTGCACGGCAGCGCGCCGGACATCGCCGGCAAGGGCATCGCCAACCCGCTGGCGACCTTGCTCAGCTTCGCCATGATGCTGCGCTATTCCTTCGACATGGCGGCCGACGCCGATCTCATCGAGCAGGCGGTGAAGAACGTGCTCAACGGCGGGCTTCGCACCGCCGACATCATGCAGAAGGGCAAGGCGCGCGTGTCGACCACGGTGATGGGCGAATCGATCGTCAAGGAACTGGACAAGCTGGCCGCCTAGGCCAGCCCGCCAACCAGGGCCATGCCTACGGCCGTCATGGTCAGCGCCACGACGATCCGTACGAAGCGGAGCGTCACCTTCTTGAGGAGGCGGGAGCCGAGATAGGCCCCGAGGAACGCCGCGACGACCGCGGCGACGACCGGGCCGGCGATATCGGTTTCCATGACCGCCCATTTCATCGTGTAAAACGACAGGCCGTAGACGGCAAGCCGGACGGTGTCGACGATGGCCGTCGACACCACGCCGGTTCCGACGAAGGCGTCCTTGTCGAGGCCGGCCTTGATCAGGAAGGCCGAGCGCAAGGCGCCCTGGTTGCCGGACAAGCCGCCGAAGAAGCCCGATAGCAGGCCACCCAGTACGATGAAGCGCGGCGGAAGCGCACTCCCTCTGAACGGCGGACAAAGATCGAGGGCGGCGAAGGCCACGATCAGCAAACCGATCACCGCCTTGACCGGCGTGACTTCGTGAATCCGCTCGCCCAGCCGGTACGTCGCTATCGTCGGCAGGTCGCTGAACAACATGAGCGCGCTCGCCCCGGCGATGGCTGCCAGCGCCGCCGGCAGGCCGAAGCGGGCGACCATGCGCCAATCGGCCCTCCGCCCGACCAGGGCCAGCTTGAAGAGGTTGTTGGCGAGATGGACCGCCGCCGTCGCCGCGACCGCCACCGGCACCGGGAAGAAGAGCGCGAAGGCGGGCATCAGCACGGTGCCCAGTCCGAATCCAGAGAACAGGGTCAGGCAGGAGACGAGAAAGGCCGTTGCTGCGATGACGAGGTAGTCCATGGTGCGGTCCGGCGAGCTTGCAATCGTGGCACGACCATAGCATCTTAAGTATCGAACTTCGATATCGAATTTCGATAAACAGGAGATCCTAGTGGATGAAGCGCCGCAAATCCGGCCCGCCACCCCGACAAGGAGACACTCTCCCCTTGCCGACGTCTTCCTCGCCTTCCTCCAACTCGGCCTGACCTCGTTCGGCGGGCCGATCGCGCATCTCGGCTATTTCCGAGACGCCTTCGTGGTGCGCCGCCGCTGGATCGACGAGCGGGCCTACGCCGATCTGGTGGCGTTGTGCCAGTTTCTGCCCGGCCCGGCGTCGAGTCAGGTCGGCATCGGTGTCGGTCTGGCCAGGGCCGGCCTGCCTGGCGCGTTCGCCGCCTGGCTCGCCTTCACCCTGCCGTCGGCCCTGGCGTTGACCGCCTTCGGCTATGGAGTCGTGGCGTTCCGGGATGCCATTCCCGGCGGCATTCTCCACGGATTGAAGGTCGTGGCTGTTGCCGTGGTGGCACAGGCGGTTTGGGGGATGGCACGCTCTCTGTGCCCGGACCCGCCTCGCGTCACACTGGCCGTGCTTGCCGCCGCGGCTGTACTTGCCGCGCCGACGCCGCTCGTCCAGGTGGCCGTCATCCTCGCCGGCGGGCTGGGCGGGCTTGCCTTGCCGCACGCCGGGGCCGATTCGCCGCACGTCGCGCTTGGCATCGACGTCGGCCGCGGTGTCGCTATCACCTCGCTCACCCTGTTCGTCGCACTTCTAGCCGGCCTGCCGTTACTCGCCGCCGCATGGCCGTCCGAGTGGCTCTTGCTTATCGACAGCTTCTACCGCTCCGGCTCCCTGGTGTTCGGTGGCGGCCATGTCGTCCTGCCCTTGCTGCAGTCCGAGGTCGTGCCGCCCGGCTGGGTTTCGAATGACGCCTTCCTCGCCGGCTACGGCGCGGCACAAGCCGTTCCCGGGCCGCTCTTCAGCTTCGCCGCCTATCTCGGCACGGTGATGGGGCCCGAGCCTCGCGGATGGCTGGGATCGGCCATCTGTCTCCTCGCCATCTTCGCGCCATCCGTCCTACTGGTGGTCGGCGCGCTTCCCTTCTGGGACGCACTGCGGCGTCTCCGCCCCGTCCGTCAAGCTTTGCTCGGCGTCAACGCCGCCGTGGTAGGCCTTCTGCTTGCCGCCCTCTATACTCCGGTGTGGACGAGCGGCATTCTCGCGCCCGGCGACTTCGCGTTGGCGCTCGGCGCCTTCACGCTTCTGGTTTTCTGGAGGATGCCGCCCTGGCTGGTGGTAATGCTGGCGGCGGCCGGCGGATGGGGGCTTCAAGCCCTGGCCGGTTCCGTCTGAGCTGGGGAATCGACAGAAAAATGGGCGACAACGACCTCTATGTCGGATTGATCCGGCTGCACGTGCTGCACCACGCGGCGGAGGAACCGGTCTATGGCGGCTGGATCATCGAGGAACTGCGGCGCCACGGCTACCGGATCAGCCCCGGAACTCTCTATCCGATGCTGCACGGCCTGGAGCGCAAGGGTTATCTCGAGTCCCGGCAGGATGGTAAGGGCAAGCGGGCACGCCGCCTCTACGCGATCACGCACGAAGGCAGACACGCCCTGAGCGACGCGAAGGAGAAGGTGAAGGAGTTGTTCGGCGAACTGTTCGAGCATGACTGACGCGATTGCGGCCGTGCCCTTGCGACCCTTGTCCTCGAAATTTCGTGATAATCGACGGGCGGGCCGCAGCTTGCCCTTGCATTTGTCCGGGCTTCTGGATAATGCTGGCGGCCGACGGAGTTAAGGGACGATGATGGATCGTTCGTTCACAGGGTTCGCCTACGAAGCGCTCGAGGCCGGCATGGCCCCGAAGGCGGCGTTTGCGCGCATCCCCGTCACCGGAACCACCACCACCACTAAAACGAAAACCGTGGGGTAGCGCGGGCCGGACGCATTCTTGATGAATGACCGAAAAAGGCCCGCAGGATGTCCTGGCGGGCCTTTTCGTTGAGGGCCATATGCAACAGCAAGACGCGGCCGCAAGGGGCCGGTCGAATCGGGAGAAAACTACAATGGGTTACAGAGTTGCCGTGATGGGCGCCACGGGTAACGTCGGGCGCGAAATCCTTGCCATCCTGGACGAGCGGAACTTCCCGGCCGACGAGGTTGTCGCCCTGGCGTCCGAGCGCTCGGTCGGCAAGGAGGTTTCCTTCGGCGAGAAGAAGATCCTGAAGGTTCAGGATCTCGCCAAGTTCGATTTCAAGGGCATCGACATCGTGCTGTCTTCGCCGGGCGCCAAGGTGTCGGCCGTCCATTCGCCGCGCGCCGCCTCGGCCGGCGCCGTGGTGGTCGACAACACGTCGTACTTCCGCATGGAGCCGGACATTCCGCTGGTGGTGCCGGAAGTCAACCCGCAGGCGATCGCCGGCTACAAGAAGCGCGGCATCATCGCCAATCCCAACTGCTCGACCATCCAGATGGTGGTGGCGCTGAAGCCGCTGCACGACATCGCCAAGATCAAGCGGGTCGTGGTCGCCACCTACCAGTCGACCTCGGGCGCCGGCAAGGACGCCATGGACGAGCTGTTCAACCAGACCAAGGGCATCTACGCCAACGAGCCGGCCAGCCGGCATCAGAAGAAGTTCACCAAGCAGATCGCGTTCAACGCCATTCCCCACATCGACATGTTCATGGACGACGGGTCGACCAAGGAGGAGTGGAAGATGGTGGTCGAGACCAAGAAAATCCTCGACCCCAATATCGAGGTGTTCGCCACCTGCGTGCGCATCCCCACCTTCATCGGCCATGGCGAGGCGGTGCACGTGGAGTTCGAAAGTCCGATCACCGACGAGCAGGCGCGCGCTGCCCTGCGCAAGGCGCCCGGCGTCGTGGTGATCGACAAGCGGGCCAACGAGGGCTACGCGACCCCGGTCGAATGCGCCGGCGAGGATGCGACCTTCGTGAGCCGCATCCGCAAGGACCCGACGGTGAAGAACGGCATCGCCTTCTGGTGCGTGTCGGACAACCTGCGCAAGGGCGCCGCGCTCAACACCGTGCAGATCGCCGAGGAACTGATCAAGACCTACCTCAAGAAGTAGGTGCCGGGCGGCAACGGCCGCCACGATTTTCGGACGTAGAAGTATAGCCTCGCCGGGCGGTTCAAACCGCCCGGCATTTTTTCGTCGCCATGAGACCGTGGCCATCCTGTTGTTTCGACTGGTATCTTCAAAGCGCCGTCCCCGTCACCTGGTCGAGAGTTTGCCATGAAGCCCATCACCACTCTGACCCTGAATTCCAGCGTCGATGTACAGTGGGAGGTCGACGACATGATCCCGGTGCGCAAGCTGCGCGCATCCTCTCCGACACAATTCCCCGGGGGCGGCGGCATCAACGTCTCGCGCGTGATCAAGACGCTCGGCGGCCAGACGGTGGCCATTCACACTGCCGGAGGGTACTCGGGCCAGTTCCTGCGCGATTTGGTCGAAGCCCAAGGGCTGCTCACCCGCACCATTCCCATTGCCGGTTCGACCCGGGTCAGCGCCACCGTTTTCGAGCGACAGACCGGGCAGGAGTTCCGGATCACGCCGTCCGGACCGGAATTGACGGAGAACGAGTGGCGGACGTCTCTCGATGCCTTGTTCGATCACGACGCCGACTACATCGTTCTTACGGGCAGCCTGCCGCCGGGCGTTCCCACGGACTTCTATGCACGGGCAGCGCGATTGGCCAAGCAGCGAAACATCCGGGTCATTCTTGATACGTCCGGGCGGGCGTTGTTCGAATCGCTGAAAGAGGGGGTCTATCTGATCAAGCCCAACCTCCACGAACTCGAAAATCTCGTTGTCCGCAAGGCATCTGCGCCGAAGGATCAGGAAGAAATTTGCCGCCAGATCATCGACGAGGGAAAAGCCGAAGTGGTGGCCTTGACCCTCGGCGAGGACGGTGCCCTGCTGACCTGGAACAAGGGATCGCGGAGGATGATCACACCCAAGGTTGAGGTCAAAAGCGCGGTTGGCGCGGGCGACAGTTTTCTCGCCGGAATGACGTTGGGTTTGGCTCAGGGACGGTCGCTCGAGGAAGCCTTCGCGCTTGGACTGGCCACCGGTACGGCAACCGTACTGACGGCAGGAGCCGAGCTTTGCCGCCGGGAAGATGTGGAGCGGCTGTTCGAGGAGATCTTCGGAAGCCCGCTCATACTCGAAGCCCGCGCGACATCCGGCGGTACATGACCGGCGGGTCGCAAAGGAACGGAAGCCCAAAACGCGACGGGCCGGCCGCTGCGAGGCGGCCAGCCGGCATCAGAAGAAGTTCACCAAGCAGATCGCCTTCAACGCCATTCCCTACATCGACGTCTTCATGGACGACGGGTCGACCAAGGAGGAATGGAAGATGGTGGTCGAGACCAAGAAGATCCTCGACGCCGGTATCGAGGTGTTCGCCACCTGCGTGCGCATCCCCACCTTCATCGGCCACGGCGAGACGGTGCACGTGGAGTTCGAGAAGCCGATCACCGACGAGCAGGCGCGCGCTGCCCTGCGCAAGGCGCCCGGCGTCGTGGTGATCGACAAGCGGGCCAACGAGGGCTACGCGACCCCCGTCGAATGCGCCGGCGAGGATGCGACCTACGTCAGCCGCATCCGCAAGGACCCGACGGTGAAGAACGGCATCGCCTTCTGGTGCGTGTCGGACAACCTGCGGAAGGGCGCCGCGCTCAACACCGTGCAGATCGCCGAGGAACTGATCAAGACCTACCTCAAGAAGTAGGTGCCGGGCGGCAACGGTCGCCACGATTTCCGGACGTAGAAGTATAGCCTCGCCGGGCGGTTTCGACCGCCCGGCTTTTTTTGTTCGGGCGGGAAGCCATGAGGATGCGGTCCAGTCGGCGCCACAACGTTCCTTCCCCTTGTGGCGGGGCCTTCCGAGGTGAACAGTCTACTGCTGTCGGAAGATGTCCCCCTGCACCCGGATTGCCGCCACGCACTCCGCGACGCTCAGCCTCGCGGTGTCCAGTCGCAGGGGCGCGCGGTCCCATGGGTGGTAGTCGCGGTCGATCACTGCGGACCAGTCGGGCAGCCTGAGGCCGGTAATGTCGGGCACCCGGCCCTCGACCCGGCGGCGGTGTTCCGTCGCGTCGGAGCAGACGATCTCGACCTCCAACACGACGGCACCGGCCCGCCGGCCGAGGTCGCGCCACGCGTCGCGGGTGATCATCCATGGGTTCACGCAGTCGGCCACAACGGTGCGGCCGAGGCGCAGGTTGTCGTGCGCTACGGCATGGGCGACCCGGTATCCTGCGTCGTCAAGCGGGCCGGAGAGGGCGCCACTGTCGCGCATTGCCTGCTCGATGGTGTCAATGCGCAGCCAGACCGCGCCTAGTTCCCCGGCAAGTTGGAAGGCGACCGTCGATTTGCCGGTTCCGGGAAGCCCGGAGAAGACTATGAGCACCGCCATCGGGGACCACCGCTGCCGCATCGGAAAGGAGCATCGAGTGAACTCCGTTCGCGGGCGTGGCACAAGGGGCGGGGTGGCACCGACGTTATCACCCGCATCCCAAAGCCACGTCGAAGAGTTGCTGCCTTGGGCCAGTCCCTCCGCCGCCAACCTCAGGGCTGTGGCCTGAAAACGAGGGAGGGGGACGTTGCGGCACCCCAAATGCAACGGGCCGGCCGCTGGGAGGCGGCCGGCCCGAGGACGTAACGCTTATGTCCGTCGGTCACGCGTCAGATGACGCCTTTTTCCTTCAGCGCCTTCATCTCGTCGGCGGAAACCCCGAGTTCGTCCAGGATCTCGGCGTTGTGCTCGCCGAGCTTGGGGGCGGGGCGGAAAAATTCGCCAGGCGTGCCCGAGAGGCGCGCCGTGATGTTGTGCATGGGCAGCGTGCCCAGTTCCTCGTCCGGGACCTCGACGATGATCTCGCGGTCCTTGACGTAGGGATGGTCGATGAGGTCGGCGATGTCGCAGATGGGGCCCACCGTGATGCCGGCCTTGTCGAAGAAGTCGAGGATGTATTCGCGATCGTGCTTGCCCATGAAGGCGCCGACGATCTCGTCCAGCTCGTCGACGTTCTTCAGGCGGTCGGAGTTGGTCTTGAAGCGCGCGTCCTCGATCAGCGCTTCCTGGCCGATCGACTTGGCGAACTGCTCCCACATACCCTGGGTCGAGGCGGAAAGCGCGACCCACTTGCCGTCCTTGGCCTGATAGGCGTTGCGCGGCGCGGCCATGGTGAAGCGGCTGCCCAGGCGCTTCGGCACCTTGCCGGTGACCTTGTAGTTGGCCGGCAGCGGGCCCTGGATGGAGAACAGCGGATCGAACAGCGGCAGGTCGATGACCTGGCCCTTGCCGCCGTTGACCTCGACCTCACGGATGGCGGCCAGGATGGCGGAAGCGCCGGTCAGGCCGGCGATCATGTCGGCCATGGCGAACGCCGGCAGCACCGGGGGGCGGTCCTCGAAGCCGTTGGAGGCGGCGAAGCCGCTCATCGCCTCGATCAGGGTGCCGAAGCCGGGCTTGTGCTTGTACATGCCGTCCTGGCCCCAGCCGGAAATGCGCACAATGACCAGTTTGGGGTTGATCTTGTGCAGTTCGGCCGGCGCCATGCCCATCTTTTCCAGGGTGCCGGGGCGGAAGTTCTCGACCAGGCCGTCGGCGGTGCCGACCAGCTTGAAGAACAGATCCTTGGCCTTCTCCTCGCGCAGGTTCAGCGTCAGGCTGCGCTTGTTGCGCGAGTAGACCTTCCAATGGGTGGAGACACCCTGGGTCTTCCAGCCGCGAAGGTCATCGCCCTTGTCCGGGGTTTCGATCTTGATGACATCGGCGCCGTAATCGGCGAGCAGAACGGTGAGTTCGTTGCCCGCCACCACGCGGGTCATGTCGAGAATGCGAAGGCCCTTCAAGGGACCTTTGGCGTCGGGCTTGAAATTCCTCATTGTAGTCCTCCCGATTGGCGGAGAATTGTTTGGCTGTCCCTGGGGATATGGGAAGTGTCACTCGTTACCGCCGGTATGACGGCGAGTCAATTCCGGCTGGCGGGCGTCCCCCAAAGCGCGAGAGATTTTTCACCATGTGGCGACGCGGCGGCGGATGGAGCCCCCACATCGTGAAATCGCTGTTGAAGGGGAGGGGGAGTCCGCCTAACGTGCTTTGGGAAACGCATGGTCCCAGGGTTGTTTGGCCGCCGGGACGACAGGTTTCCTTTTCCATTTCGATGGGCGGCAGGGACGGTTCCTTCCCGCCCGACAGCGGTTTCCAACAAGCTCGGGTAGATCAATGAATATTCACGAGTATCAGGCGAAGCAGCTGCTTGCCAAGTTCGGCGTGACGGTGCCGCGCGGCGGCGTTGCCTACACGGCCGAGGAGGCCGAGGGCGTCGCCAAGACCCTTGGCGGGCCGGTGTGGGTCGTCAAGTCGCAGATCCATGCGGGCGGCCGTGGCAAGGGCAAGTTCAAGGAAGAGAAGGCCGGCAAGGCGGGCGGCGTGCGCGTCGTCAAGTCGATCGAGGACGTGAAGGCCAACGCTGGCCAGATGCTGGGCGCGATCCTGGTCACGCACCAGAGCGGCCCGGCCGGCAAGGAGGTCAAGCGGGTCTATATCGAGGAGGGCTGCAATATCGCCCGCGAATGCTACCTCGGCATGCTGATCGACCGCGCCAAGTCCTGCATCACCATCATGGCCTCGACCGAAGGCGGCATGGACATCGAGACGGTGGCGGCCAAGACGCCCGAGAAGATCGTCAAGGTTTCCATCGATCCGGCCACCGGCATCCAGCCCTTCCACTGCCGCAGGGTGGCCTTCGGGCTCAAGCTCGAAGGGGCGCAGGTGGGTGCCGCCGTCAAGTTCCTGACCGGCATGTACAACGCCTTCGTCAGCCTTGACGCCAGCTTGGTCGAGATCAACCCGCTGGTCGTTACCGGCGAGGGCGCGGTGATCGCGCTCGACGCCAAGATGAACTTCGACGACAACGGCCTGTTCCGCCACAAGGACGTGCAGGAACTGCGCGATGAGTCCGAGGAGGATCCGGCGGAGCGCGAGGCGGCGAAGCACTCGCTCAACTACATCACGCTCGACGGGTCCATCGGCTGCATGGTGAACGGGGCCGGTCTGGCCATGGCCACCATGGACATCATCAAGGTGCACGGCGGCTCGCCGGCCAACTTTCTTGATGTCGGCGGCGGCGCCACCAAGGAGCGCGTCACCGCGGCCTTCAAGCTGATCCTGTCCGACCCCAAGGTCGAGGGCATCCTGGTCAATATCTTCGGCGGCATCATGCGTTGCGATGTCATCGCCGAAGGCGTGGTGGCCGCGGCCCGCGAGGTCAGCCTCAACGTTCCGCTGGTGGTCCGTCTCGAGGGCACCAACGTCGAGGCCGGCAAGCAGATCCTGGCCAAGTCCGGGCTGCCGATCATTTCGGCGGACGACCTGGGCGACGCTGCCGCGAAGATTGTCAAAGCGGTGAAGGAGGCCGCCTGATGTCCGTACTCGTCAACTCAAAGACTAAGCTTCTCGTCCAGGGCATCACCGGCGGCGAGGGCACCTTCCACACCGAGCAGGCGATCGCCTACGGCACCAAGGTCGTCGGCGGCGTCACCCCGGGCAAGGGCGGCCAGAAGCACCTCGACGTGCCGGTGTTCAACACCGTCGCCGAGGCGGTCGCCACGACCGGCGCCAACGCCTCCGTCATCTATGTGCCGCCGCCCTTCGCGGCGGACGCCATCCTGGAAGCCGTCGACGCCGAACTGCCGCTGGTGGTGTGCATCACCGAGGGCATTCCGGTGCTCGACATGGTGCGCGTCAAGCGGGCGATGCGTGGGACCAAGACCCGGCTCATTGGCCCCAACTGCCCCGGCATCATCACCCCCGGCGAGTGCAAGATCGGCATCATGCCCGGCCACATCCACCGCAAGGGCAAGATCGGCATCATGTCGCGTTCGGGCACGCTGACCTACGAGGCGGTGGCGCAAACGACGGCGGCCGGCTTCGGCCAGACCACCTGCATCGGTCTGGGCGGCGATCCGGTCAACGGCACCAACTTCATCGACTGCTTCGAGATGTTCCTGGCCGACCCCGAGACCGAGGCGATCATCATGATCGGCGAGATCGGCGGTTCCGCCGAGGAGGACGCGGCCGACTTCCTCAAGAAGTCGAAGGTGAAGAAGCCCACGGTCGGCTTCATCGCCGGCGTCACGGCACCTCCCGGCCGGCGCATGGGCCATGCCGGCGCCATCATCTCGGGCGGCAAGGGCACGGCGGGCGACAAGATCGAGGCGATGAAGAGCGCCAATATCGCGGTCGCCGAAACGCCGGCGTCCATCGGCAGCACGATGGTGAAGCTTCTCAAGAAGTAAGCTCACCCTTTTTCGTCGACGACAAGTCAGACAGGGCGCGGCCTTGGGGCCGCGCCCTGTTTTGTTGTGCGGATCTCCAGACCGAATCGATTGTCAAAACGACGGCCCGCCCCAGGAGCCGATGTGATGGTGGTCCGTGGACGCCTTGCCATCCGCGGGCAATTTCGCCCGCACGAAAAGAGAGGGGCAGCCGCCCGCTTCATCGATAAAAACGGCACGAATCTGCGACGAAGAGTCGTGTCGGTTGTGAATCGGCTTCACTGATTAATGTTCGAAAACGAAAAGCAACACGCTAATTCGAAAACCAAAGATTGACAAAATTTTCGGCTTTGAACAGTATCGTTTTGCCCCTCCAGACGCGGGCGGGCCAAGAAAAAAGGCGGCGCCGGCCACGACAATCGGACGCTGCGCACCGCGGAGGCTTGGAGGCGATCGTGACGGGGCACAACCTCGTAGAGACGAAGGCCGCTTGCCGCAGAGCCGATTTTTCGGCGGCTAATCGGCCCATATCTGGACAAAACCAGGGGTTTATGGCGGCGTGGCCGATGGTGGCCGTGCTCCGGGGATTTAGCGAATCCGCGAGCGTGGGTTGCAAGGAGCGGCGCGCCGGAACAAACGGGGCGGCCATTGCCGATGGGGCAGGCCCGCGTCATTTGGCGAGACCTCGCGAAGATTCGGTTTCGATCACTGGCGCGCATGAAGGAGGGGCAGGCGGCGGGCGGATATGGGCGCGCGCCATTGATCTTGATTGATCAGGACGGCGGAAAAGCGACAAAATCGCTAAGTGATAAACAACAATACAAGCATCGGTGATGGCGCGATGAGGATTGGACTGGACCAGGCGACGTTGAGGGTGGGGACGGTGACCCACATCTATCCGACGACCGTCGATCTCGCGCCGGACTCCCTCAACATCCTGCTCGGTCCGACCCTCTCGGGGAAGACCACGCTGATGCGCCTGCTCTGCGGGCTCGACCGGCCGACGACGGGGCGCGTGTGGGTCGACGACGTCGACGTCACCGGCGTCTCGGTCCGCCAGCGCGACGTCGCCATGGTCTACCAGCAGTTCATCAACTACCCATCCTTCACCGTCTACGACAACATTGCCTCGCCGCTGCGCCGGGCTGGCGTTTCCAAGGCCGACATCGACCGGCGGGTCCGCCAAGTGGCCGAAATGCTGCGTATCGATGGCCTGCTGGCCCGATTGCCTGCCGAACTCTCCGGCGGCCAGCAACAGCGCATCGCGCTGGCCCGCGCGCTGGTCAAGCAGGCCCGCCTGCTGCTGCTCGACGAGCCGCTGGTCAACCTCGACTACAAGCTGCGCGAGGAACTGCGCCAGGAACTCCGGGCCATCTTCGAGGCGCGGAAGTCCTGCGTCGTCTATGCGACCACCGAGCCGCTCGAGGCGCTGATGCTGGGCGGCAACACTCTGGTGGTCGATGGCGGACGGGTTTTGCAGGCGGGGCCGACCATCGACGTCTACAACCGGCCGGCCAGCGAGCGGGTCGGTGCGGTGTTCAGCGATCCGCCCATGAACATGATCGAGGGCAGGGTGGAAGGCGGTGCCGCGCTGCTGGGCGATGGCCTGCGTGTGCCCCTGGCCGGCCATCTGACCGGGCTCTCCAACGGCGTCTATCGCTGGGGGGTGCGCACCAACCATCTGGCGCTGTCCCGGCGCCACGCCGCCGACATCGAAATCGATGGTGTGGTGGAATTGGGCGAGATCAGCGGATCGGAGACCTTCGTCCACGTTGCCCACAACGGCGTTTCCTGGGTGGCCCAGGAGGAGGGCGTGCAGCGGTTCGGCATCAACGACGCCATTCGCGTCTACGTCAATCCCGACGCGTTCTTCGTGTTCGACCGCACGGGCGCGCTGGTGGCGGCGCCGGTGGGCGGCGCCTTGCGGCCCGTGGAGGAGGCGACCCATGGCTGAAATTCATCTCGACGGGGTGGCCCACTCCTACCTGCCCAACCCGACGGACGAGCGGGACTGGGCCCTGAAGCCGATGGATCATGTCTGGCGGGACGGCGACGCCTATGCCCTGCTCGGCCCCTCGGGATGCGGCAAGACGACGCTGCTCAACGTCATTTCCGGACTGATCAGCCCGAGCCATGGCCGGGTGCGCTTCAACGGCCACGACGTGACGACGACCAGGACCGAACACCGCAACATCGCCCAGGTGTTTCAGTTCCCGGTCATCTACGACACCATGACGGTTTACGACAACTTAGCCTTCCCGTTGCGCAACCGCGGCATTGATGAGGCGACGGTCAAGGTCAGGGTCCACGAGGTGGCCGAGATGCTGGACCTCGTCGTCCACCTCGGCAAGCGGGCCATCGGCCTGCCGGCCGACGCCAAGCAGAAGATCTCGCTGGGCCGCGGCTTGGTGCGCTCCGACGTCGCCGCCATCCTGTTCGACGAGCCGCTTACCGTCATCGACCCCCACCTCAAATGGCAACTCCGGCGCAAGCTCAAGGAGATCCACGAGCGCTATCGGCTGACCCTCATCTACGTCACCCACGACCAGAACGAGGCCCTGACCTTCGCCGATCGGGTGGTGGTGATGTACGAGGGCGCGGTGCTGCAGGTCGGCACCCCCCAGGAGTTGTTCGAGACGCCGTCGCACCGCTTCGTCGGCTATTTCATCGGCAGCCCTGGCATGAACTTCCTGCCTTGCCGGCTGACCGCCTCGGGCGCCGAGGTGGCGGGCCAGGCCATTCCGCTGGGGGGCACCGTACTGGCCCAGGCGGCGGGGGCGTCGGTGCTGGAGATCGGGGTGCGTCCCGAGTCCATCCGCTTGGCCGACGGCGGTGCAGGCCTGACCGTGCAGGTGCGCGACGTCGAGGACCTGGGCGCCCGCAAGATCGTCACCTGCCGGCTCGGCGATCACGAGCTGAAGGTGAAGGTGTCGGCCGGCCAGGCGGTGCCGGCCGAGCGGGCCACCATCCAATTCAACCCCCACCTGACCTGGCTTTACGCCGACGGTCGCCTGGTGCGCTAGAGGGAGCCGGCCATGGACAAATGGCAGAACAACCGGGCGTGGTTCATGGTCTTGCCGGTCTTCGTGGTGGTGGCGATCTCGGCCATCATCCCGCTGATGACGGTGGTCAACTACTCGGTCCAGGACATCTTCGGGCCGGGCCAGAGCGTTTTCGTCGGCACCGAGTGGTTCAAGGAGGTGCTGACCGACCGCCGCCTGCATGAGGCGTTATGGCGCCAGTTCCTGTTCTCCGGGCTGGTCCTGCTGATCGAGATTCCTTTGGGTGTGATGATCGGGCTGGCCATGCCCAAGAAGGGCTGGACGGCGTCGCTCACACTGGTCCTGCTGGCCCTGCCGCTGCTCATTCCGTGGAACGTCATCGGCACCATCTGGATCATCTTTACCCGCCCCGACATCGGGCTGTTCGGCGCCACCATCAATACGCTGGGCATCCGCTTCGACCATACCGCGTCGCCGCTCGACGCCTGGGTCACGGTGATGCTGATGGAGGTGTGGCACTGGACGCCGCTGGTCGCGTTGCTAGCCTATGCCGGGCTGCGGGCCATTCCGGAAGCCTATTTCCAGGCGGCGCGCATTGACGGCGCCTCGGCCTGGGCGGTGTTCCGCTACATCCAGCTGCCCAAGATGCGCGGCGTTTTGACCATCGCCGTGCTGCTGCGCTTCATGGACAGCTTCCTGATCTACGCCGAGCCGTTCGTGTTGACCGGCGGCGGCCCCGGCAATTCCACCACCTTCCTTTCCATCCACCTAGTGAAGATCGCGGTCGGCCAGTTCGATCTGGGGCCGGCGGCGGCGTTCTCGATCATCTACTTCCTGATCGTGCTGCTGTTCAGCTGGCTGTTCTATCAGGCCCTGCTCAGGGTCGGCACCGGAGAAAAGCGATGAGAGTGCGCAAGAGAACCCTTGGCCTGGTCCTCTATCTCGTCCTGTTGCTGCTTCCGATCTATTGGATGCTCAACATGTCGCTTCGGACCAACGCCAACATTCTGGGCGAATTCGCCATCATCCCGACCGAACTGACGTTGGCCAACTATGCCAGGATCTTCACCGATCCCGCCTGGTATTCGGGTTACATCAACTCGATCGTCTACGTCAGCATGAACACGGCGATCTCGCTGCTGACGGCGCTGCCGGCGGCCTACGCCTTTTCGCGCTACCGCTTCCTCGGCGACAAGCACATGTTCTTCTGGCTCCTGACCAACCGCATGGCGCCGCCGGCGGTGTTCCTGCTGCCGTTTTTCCAGCTCTATTCGACCTTCGGGCTGATCGACACCCACATCGCGGTGGCCATCTCGCATCTGCTGTTCAACGTACCTTTGGCGGTGTGGATCCTGGAAGGTTTCATGTCGGGAGTGCCACGCGAAATCGACGAAATGGCCTACATCGATGGTTACAGTTATCCGCGCTTTTTCCTTACCGTTTTTGTGCCGCTGATCCGCACCGGCATCGGAGTGACGGCCTTCTTCTGCTTCATGTTCTCGTGGGTCGAACTGCTGTTCGCCCGCACGCTGACCACCACCAACGCCAAGCCGATCGCCGCGGTGATGACCCGCACGGTCAGCGCCAGCGGCCTGGACTGGGGCCTGCTGGCGGCGGCCGGCATTCTGACCATCGTGCCGGGCGCCTTGGTCATCTGGTTCGTGCGCAACTACATGGCCAAGGGCTTCGCCCTCGGCCGGGTGTGAGAGGAGGCGGGCCATGGCTCTCGGCTGGATGGCGTGGACGGTCCCGACGGCGATCTTCTTTGCCACCATCGCGGTGATCCTGGCAGCCATGACGGTCTGGCAGGTCGTGGCGCCAAGCCCCGAGCGGCGGGGCTTCCTGCCCATTCCGACGACGCCGGGCGATCGCCTGTTCGTCGGCCTTTTGGGCAGCGCCTACATCCACCTGGCCTGGATCGGCCTCAGCGACGCCACCCTGTGGGGGGCCTTCGCGGTGGCGCTGGTCTGGCTGATTGGTGTCCTCAGATGGGGGTGACGGCAGAGAATTAAGGGAAAGGAGAGTTTCCCGCCGGCCGGTGTTTCGGCCTTCACCGCGGCGGCGGCAACCGGGAAACCGGAACGGGCTCCAAGGCCGGTAGGAGGCGAAAGATGACGACAATGTCAAGGGAGAGGCTAAGACGAGCCCTCGTGGGAGGGGCGGTTACCGCCTCGTTCGCGCTGTGGGCGGGAGCGGCCGGCGCGGACATGGCGGCGGCCCAGAAGTGGGTCGACAACGAGTTCCAACCCTCGACCCTCACCAAGGACCAACAGATGAAGGAGATGGAGTGGTTCATCAAGGCGGCCGAGCCCTTCCGGGGGATGTCGATCAAGGTCGTCTCGGAAACCATTCCAACCCACGAATACGAATCGAAGACGCTGACCAAGGCGTTCGAGGAAATCACCGGCATCAAGGTGACCCACGACCTGATCCAGGAAGGCGACGTCATCGAGAAGCTGCAGACGCAGTGGCAGTCGGGCGAGAACATCTACGGCGCCTATATCAACGACAGCGACCTCATCGGCACCCATATGCGGTACGGCTTCGTGGTGCCGCTGACCGACTGGATGACCGGCGAGGGCAAGGACGTGACGCTGCCGACGCTCGACATCGACGACTTCATCGGCAAGTCGTTCACCACCGGGCCTGACGGCAAGCTCTACCAGTTGCCCGACCAGCAGTTCGCCAACCTCTACTGGTTCCGCTACGACTGGTTCCAACGCGCCGACCTTAAGAAGAAGTTCAAGGACAAGTACGGCTACGAGCTGGGCGTGCCGGTCAACTGGTCGGCCTACGAGGACATCGCCGAGTTCTTCAGCAACGACGTGAAGGAAATCGACGGCACGGTGGTCTATGGCCACAACGACTACGGCAAGAAGGCCCCCGACCTCGGCTGGCGGTTCACCGATGCCTGGCTTTCGATGGCCGGCCAAGGCGACAAGGGCATTCCCAACGGCAAGCCGGTCGATGAATGGGGCATCCGTGTCGACGGCTGCACCCCCGTCGGCGCTTCGGTCAGCCGTGGCGGCGGCACCAACAGTCCGGCCGCCAAGTACGCGCTGACGAAATACATGGACTGGCTGCGCAAGTATGCTCCTCCGGGCGCGCTCGGCATGGACTTCTACCAGTACCTGCCGTTCCTGGCCAAGGGCAACGTCGCCCAGCAGATCTTCTGGTACACCGCCTTCACCGCGACGATGGTGGAGCCGGGCCCGACGGTCAACGCGGACGGCACGCCCAAGTGGCGCATGGCGCCCTCGCCCCATGGTCCCTATTGGGAAGAGGGCATGAAACTCGGCTATCAGGATGCCGGTTCCTGGACCTTGATGAAGAGCACGCCGGTCGATCGGCGCAAGGCGGCTTGGCTGTTCGCGCAGTTCACCGTGTCGAAGACCGTGGATGCCAAGAAGAGCCACGTCGGACTGACCTTCATCCGCGACAGCACGGTGCGCCACGCGAGCTTCACCGACCGCGCGCCCAAGCTGGGCGGCCTAGTCGAGTTCTACCGCAGCCCGGCCCGCGTCTCGTGGACGCCGACCGGAACCAACGTGCCCGACTATCCGAAGCTGGCACAACTGTGGTGGCAGAATATCGGAGAGGCAGTGGCCGGCGAAGTGAGTGTCGACCGCGCCATGGATAATCTGGCCCGCGAAATGGACCGGGTGATGGAACGTATTGCCCGTTCCGGCGCCCAGAAGGAATGCGGCCCGAAGCTCAACGAAGAGAGGGACGAGGCCTACTGGTACGCACAGCCCGGCGAGCCGAAGCCGAAGCTGGCCAACGAGAAGCCGAAGGGCGAGACGGTCGATTACGACAAGCTGATTCAGGCCTGGCGGGAAGGCCGCGCGAAATAACCTCCCGTTGCTGAACGGGTGGGCCGATCTTCGGCCCACCCACCTCTTTTTAGGGGGGAGCGAAACCGGTGCCCGGGGGGGAATCCAGCCGACTTCCGATGATCGACGTGGCGCGATTCTATGGGATCGTGCTGGTCTATTACGGGCATGTCGTCGAGAGGATGATGTATCTCGGCAGCCCGGCGGCGGCCCATCACTACAAATTCATTTATTCCTTTCACATGATCCTGTTCTTCGTGCTGGCCGGGTTCATTGCCAAGGAGAGCGTGCAGGATCTTGGTTTAAGGGATTTTGTCAAATCCAGGCTGGCATCCCGCTTCGTGCCGTTCATCTTCTTCAATCTGCTGTTGGCGCTGCTCAGCTTGGGTCTGCCTCGCGATTTTCCGCCCTTTCCCCTGGCCAGCGCCGGCGACTACCTGACCGCCACGGTCCAAACCTTCACCACGCTTCCCATCTTCAACATCCCGACCTGGTTCCTGATGAGCCTGATCACGGTCGAGATCCTGCACTACGCCGTCTTCCCTTTCCTGCGTTCATCCGATCGGCGCATCCTGGCGGCCGCCGTCGTTTTCTATCTGGCCGGCTATGCCTTGAACCGGGAAGTGCAGTTCTTCCAGCCGGGCAAGTCGATGACCAACTACTGGCTCTTCAACGAGGCGCCCGTCGTCTACGCCTTCTATCTGCTCGGGATCGTCCTCAGGCGGCGGGGTTTCCTGATTGGCCCGGTGAACCCGGCCATCCCGGCGGCCGGCGCCCTGGCTGCGCTGGCCGTCGTCTATGTGACCTACGACCTCAACCAGGGACCTTTCCGGTTGATCGAGGCGGTCGTCATTCTCGCCTCGGGGCATGGCCATCTCCTGTGGTTCCCGCTGACCGCCGTCACCGGCTCGCTGATGATCCTGCTGCTGGCCCGGTTGTCACCAAAGGCTTCGTGGATGACCTTCATGGGCCGCAACGCGCTCACCCTTTTTTGCCTTAACGGCGTCGTCTACCACCATGTCAACGGGCCGCTGGCCGCCTGGACCAAGGAAAGCCTCGGCCTGTCGGCGGCGATGGTATCCGGCGTCGGGGCGGCGGCCACGGTGGCCAGCTTGGCCCTGGCGGTGCCTGTTGTCCTGCTGTTCAACCGGGCGCTGCCCCAACTGATCGGCCGGCCGCGCGAGAAGGGGCCCCTGCTGCCGAACCTTCTGTGACGTTAGGGGCACAAACAGGCCAGACCGCAAAATGTAGCGATCGGCACAATATCTTGTTGCATTGGGGGAATGATTCTGCTAAAGAACGAGGCGTCAGGTGCGCGGGTCCTGAGACACCGTCGCAACGCATCGCCGAAACGATGCTCCTGACGCCTCATGGAGCCGGCCAAGCTCCGTGCATTCGAAAATGCCACTCCGTGTATCGGCCTCTCCCCGCAATGTCCCCGGCAAAGAGAACAGCCCGGGCGGGAGGCTTTTCGCGTCCGAAAGCCCTTCTCACGAAGACCTTTCTTCGGCGGACCGCGTCTGGCGAAAAGCCTGTGTATCGAGTTCGCTATGCGAGCCTGACGGGGTGTGACCCCCTGGATCCGGCATCCCGAACCGCGAACGGCCCGTTCCCCCTGATCCTCTGCGAGACTGACACCGGAAAGGCCGAAACCCTCCTGATGGGTCGTCGCACCGCGTGAACCGCCAGCATCGCCGAAACGAAACCGGCCTGCTCCGCGAAAGGCCCGCCTCGCTCACGGGACGAGGCTTCTCACCGGCGATGATCCACTCCGTCCCCATGGCTGCCGTTTGTCGCCAAACGAAAGCACAGTTCACGGTTGTCCACCGCCTTCCCTCGGCAAGAGCCGGTGCCGAAGCACCAACCCCACTCCGGGTCGCGACAAGTCTTCGAAAAGAAGGGAAATCCCGAAAGACTGCCCTGGTTACCAAAGAACTCGTCGCCTGGACACTTTCTCGTGCAGGGATATGATGTGTCAAAAAAAGGGGGTCGATCAATAATAAGTTTTGCACAACATCAACTTTTCTGTGAATAAAATTCCAATTTTTTCACAATTGGTGCACACGTTATCCACAGACTCATTCACAACCGGGAAACCAGACTGTTGTATTTCAATAAGTTACGTATATTAAAAATTCCTAAAATATAGGGCTGTTCCTCGTCAGCTCCGGCGGCAATCATTACTTGCCTGCCGGCGTTTCGCCGTGGCTTTCCGGCGTTGACTTGACCCCAGGGCGGGTTTAAATGACCTGGGCGCCGCGAGATCGATGCCAAGGCGCTCCAGCGATCAGGAGTGAGAGTCCATGGCCAAAAGAAAGCGGCCGCTTTCCCCCCACCTCCACATCTACAAGGGCCAGATCAGTTCCGTCGTTTCCGTGATGCAGCGCATCACTGGGGGCGGCTTGGCAGTCGGGCTCGGCTTTTTCGTCTATTGGCTGGGGGCCGCGGCGTACGGGCCGGATGCCTATGCCACGGCGCATTGGTTCCTGACCACTTGGTTCGGCTACCTCTGCCTGTTCGGCTTCACGGTCTGCATGTACTTCCATTTGTGCAACGGAATCCGCCACCTCGTCTGGGACATCGGATGGGGTTTCGAGATCCACCAGGTCAACGCGGGCGGCATCGCCGTCCTTGCCGCTACCGGCATCTTCACGGTGATCACCTGGGCCGTTGCCCTGGCTAAATTGGGAGTCTTCTGATGACGTTGCGCAGTGCGCTCGGCCCCGAACCGGGCTCGAAGCGGTCCTCGCTCGGCCACGCCCGCGGCCTTGGCTCGACCGGACACGGTTCCGCCCATTGGTATTGGGAGCGGCTGACGGCGCTGGCCTTGGTGCCGTTGACCGTCTGGTTCATCGTCCAACTGCTGAGCGGTGTCGCCGCCGATTACGACAGCATGGCGATGTGGCTGACGGTTCCCGGCAACATGGTGCTGATGGTCCTCTTGACCTTCTTTTTCTTCTGGCACGCCTGGATTGCCGTCGCCGTCGTCATCGAGGACTATGTTCATCACGACGCCACAAAGATCGGCGGCATCATCGCGCTCAAGTTCGCCTGCATCCTGTTCGGCGCCTTTGCGGTCGTGTCGATCATCCTGGTCGGCCTGGGAGGATAACAGCCGATGCCTGCATACGAAATTACCGACCATACCTATGACGTCGTCGTGGTCGGCGCCGGTGGCGCCGGGTTGAGGGCGGCGCTCGGCATGTCGGCGGCCGGTTTCTCCACGGCCTGCGTCACCAAGGTCTATCCGACCCGCAGTCACACGGTAGCCGCCCAGGGCGGCATCGGCGCCGCCATCGGCAACGAGACCGCGGACGACTGGCGCTGGCACATGTACGACACCGTCAAGGGGTCGGACTGGCTGGGCGACCAGGACGCCATCGAATATATGTGCCGCAACGCCATTCCCGCCGTATACGAGCTGGAGCATTTCGGCCTGCCCTTCTCGCGGCGCGAGAATGGCAAGATGTACCAGCGCCCGTTCGGCGGCCACACATCCAATTTCGGCGAAAAGCCGGTGCCGCGCTCGGTTGCCGCGGCCGACCGTACCGGCCATGCCATGCTGCACACCCTTTATCAGCAGTGCCTCAAGCACAAGGCGAAGTTCTTCAACGAATACTTCGCCATCGACTTGATCATGGGGGCCGACGGCGCCTGCAAGGGGGTGATCGCGCAGTGCCTCGAGGATGGCACCATCCATCGCTTCCGGGCGCAGACGGTGGTGCTGGCGACCGGCGGCGCCGGGCGCATCTATTTTTCGAGCACGCTGGCCCACATCTGCACCGGCGACGGCGGTGCCATGGTGGCCCGGGCGGGACTGCCGCTCCAGGACATGGAATTCGTGCAGTTCCACCCGACCGGCATCTATTCGGCCGGCTGCCTGATCACCGAGGCCTGCCGCGGCGAGGGTGGATACCTGACGAACGCCGAGGGCGTGCGCTTCATGGAGAAGTATGCGCCAAACACCAAGGACCTTGCCTCGCGCGACGTGGTGTCGCGTGCCATGACCATCGAGATGCGCGAAGGACGCGGCGTGGGTCCGCACAAGGACCACATGCTGCTGCACGTCGAGCACCTGGGGGCCGAGTTCCTGCACGAGAAGCTGCCCGGCATCGTCGAGACGGCGATGATCTTCGCCGGCATCGACGCCACCAAGGACCCGATTCCGGTTCTGCCGACCTGCCACTACAGCATGGGCGGCATTCCCACCAACTACCACGGCGAGGTGCTGCGGCCGACGGCGGCCGATCCCGATGCCGTTTTCCCCGGCCTGATGGCGGTGGGCGAGGCGGCCTGCGCCTCGGTCCACGGCGCCAACCGGCTGGGCACCAACTCGCTGACCGACCTTGTGGTCTTCGGGCGCGCCGCCGCGCTGCGCGCCGCCGAGGTGCTGACCCCGCAGGCGGAGCAGGCCCCGCTGCCGAAGGACTCGGCCGACCTCGCACTGGCCCGCCTCGATCGTCTGCGCCAGGCCAACGGCAAGCTCAGGACCAGCGAGATCCGGCTTTCGATGCAGCGGACCATGCAGAACGACGCCGCTGTTTTCCGCACCAAGAAAACGCTGGACGAGGGCTGGCAGAAGATCCAGGAGGTCGACGCCTCGCTGGCCGAGATCAAGATTGCCGACCGCTCGATGATCTGGAACACCGACCTCATCGAGGCGCTCGAACTGGAAAACCTCATGGTCAACGCCAAGGCGGTGATGTACTGCGCCGGCATCCGCGAGGAGAGCCGCGGCGCGCATGCCCGCGAGGACTTCCCGAAGCGCGACGACGTCAACTGGATGAAGCACACGCTGGCGACGTTCAACGACAAGGGCGGCATCGACGTTTCCTTCCGGCCGGTGCACACGAAGCCGCTGTCGGACGACGTCGAGTCCATTGCGCCACAGGTTCGGGTCTACTGAGGGCCGCGATTTCGGTTGAAAGGTTGCCTGGGCAACCAAACTAATGAGCGATCAACTCGAGAGGTCAGGTTCATGGTTGCGTTGATGCCCTTGGGGAAATTCCTCCTTCCCGCCAACTCCAAGGTGGGCAAGGGAAAAACGTTCGCAGCCCCGGCGGGAGCCACGCGGGTCAAGAAGTTCCACATTTATCGGTGGGACCCCGATAAGGACGAGAATCCGCGTCTGGACACCTACGAGATCGACCTCGACAAGTGTGGGCCGATGGTGTTGGACGCGCTGATCAAGATCAAGGACGAGGTCGATTCGACGCTGACCTTCCGTCGCTCCTGCCGCGAGGGGGTGTGCGGCTCGTGCTCGATGAACATCGACGGCACCAACACGCTGTCCTGCATCAAGGCGATTTCCGAGGTCAAGGGCGACGTCACCATCTACCCGCTGCCGCACATGGCGGTGGTCAAGGATCTGGTGGTCGACCTTGATCACGCCTTCGCCCAATACGAAGCCATCGAGCCGTGGCTCAAGGCCGATACGGCGCCGCCGCCCAATGGGGAGCGCCTGCAAAGCCCCGAGGAGCGCAAGAAGCTCGACGGCATGTGGGAATGCATTATGTGCTTCTGCTGTTCGACCAGTTGTCCCAGCTACTGGTGGAACGGCCAGCGCGGTTACCTGGGCCCCGCCACCCTTATGCAGGCTCATCGCTGGGTGCAGGATTCGCGCGACGAGCATACTGGGGAAAGACTGGAGTTCCTGGAAGATGGCATGCGGCTGTTCCGTTGCCACACCATCATGAACTGCACCGTCACCTGCCCGAAGAACCTGAACCCCGCCAGGGCCATCGCCGAACTCAAGCAGTTGATGATCAAACGCGAGTAGCCGTTGGTGCGGCCGTCATCGAATGCATAAAAGCCGCCGGGCCCTGGGCCCGGCGGTTTGCGATTCGGGCCTCGGCTATTTCAACTCGTCGGGACGCGCGTCCTCGTCTGGCAGCGCTTGCCGGGGCGGATTGAGGAAGGGTTGGATCAGCAGCTTGTCCAGGCGTGAGGCGCCGGGGTCGCGGAAGATGGTCAGCCCGATGGTCATGCCGTCGTGGCCCTTTTCCGGCTGGTCGCGATAGGTGCCAAGCAGGCGGTCCCACCACGGCAGATTGAAGCCGAAATTGCTGTCGGTCTCGCGGCGGATGGCCGAATGGTGGACCCGGTGCATGTCGGGCGTCACCACCAGCCAGCGCAGAACACGATCGAGGCGTCGGGGAAGCTTCAGGTTGGCGTGGTTGAACATCGAGGTGGCGTTGAGCAGTACCTCGAAGATGACGACGCCGATGGCCGGGGCGCCGAGCGCCGCCACCACCGCCATCTTGATGATCATGGACAGCAGGATTTCGATGGGGTGAAAGCGGGTCCCCGTGGTGACGTCGATGTCGAGGTCGGCGTGGTGCATGCGATGCAGCCGCCACAGTGCCGGCACGGCATGGAACATGACGTGCTGCAGATAGATGACGAGGTCGAGCACCAGCACGGTCAGCAGCGCCGCCCAGAACAGCGGCACGTCCAGCGCGTGGAACAGTCCCCACTCCCTGGCCTCGGCGATCATGGCGACGCCGACCGCCGCCATCGGCACCAGGGCGCGCACGATCAGCGAATCGAGCACTACGATGCCGAGGTTGCCGGGCCAGCGGCGGCTTCGGGAAACGTTGCGCGCGCGGCGGGGGAAAGCCGCTTCCAGCGCCATCATCAGGACCAGGACGCCGAGGAAGAAGCTCACGCGGACCACGGCCTCGCTGGCCAGCAGGCGTTCCCAGAGGTCGGCGCTCGCGCTCGTCATTCCCGGATGATCGCCGGATCGGCCTTCGCCGTAAAGGCCTTCGCCGATTTCCGATCCGGTTTCGCCGTGTTAAGGTGGCCGTCGAACCGCAGGGGGGAAGGCTCTCAGATGAATCTGCATACCATGCTGGCGGCGCGGGCGGCCGAGGGGCGGCCCATCCGGGTCGGCCTGATCGGCGCCGGCAAGTTCGGCTCGATGTTCCTCTCCCAGGTCCAGCATACGCCGGGCCTGCATCTGGTTGGCATCGCCGATCTCGACCCCGAACGGGCGCGCGCGGCCTGCCGTGCCGTCGGCTGGCCGAAGGAACGATCAGCCGCCGTCACCTTCGCCGAGGCGCTGCGCACCGGCGCCACCGCCGTCACCGACGACGCGGCGGAACTGATCGCCGCCGACGGCATCGAGGTGATCATCGAGGCGACCGGCATTCCCGAGGCGGGCATTCGCCATGCGCTCCTCAGCTTCAAGCACCGCCGCCATATCGTCATGGTCAACGTCGAAGCCGACGTCCTGGTCGGCCCGTTGCTGGCCAAGCGCGCCGCCGAGGCCGGTGTCGTCTACGCCATGGCCTACGGTGACCAGCCGGCCCTCATCTGCGAGCAGGTGGACTGGGCTAGGGCCTGCGGGCTCACGGTGGTGGCTGCCGGCAAGGGCACCCTCTACATGCCGGAGTTCCATACCTCGACCCCCGACACCGTGTGGAACTACTACGGCCTGTCGGCCGAGCGCGCCGCCGAGAGCGGCATGAACGCCAAGATGTTCAACTCCTTCCTCGATGGCACCAAGTCGTCCATCGAGATGGCGGCGGTGGCCAACGCCACCGGCCTGACGCCGGCTCCCGGCGGGCTGGATTTCCCGCCGTGCGCGGCCGAGGACTTGGCGCGTATGCTTATTCCCGCCTCCGAGGGCGGCGTGCTCCACCACAAGGGCCAGGTCGAGGTGGTGTCCAGCCGCACGCGCGACGGCCGCGATCTGCCCAACAACCTGCGCTGGGGCGTCTATGTCGTCTTCGAGGCGCCGACCGACTACGTCAGAAACTGTTTCCGCGACTATGGCATGATCACCGACCGCTCCGGCCGCTACTCGGCGCTGTGGCGTCCCTACCACCTGATCGGCCTGGAACTGGGCATCAGCGTTGCCGCCGCCGCACTGCGCGGCGAGGCGACGGGACGGGCCACCGGCTTCAGGGGCGACGTGGTGGCCACCGCCAAACGCAACCTCAGGGCCGGCGAGGTTCTGGACGGCGAGGGTGGCTATCGGGTGTGGGGCAAGCTGATGCCGGCCGCCGATTCACTGGCCATCGGCGGGCTGCCGATCGGGTTGGCCCACGGCGTCAAGCTGAAGCGCGACATCCCGGCCGGCCAAGCCCTGCGCTGGGCCGACGTCATCGCCGACGAGACGCTCGAGGGGGTGCGGTTGCGCCGCGAGATGGAGGCGGCGTTCGCCTCCTGAGCGGCTCCCGGCTCGCCAAGGTTGTCTACGCCCCTTGACGGGCGCAAGGCCACGCCCCACTTGCCGTGGGCTTTCGATCGCGTTAGTAACGCCTAGGCAATATGAAATGAGAACGCCGTTGCGACGCGTTCGCGGCGGTAGAACGCACACCACCAGACCCCAGGGGGGGATCGATTATGGCACGCAAGAAGCTCGCATTCATCGGCGCCGGCAACGTCGGCGCCACGGCGGCTCATATAGCTGCCCTCAAGGAACTGGGAGACATTGTTCTATTTGACGTCGCGGGGACCATGCCCGCCGGCAAGGCCCTCGACATGGTGCAGTCGACACCGGTCGAACGCCTCGATGTGACGACCGCAGGCGCCACCGACTACGCGGCCATCAAGGGGGCCGATGTCGTGGTGGTGACGGCCGGCGCCCGGCGGACCCCCCAGATGAGCCGGGACGACCTGGTCACCGTCAACGCCAAGATCATGCAGACCGTAGGCAAGGCCATCAAGAAGTACGCGCCCAAGGCCTTCGTCATCTGCGTGACCAATCCGCTCGACGCCATGGTGTGGGCGCTGCGCGAGGCCAGCGGCCTGCCGCACAACATGGTGGTCGGCATGGCCGGCGTGCTGGATTCGGCCCGCTTCCGCTACTTCCTGGCCGAGGAGTTCGGCGTCTCGGTCACCGACGTCAATGCCTTCGTGCTCGGCGGCCACGGCGATTCCATGGTGCCGCTGCTGCGCTATTCCACCATCGCCGGCATCCCCGTGCCCGACCTTATCAAGAAGGGCTGGTCGACCAAGAAGAAGGTCGACGCCATCGTCAAGCGCACCCGCGACGGTGGCGCCGAGATCGGCCGTCTGCTGGGCAACGCCTCGGCCTACTATGCCCCGGGCTCCTCGGTGGTCGAGATGATGGAATCCTACCTCAAGGACAAGAAGCGGGTGCTGCCGGTGGCGGCCTATTGCCACGGGCCCTATGGGCTCAAGGGGATCTACGTCGGCGTTCCGGTGGTGCTTGGCGCCGGCGGCGTCGAGAAGATCATCGAGATCGACCTCAAGGCGGACGAGAAGAAGGCCTTCGATGCCTCGGTGGCCAGCGTCGACAAGCTGCTCAAGGCGACCAAGGCCCTGCTTAAGATGTAGGGGACTAACGGAGGCCGCTCCCGGCGGTGGGGGCGGTATCCCTTTGCGAAGGACCGCGGCGGGGGTGGTCAACGACGGCAGGCGACCCCATCTTGTGGGGTGCCCCAATCGGGGCAAGGCTGCCCCCTGATCCGAACGGAGGGAGAGGGCGCGGCGATAAACCGCGCCTTCCAGAAACCATGTCGTCGACTGCTGACTCCTTCATCAATCCGCTGAACGCCGAATTCGTCGCCGATCTTTATACCCGCTATCTGGAGAACCCCAACTCGGTCGATCCCAGTTGGGTCGCCTTCTTTGGCGACCTGGGGGAGGACGGCCGCGCCGTCGCCCAAGCGCTTAAGGGGGCGAGTTGGACGCCCAGGCCGGTCGGACATTCCGGCAACGGCGGCAACGGTGGCGTCAGCCCCGTCCTTGCGGCGCCGGCGGTGGCGGCCGTGGAGGGGCGGCTCGATGCCAGCCAGGTGCGGGCGGCGACGCTCGATTCGATCCGCGCCCTGATGCTGATCCGCAGCTACCGGGTGCGCGGCCACCTGATCGCCAAATTCGATCCCCTTGGCCTCGAGGGCAAGACTTTCCACCCCGAATTGGAGCCCAAGAGCTACGGTTTCGCTGAGTCCGACATGGACCGGCCGATCTTCATCGATTACGTGCTGGGCCTCGAAACCGCCACCATGCGCGAGATCCTGCGCGTGGTACGCGAAACCTACTGCGGCTCCATCGGCGTCGAGTTCATGCACATCCAGGACCCCGACGAGAAGGCCTGGATCCAGCGCCGCATCGAGAGCATCCACAACCAGACTCAGTTCACGCTGCGCGGCAAGCGCGCCATCTACGAGCGCCTGGTCGAAGCCGAAGGTTTCGAGAACATCCTCCACGTCAAGTATCCCGGCACCAAGCGCTTCGGGCTGGACGGCGCCGAGGCGACCATCCCGGCCATCGAGCAGATCCTCAAGCGCGGCGGCCAGCTGGGCGTGCGCGAGGTGGTGCTGGGCATGCCGCACCGCGGCCGCCTCAACGTGCTGGCCAACGTCATGCACAAGCCCTACGTCGCCATCTTCTCGGAATTCCAGGGCCATGCCTCGAAGCCCGAGGACGTGCAGGGTTCGGGCGACGTCAAGTATCACCTTGGCACCTCGACGGATCGCGTGTTCGACGGCAACTCCGTGCACCTGTCCTTGTGCGCGAACCCGTCGCACCTGGAAGCGGTCAACCCGGTGGTGGTCGGCAAGGTCCGGGCCAAGCAGACCGAGCGCGGCGACCGCGAGCGGCGACAGACCATGGGCCTGCTGCTGCACGGCGACGCCGCCTTCGCCGGCCAGGGCCTGGTCGCCGAGACGCTGTGCCTTTCCGAGCTCAAGGGCTACACCACCGGCGGCACCATCCATTTCATCGTCAACAACCAGATCGGCTTCACCACCAGCCCCAGCTTCTCGCGCTCTTCGCCCTATCCCTCCGACGTCGCCAAGATGGTCCAGGCGCCGATCTTCCACGTCAACGGCGACGACCCCGAGGCGGTGGTCCACGTGGCGCGCATCGCCACCGAGTTCCGCCAGGAATTCAACCGCGACGTCGTCATCGACATGTTCTGCTATCGCCGCCACGGCCACAACGAGGCGGACGAGCCGGCCTTCACCCAGCCGATCATGTACAAGACTATCGGCGGGCATCCGACAACGACGCAGATCTATGCCGCCAAGCTGGTCCGTGAAGGCGTGCTCCAGGAGGAGGAGGCGGAGACCCAGGTCGCCGACTTCACCCGGCGCTTGGAAGCCGAGTTCGCCGCCGCCCAAACCTATAAGCCCAACAAGGCGGACTGGTTCGAGGGCCGTTGGCAGGGCTTGGTCAACATGGAAGGCGAGGACGAGTTCCGCGAGGAGGACACCTCGGTCGATCTCAAGACCCTGCGCAAGATCGGCGCCGCTCTAGGCCAGCCACCCGAGAACTTCTCGGTGAATTCCAAGATCCTGCGCCAGCTCGCCGCCAAGCGCCAGATGGTCGAAACCGGCGAGGGCATCGACTGGTCGACCGCCGAGGCCCTGGCCTTCGGCTCGCTGCTGGTCGAGGGCAAGCCGGTCCGACTGTCGGGGCAGGATTCCGGGCGCGGCACCTTCTCGCAGCGCCACGCCGTCCTCGTCGACCAGGAAAACGAGGAGCGCTACGTGCCCCTCAACCACATCCGCGACGAGCAGGCTCGTTTCGAGGTCTTGGACAGTCCGCTCAGCGAGGCCTCGGTCTTGGGTTTCGAATACGGCTATTCGCTGGCCGAGCCCCATTCGCTGGTGCTGTGGGAGGCCCAGTTCGGCGATTTCGCCAACGGCGCCCAGGTCATCATCGACCAGTTCATCTCGTCGGGCGAATCCAAGTGGCTGCGCCTGTGCGGACTGGTCATGCTGGTGCCACACGGCTACGAGGGGCAGGGGCCCGAACATTCCTCGGCCCGGCCCGAGCGCTATCTCCAGCTGTGCGCCGAGAACAACATGCAGGTCGTCAACTGCACGACGCCGGCCAACTATTTCCACGTGCTGCGCCGCCAGCTGCACCGCAACTTCCGCAAGCCGCTGGTGGTCTGCACGCCGAAGTCGCTGCTGCGGCACAAGTTGGCGGTCTCCACACTGGCCGACATGGGGCCGGGCAGCCGTTTCCGCAGAGTGCTCCCGGAAACGGAGTCGCTGGTCGCCGACGACAAGGTTCGCCGCGTCGTGCTGTGCACCGGCAAGGTCTATTACGACCTGTTGCAGGCGCGCCGCGCGGCCAAGATCGACGACATCGCCCTGGTGCGGGTCGAGCAGCTTTACCCGTGGCCGCGCCAGACGGTGGTCAACCAGATCACCCGTTACGCCAACGCCGAGGTGGTATGGTGTCAGGAAGAGCCGGCCAACATGGGGGCATGGAGCTTCGTCTTCCCCAAATTGGTCTGCATCCACGAGGAACTGGACCGACGGCAGGCGTTGCCGGTTTATGTGGGGCGCGCCGAGGCGGCGTCGCCGGCCACCGGGCTGCACAAGAACCACGTCAAGGAGCAGACGGCGCTGGTCGAGCGGGCTCTGTCTTCAGAATCGTTGGCGGGCAGCCGCGGTGCCGGCAATAAGAAGGGCAAGGGGAACTAACGTCCGTCGATTATTCTCGAGCGCCCCGGCCGCCGGTCGGGCGGGGCCGCCAAAAGCATAGTGAGCAAGGGGTATCGAGGAAGACATGGCGACTGAAATCAAGGTGCCGACGCTGGGGGAATCCGTCACCGAAGCCACGGTCAGCAAATGGTTCAAGGAGGTGGGCGACGCGGTGGCCGCCGACGAACCGCTGCTCGAACTCGAGACCGACAAGGTGACGCTGGAAGTCAACGCACCGGCTGCCGGCACGCTTTCCGAGATCGTCGTTGCCGCCGGTTCCGACGTCGAGGTGGGCGCCCTATTGGGCACCATCGCCGAGGGTGCCGCCGCCGGCAAGGGGGCCAAGCCGGCCGCCGCCAAGGAGCCGCCGCCGGCCAAGGCCGAGC
>JACZKS010000073.1 GCA_014859895.1 Rhodospirillales bacterium
GCCTACGCCAGCCTTCGCGAGTTCATCGAGCGCCTGGAGCGGGAGGGGCGGCTGGTCCGGGTGGGCGAGCCGGTGTCGCCCGTGCTCGAGATGACCGAGATCCAGACCCGGCTGCTGGCCGAGGGCGGCCCCGCCGTACTGTTCGAGAGCGTGCGCGAAGCGGGCGGGCGGGTCTTCGACATGCCGGTGCTGGTCAACCTGTTCGGCACCGTCGAGCGGGTGGCCTGGGGCATGAACCGTGACCCCGGCCAATTGCGCGAGATCGGCGAGATGCTGGCCTTCCTGCGCCAGCCGGAACCCCCCGGCGGCTGGCGGGAAGCCTTGGACATGCTGCCGATGCTGCGCACGGTGATGTCGATGAAGCCCAAGGCGGTGAGCCGCGCGCCGTGCCAGGAAGTGGTGCTGCAAGGGGCCGAGGTCGACTTGGGCCGGCTGCCCGTGCAGACCTGCTGGCCGGGGGAACCGGCGCCGCTCATCACCTGGCCGCTGGTGGTGACCAAAGGGCCGGAGGCCGAGGCGCCGGGGGGCGACAGGCGCGACGACTATAACCTCGGCGTCTATCGCATGCAGGTGACCGGGCGCAACACCACGCTGATGCGCTGGCTGCGCCATCGCGGCGGCGCCCAGCAGTTCGCTCGCTGGAAGGAGAAATCCAAGGAGCCGATGCCGGTGGCCGCCGTCATTGGCGCCGACCCGGGATGCATCCTGGCCGCCGTCACGCCGGTGCCCGATACGTTGTCGGAATACCAGTTCGCCGGCCTGTTGCGTGGCCAGAAGGTCGATCTGGTCGAGTGCAAAACGGTGCCGCTGAAGGTGCCGGCCACCGCCGAGATCGTGCTCGAAGGCCATGTCGCCGAGGTGGAAGGCGACGAGGGGCCGTACGGCGATCACACCGGCTATTACAACGCGGTGGAGCGTTTCCCGGTGTTCACGGTGAGCGCCATGACCATGCGTAGGAAGCCGATCTACCTCTCGACCTTCACCGGCCGGCCGCCGGACGAGCCCTCGGTGCTGGGGGAAGCCTTGAACGAGGTGTTCATTCCGCTGTTGCGCCAGCAGTTCCCGGAAATCGTCGACTTCTGGCTGCCGCCCGAGGGCTGTTCCTATCGGGTGGCCGTGGTGTCCATGAGGAAGGCCTACCCGGGCCACGCCAAGCGGGTGATGATGGGCGTTTGGTCCTATCTGCGGCAGTTCATGTACACCAAGTTCGTCATCGTGGTGGACGAGGGCATCGACGCCCGGGACTGGAAGGACGTCATCTGGGCGGTTTCCACCAACGTCGATCCGGCCCGCGACGTGACGCTGATCGAGGGCACGCCGATCGATTACCTCGATTTCGCCTCTCCGGAATCGGGCCTCGGCAGCAAGATGGGGGTCGACGCCACCGCCAAATGGCCGCCCGAGACCAAACGCGAGTGGGGCCGCAGGATCCGCATGAGCGAGGACGTCATCGAGGAGGTGACGCGCAAATGGCCCCGCTACGGCCTGCCAGGGAGCGGCAAGCCGATCTGGCGCTGAGCGCGCAGCGGACGGCCGGCGCGAAAGGCAGGGCGGCGTGATCGAACTGTGGATCCCGGTGACGGTGGCGGCGGCATTCTGCCAGAATCTGCGCTCGGCCCTGCAGAAACACCTGAAGGCCAGGCTTTCGGACGCCGGCGTGACCTACGTGCGGTTCCTCTATGCCTTTCCGCTCGCGGTACTTTATTGCACGGCCGTTTCCGTCGGTGGCGGGCTGGAACTGCCGGCGGTGAATACGCGGTTCCTGGCGTTCTGCTTCGCCGGCGCGATCACGCAGATCCTGTTCACGTTCCTCCTGATGTGGATGTTCAACTTCCGCAACTTCGCGGTCGGCACGACCTACTCCAAGACCGAGACGGTGCAGGTTGCGATCCTCGGCTTTCTGGTGCTGGGCGACACGCTGAGCGCGGGCGCGGTGCTCGCCATCGTCATCAGCGTCGCCGGCGTGATGGTGCTTTCGGCGGCGCACGGGCGCACCTCGCCCCGCCACCTGTTCGCCGGCCTCAGCGAAAAGTCGGCCTTGATCGGGCTCGCCTCCGGGGCCTTCCTCGGCGCCTCGGCGATCTTCTATCGCGGCGCCTCGCTGGCCCTGGGCGACGCGCCGGCGGTGATGCGCGCCGCCTTCGCGCTGGCCGTGGCGACCGGAATCCAGGTCGTCGTCATGGGGGCGTGGCTGGCGTGGCGGGAGCCGGGGCAGATCGGCGCCGTGCTCCGCAACTGGCGCCTGGCGTCGCTGGTCGGGCTGGCCGGCGTGCTCGCCTCGATCTGCTGGTTTTTCGCCTTCACCGTCGAGAACGCCGCCCACGTGCGGGCGCTCGGCCAGATCGAGTTGGTCTTCACCTTCGTCGCCTCGCACTTCTTCTTCAAGGAGCGCACCAACCTCACCGAGGTCGCCGGCATCCTGGCGGTCATCGCCGGGATCGTGCTGCTGCTCCATTCGGCGTGAGGAAGGTGAGGCCGCACGGGGGCTCAGGAGTTGACGTTCCCCGGGTGGGCGCTTAGTTTCCGGCCCAACCAACGATCCGAGGGAAATGGAATGTCCGACCTACGCACCGCCGCCGAGAACAGCAACGCCTGGCCCTTTGCCGAGGCGCGCAGCGTTCTGAAACGGGTGGGGGGGCAGACGCCCAAAAAAGGCTATGTGCTGTTCGAGACCGGCTACGGGCCTTCCGGGCTGCCGCACATCGGCACCTTCGGCGAGGTGGCGCGCACCTCGATGGTGCGCCACGCCTTCGGGCTGCTGTCCGACATTCCGACGCGGCTGTTTGCCTTTTCCGACGATATGGACGGGCTGCGCAAGGTGCCGGACAACATTCCCAACAAGGAGATGGTGACCCAGCACCTCGGCAAGCCCCTGACCTCGGTGCCCGACCCCTTCGGCAAGTTCGAGAGCTTCGGGCACCACAACAACGCCATGCTGCGCTCGTTCCTCGACACCTTCGGCTTCGAATACGAGTTCGTCAGCGCCACCGACTGCTACAAGCGGGGCGACTTCGACGCCGCGCTCTTGGGCGTGCTCGCCCACTACGAGGCGGTCAAGGCGGTCATCATGCCCACCCTGGGGGCTGAGCGCCAGGCCACCTACAGCCCGTTCCTGCCGGTCTGCCCGAAGACCGGGCGCGTGCTCCAGGTGCCGGTGATCGCCCATGACGCGGCGGCCGGCACCATCGTCTATGAGGACGAGGACGGCACCAAGGTCGAGACGCCGGTGACCGGCGGGCGCTGCAAGCTGCAGTGGAAGGCCGACTGGGCGATGCGCTGGAAGGCACTCGACGTCGACTACGAGATGTCGGGCAAGGACCTCATCGATTCGGTGCGGCTTTCCGGGAAGATCTGCCACGTCCTGGGCGGCCATCCGCCGGTCAATCTGACCTACGAGCTGTTCCTGGACGAAAAGGGCGAGAAGATCAGCAAATCGCGGGGCAACGGCCTGGCGGTCGAGGAATGGCTGCGCTATGCGCCGCCGGAAAGCCTGGCGCTGTTCATGTTCCAGAAGCCGAAGGCGGCCAAGCGGCTCTTTTTCGACGTCATCCCGCGCACGGTCGACGACTACCTCGCCCACCTCGGCGCCTATCCGGAGCAGGACGCCGCCAAGCGGCTCGACAACCCGGTCTGGCACATCCACCGCGGCAACCCGCCGGCCGAGGACGCCCACCTCACCTTCAACGTGCTCTTGAATCTCGCCAGCGTCTGCCACACCGAGGACAAGGCGGTGATCTGGCATTTCATCGCCCGCTACAAGCCGGACGCCACGCCGGCCGGGGCGCCGATCCTGGACAAGCTGGTGGAATACGCCATCAACTACTACCGCGACTTCGTCAAGCCGGCCAAGGCCTACCGGGCGCCCTCCGAGATCGAGCGGGCGGCGTTGACCGAGCTGGCGGAATCACTGGCCAAACTGCCGGCCGGGGCCGACCCCGATGTCGTGCAGACCGAGGTCTACGAGATCGGCAAGCGCCACCCCTTCCCCGACCTCAAGGCGTGGTTCACCGCCCTCTACGAGGTGCTGCTCGGCCAAAGCCAGGGCCCGCGCATGGGCTCCTTCATCGCGCTTTTCGGGGCGAACGAGACCATCGAGCTGATCAACCGGGCACTGGCCGGAGAAGATTTGGGAAAATAGCGGCCGCGCGGCGGCTCACCCC
>JACZKS010000074.1 GCA_014859895.1 Rhodospirillales bacterium
GTAAGGCCGTAACCCGGCTTCCCCCTGATCCGCCTCTCCACAACCTCACGTTCCTGCCCGCGGCTCCAGCACCCCGGCTCACGTTGCGCTCGGCCGGGGTAACGAACAAAGAAATGGTACCTTGGATTCCTTCACAGGCTCCTTCGCGGGAATGACGAGGGGGGCGCGGGAATGACATCGTTGTTGGTCCTCGCGATCACCCCTTTTCTCCGCGCCCCGGTCCCTCTACATAAGAGGCATCTTGTCCGCGGAAGAAACCCCTGTTCCCATGAAATCGGATCCCAAGCCCCAACCGGCCAAGTTCGGCGCGCTTTTAGGCGTCGGCCCCGGCGACGTGCCGGTCTATTCGTCCGACTACACCACGGCCGACAAGGCCCAATTGCCCAACCGGCAGGCCTATCACAGCTCCATCGACGGCCTGTTCATGGGCTACAAGTGGCAGTGCGTCGAGTTCGCCCGCCGCTGGCTCTATCTGAGCAAGGGCTATGTCTTCGACGACGTCCCCATGGCCTACGACATTTTCCGTCTGCACTCCGTGCGCGTCATCAAGGACGGCACGCGCCTGCCGCTGCGCTCCTTCCGCAACGGCGCCCGGCGCTGGCCCGAGCCGGGGTGCCTTCTGATCTGGGACGAGGGCGGCGAGTTCGACATCACGGGGCACGTCGCCATCGTCAGCGAGGTGTTCAGGGACCGCATCCGCTGCATCGAGCAGAACGTCGAGAACAGCGTTTGGCCGCAGGGCCAAAGCTATTCGCGCGAGCTTCGCGTCACCGTCACCCAGGACGGCGGCTATTGGATCGACTGCTCCTACAGCGACGCCCAGATCCTGGGCTGGGTGATCCAGACCGCCGACGACGCCTTCGCCGAGCCGCTGGTCGAGGTCGACCCCAAACTGTTCAACCTCGAACTCCGCGAGGCGCCGGGGAACGGGCGGGACGGGACGGCGTGGCTCGATGCCGCCGAGCCGGCCGAGGCCGCCTACATGACGATGATGGGCGGCGCCAAGCTGGTCAGCGACGACGCCGATGAGCGCAAGTATTTCGTCATCGGCGAGACGGCGAAAAAGGAGCTGCGGCGGGCCACCAACGAACTGCACGCCATGTTCATGCGCGCCACCCAGTACGCGCTCCAGGACGACGAGCTTCTGGGCCGCTTCAACCTGCCGCCGGTGCTGTGGCCGCGCATCCGCCAGTCGTGGGAGAACCGGCGCAACCAGATGATCACCGGGCGCTTCGACTTCTCGGTCTCGGAAAAAGGCATCAAGGCCTACGAGTACAACTGCGATTCCGCCGCCTGCCACATGGAATGCGGCCTGGTGCAGGGCAAATGGGCGGCCCATTTCGGCTGCGTCGACGGCCATGATGCCGGCGAAGACCTGTTCGAGGACCTGGTGGAGGCCTGGAAGAACAGCGGCGTCAAAGGCACCCTCCACATCATGCGGGACCGCGACCCCGAGGAGATTTACCACGCCCGTTACATGAAGAAGGCCATCGAGGCCGCCGGCATTTCCTGCAAGGTCATCAGGGGTCTGGACGGCCTCGGCTGGGACGATCAGGGCTGTGTGGTGGATGAAGACGGCCTGCGCATCGACACCGTATGGAAGACCTGGGCCTGGGAGACCGCCATCGACCAGTTGCGCGCCGAATGCGACGTCGAGGCCGAGAACCTGCGCCTGCACAGGACCATCGACAAACAGGCCACTGCGCCCCGCCTGTTCGACGTGCTGCTGCGCCCCGACGTCATGGTCTACGAACCACTGTGGACGCTGATCCCCAGCAACAAGGCCATCCTGCCGATCCTGACGATGCTCTATCCCAACCACCCGTATCTGCTGAACACGCAGTTCGCGCTGTCCGGCGAGATGGCGCGCAGCGGCTACGTCGCCAAGCCGATCGTCGGCCGCTGCGGGCACAACATCTGTCTTTTCGACCACAACAACGACCTGATCGGCGAGACCCTGGGCCAGTTCGACGACCGCGACCAGATCTACCAGCAGCTGTTCAAGCTGCCGGTGATCGGCGGCCTGCATGTCCAGGTCAGCACCTTCTCGGCGTCCGGCACCTATGCCGGAGCAGGCGTGAGGGTCGACCCCTCGCCGATCATCACGACGATGAGCGACCTGCCGGCCCTGCGCATCGTCGAAGATGAGGAATTGACGGGCGGGTGAGTGCGGGGCCGG
>JACZKS010000075.1 GCA_014859895.1 Rhodospirillales bacterium
TGGAGCGGGTATGCCTCGTACCGCCCACCCGGCCCCATCACCATGCGAAACGGCCTCGAACGCTTCAAGGCCATCGCTCTCGGCTTCGCCTTGCAACATGTGTGAATCCCCTAGCGCGAAGGCGGGGGTCCAGGGCCCGGCGCCGCGGCGCGCGGAGGGGCCGGCCTGGATTCCCGCCTCCGCGGGAATGACAAAAGGGCAGGGCGTCACCCCCGCCCCCCTTACACCCTCGTCCGGCTTCCTTACCGGAATTCCCCCGTCCACGGATATTCCATCGTCAGGGCGACGAAGGCGGCGGTCGGGCGGTCGTAGCGGTTGACCATGCGGGCCAGTTCGCGCTCCAGCGTCTGCGCGACGGCGTCGGCGGGCGGCGCCGGCAGCATGGCGTCCACCGTGGCGGCGCCGGGCGGGGCGTCGGGGTAGATGACCAGCCCGTAGCGGGACCTCACCCCCTCGCCGTTTGGACCGACCGTCATCAGCCTGGTCATTTCGGTGCGGGAATAGGCATCCACCGTCAGCCCCAGCGCGATTTCGTCGATGTCGCGCTCGACCGGCAGGCCCAGGGTCTCGTGCCGCCAGATCGTCATCTTGTTGCGCAGGAAGGTTTTCCTGTGTTCGTGCGTCAGCTGGAAGGCTCGCGTCGCGTGGCGGGCGTCCCACTCGGCCACGCCGACGACCTTCGCCACCTTCTCGGCCGGCGCGCGGCCGCCGATGGCCTCGATGAGCGTAAGGGCGACGGGGATGGACGCCGACACCCCCGTCGAGGTCAGCACCCCGCCATCCACCACGTAGCGCCGGTCCGCCACCCATTTCAGGGTCGGGTGCCTCTTTTGCAGTCCCTGGATCTCGCTCCAGTGGCCGGTCGCCCGCCGGCCGTCCAGCAATCCGGCGGCGGCAAGCGTCAGGGCGCCGTTGCAGATCGAAACGATCTTCGCCCCCTTGGCGTGCTGGGCCTTGAGCCAGGCCATCGCCCGGGCGTCGTCGCGGGGCTCCATGGCGGGCACCACCACGTAATCGGCGCCGTCCGGATAACGCTCCTCGAAGGCCCGCATCGTCGCCTGCGCCTCGACGCGAAGGTCGAGGCTGGGATAAAGCCTGACCGGGCCGGCCTCGGGCGCCACCACGGTCACGTCGGCAACGTCCGCCGCGCGAAGGATGCCGTACGCCACCAGGAAGTCCGCCACCTCGGTCGAATCGTTGAGGGCGAGCAGGGCGATGGCCGGCCGCGCCCGCTTCGGCGGCTTCAGGGCCTCGAGGGTGCGGGCGTGCTCGCCGGCCGGTATGGCGGGGGCCGCCACGCTCGGCGCCGAAACCGGCCCCTCCCCCTCGGCCAGAAGGAAGGGGACGGCGCCGGCAATCGCCAGCAACGCGCCGCCGAGACCCAGGGCCAAAACCCGTTTCCGCATGGGCAACCTCCTCGCCCCCCCCGGCAGTGTGTCCTTTCCCGCCTCTCTCCCTCGGATAAGGCGACGGGTTGCGGTGTTGTCAATGGAGCGGGGGGGGGGACGGTGGCCCTCGACCGGATCGAAGCCATCCTCCTTCCCTTGGCACCGCAAAATCAAAACAAGCGCCGCTGCCCAGGATGTTTCTCCAACCGGGCAGCGGCGCGGCATCTTCGCGGCCTCGCCTATCCGACGAAGCCGATATGACCTATCGGGCGTTGATCGTCCACAGATCCTGCCAATCCTGCAGTTTGGCGAGATCGTCCTTGCTCGTGTCGGAATTGGTGACGTGGAGCTGATCGACAAACTTGGCAACGCCGGACGCTTCGTCTTCCGGCATCTTGGTTTTGCTGTTGGTAGCCATCTTGCCGTCGACGAGTTGCGGACCCATGCCTTCGCCGCTCATCATGTAATGAACAAAAAGTTTTGCGGCATTGGGGCTGCGCGTTCCGGCCGCGATGACTGCCACGCGCGGAGTCAGCTGACCGGCCCACGGCTTCATTTCGCCGCAAATGGCCATGTCATCGTTTTTATTTTCCTTGCGGAAGATCGCCGCGCTGAGGAAACCCAAATGCGGATCCTTCAGCCCTTTGGCGCCGACGACCGGGCCGACGTCGGTGTCGCTGCGTGTGACATTGGGGCTGTTGGCGGCGAACTGCTTCACCCACTCCTTGGTTGCGCTCTTGACGTCGCTGCCGAGCGGCTTGCCGAAATGAGCCTGATACGCATCGCGCATGGTCTGATCGTCGTGGGTCTCGATCTGGTTGAACCAGAACATCGTTTCGTTGCGCAGCAGTGGATCGGGAATGCTGACCTTGCCTTTCCACTTGGGTTCGGTGAGTTCCCACATGTTCTTGACCGGGCATTTGTCTCCGTATGCCGCCGTGTTGTACGCCCACACCCAGGGGTTGAGGCTGGTGATGGCCGGGTGCTGATAGCCCTTGGGCACCTCATTCGCGAGATCGGGCGGCATCCAGCTGACCCCGATGCCTTCCGGCAGGAATCGCGTCGTCACCGACGGCAGGTTGCTCATGTTGAATACGTCGTGGGTCACGTTGTGCGCGGCGGCTTCACGCACCAGAACCTGTTCCTGGTTCTGGCCGCTGAGTTTGACGCCCGTGGCCTTGATCCCGTATTTGGCGGTGAAGTTCTCAGCCATGTCCTTGATCTTGCCGGTAGCGTCGATCACCACGATGGGAGGCTCGTTCTTGGCGGCTTCGATCAGGGCTTGCAGGGTAAAGCCCTTGTCCGGAATGCCCAGGTCCTGCGCCTGAACCGACGCGGCGAATGGCGTTGCCGCCACAAGGGCAGCCAGCAGCACGAGTGACCTTGGAGAGCCCTTCGTCTGATGTCGAAACGTTGAACGCATCACTATTCCTCCTGGTTTTGTTTGAAACAGCGACGTTTCAAACAACATTGACCCTGGACGATCCAGAATCGAACAAATGGACATGTTTGCGGTCGACCGTGAACGTGACCTCGTTGCCGGCGGCCAGACCGTCGATGTTGCCGCTGAGGCCCAAAAGACGGTCACCGCCCACATCGAGTTCGACAATCCAGCTGCCGCCCGTCGGGACAATATCGAGGATCGTGGCGGCGCATCGGGGCATGCCGTTCCGTGTGCCATCGGCGCCGGCGGGCTCGATGACCAGCGTTCTCGGGCGCAGGCCGACCGACGCGATCTCTGAAGCGTCGATGGGCAGGAACGAAAGATAGGCGGACATCCATGTTTTCAGGGCATTGCCATGCCCACTGGACATTTCGATGATATTGATCGGAAGGGTTCCGACGAATTCGGCGACGAACCGGTTTGCCGGACGTTCGTAAATGTCTTCCGGTTTGCCGACCTGTTGGAGCCGGCCTTCGTTCATGACGGCGATCGTTGTGGCCAGCGTCATGGCTTCCCACTGGTCGTGGGTCACGAAAATGAACGTCGAGCCGAGTTCGTTGTGGATTCGCTTGAGTTCCGCACGCATCTCCAGACGCAGCTTGGCATCCAGATTGGAAAGCGGTTCATCGAGAAGAATGATCCGCGGGCTGACCGCGATCATGCGGGCCAGCGCGACGCGCTGCTGCTGGCCGCCGGAAACTTCGGATGGATAGCGCTTGCGGTATTTTTCGATGCCCAGCGTGCGCGAGACTTCGTCGATGCGCTTTTCGCGTTCCGCCTGCGGGACCTTCTTGATCTTCAGGCCGAATTCGATGTTCTGCTCGACGGTCATGTGCGGCCACAGGGCATAGTTCTGGAAGACCAGCCCCATGTTTCGGTCCTCCGGGCGGACGAAGACGCCCTTCTCAACGGAATCGACCGTGACGTCGCCGATCAGGATTTCGCCCGACGACAGATTTTCCAGTCCGGCGATCATGCGCAGGGTGGTCGACTTGCCGCAGCCGGACGGACCGAGCAGACAAAGGAACTCCGTTTCGGGGATCTCCAGGTTAAGGTCCGCAACCGCATTAGGTGTGCCGCCGCCATAATTCTTGGTTACGTTTCGGATGCTGACGCCTGACATCTCTCTAACCCCCAATGCCGTCGGCAAGGTTGCTCCTGCCGATCTTCTGAACTGCCCACGTGCCGATGAACGCCACGACACAAATCATAATGGCGACGGCGTTCGCTGCCTGGGTGTAGCCGTAATCCACGAGCCGCACGGCATAGGTCGTCAGCAGATCCGTACCCGGAACCGCGAGCAGGATGACCAAGCTGAGTCCTTTGATCCCAGAGATGAATGGCAGGAGAATCCCCGAAACGAGCGCCCCCCTGTGGATTGGCAGCACGATCGACAGCACCCGGCGCCACCACCCGGCGCCGGCGATTTTCGCGGCCTCTTCCGGCTCCTTGCCCATCTGCATCATGGCGGCGATCCCAGCCCGCGAGGCAAAGGGCATCTGACTGGCGAACAGCGCCAACACCAGGATCGCCGTCGTGCCATACAGCGAGGGGATCGGGCCCTGCGGCGTCGCGAACATTGATAAATATGCGGCGGCGAAGGCGATGCCCGGCACCAGATAGGGCAGGAACGTCACCTGCTTCAGAAAGGCGGCGACGGTTGCGATGGGGGAACGCACGACGACATAGCCGACGAACAGCCCCAGCAGGCCCGCCGCGATCGACGCCGTGCCGACCATCCAGACCGTGTTCCAGCCGGCAACCCAGAATTCGCCGGTGAGCAGGATGCCCTGGCGGAGCGCCGTGGTGTCGAGGTCATGGCCGATCCAGAAATCGAGCGTGAAGTTTTCAACGGTGATGACTCCCGGCGTCTGCATGACCGTCGTCAGGAATAGGGCGAACAGCGGCACCACGGCGCTGATTAAGACCACGCTTGCGGTGAAGATGACAGCAGGCCACCGCCATCTTCCCAGGCGGACCGTTCGGTGGATCGCCCCCTTCCCGCCAATGGTCACATACCGCTGGGCGGTCTTCAGAAGTCTTATGTCGATCAGCACGGAAGCGGCGCCGAAGATGACGATCGCGCCGGCGAGGACGGCCGACATGCCCTCCTGCCCCGTCGAAATCGCCCTCAGCAGCGACGTTGCCAGCAGATCGACCTTGACCGGGACGCCCAGGATGTAGGTCACTCCGACATCGCCGAGACATTTGGCGAAAACCAGCGTCGCCGCCGAGATAATGGACGGCCGAAGAAGCGGCAGAACGATCCTGAACGCGACGACCCGCGGGCTCGCCCCCAGCGTGCGTGCCGAATCTTCCAGTTGCGAATCGAACTGGCGCAGCGCATTGCCGACCAGAAGGATGACAAATGGCAGATAGTGCAGGGCCAGAATGATGGTGATCGGCACGATCCCGTACGACAGCCAGTCCGGTGGGTTCAGGCCGAGCGATTCGACCCAGCTGTTCAGGCCGCCTATCTTCCGGTTCCGGAACAGGGCCAGCCACGCCAGGGCGAATGTCCACGACGGCACCATGTACGGCACCACCAGCGCGGTGGAAAACCAGCGTTTGCCAAGCAGGTCGGTACGGCTGACCAGCCACCCCAGCAGGCTGCCGAGGGCCAGCGTAATGACGATCACGCACAACGAGACGATCGCCGTGTTCAGAAGCGGCGTCCAGAAGATGTAGCGCGATATCTGCGACACCAGCGCGCGTTGCAGATAATACCCGGTGAATATCCCTTCCGCCCCGCCTGCCCTGGCCTGGTCGGCAAAGTCGATGGTGATGGCATCGAACAGCATCATCAGCACGGGCGACAGAATGAAATACGCGAAGAGAAGCGACAGGATGATGCCGAATGCGATCGTGGGGTCACTCAGGCACGTTCGCGTCCGGTACCTGAGCCGGTTGATGGATAGACCCGTTGCTTGAGAATGCCCTGGCGCCTGATTTGTCATCTTGTGCTCACCGCTTCCTCCCGCACTCCGGTTTTGGTCACCATTGCGTCAGTTCATTCGTCATCGTCGGATCGGAAGATGTCACGCACCGCTTTCCAGTCCCGCCGGTACTCGATCGGCAGGAACCGTTTGTCGCCCTGGAAGGCTTCGGACATTTCCGGCGTGAACCTGAAATTGAAGAAGCACTGCTTCAGGCTTTCGACAAGGCCTTGGTCGAGGTCGTGCGCGTAGACGAACGACGACGTCGGAAACAGCGGGCTTTGATAAATGATCCGAAAATCCTCCCGGCGGATGGTGCCGCGATTGATCATCCGCTCGAACACATCCGAGGCCATCGCCGCCATGTCGTAGTCGCCCGAGCGCACGCCGAGGATCGAACGGTCATGGCCCCCCGACATGATCGGTTCGTAGTCCACCCCGGGGACGAGGCCCTGATCGGGAAAATAGGCGCGCGGGGCGAAGTTGCCGGAATTGGATTTCTTTGACGTGTGCGCGATTTTCTTCCCTTTGAGATCGCTTAGACGTTGGAATGTGCTGGAGGATTTGACGATAGCGATCATCCGGTATCCCCGGATCTCGTGGGCGACGCCCTTCGCGGCAAAGGGGTGCGCGCCCCCTTTGCGTACCGCGGCGACGGTCGGGCCGGTCGAGAACCCGGCAAAATGCAATCGGCCCGAGCGGAGCGCATTCACCTGGGCCGCATTCGATTGCACCGGATAGTAGACGATCTGACGTCCTACACAGCTTTCGAGGTGCTTGGTGAAAGGCTTGAACAAACTCGCGTAGATCGCCGGGTTTTCGATCGGCGTGTACGCCCAGACCAAGGTTTCGGGATTGCGCAGATTTGCCTTGTCTTGAGGGGGATCCGCAAGCAGATCGCAATCCGTGTCGTGGTAGATGGCATCGAGATGCGACGGCGAATCACAGACCCGCAGTTCCGGCCCCGCCCCAACCGCGGATTCCGAAGCGACGCCCAACATCATAAGAACGAGCACGCCGCCAAGTAGGCGCCCGTCAATGATCGACACGCTATCCTCCGACCTCAAGGCCAATGTGCAACCTTGCGCACATCTGTGATTATGCTCAACATGCCTGTCAGAGTCCTGTCACCTGGGGTCGCGGCTCTTGCGTGTGCTCATCATCGAAGATTCGGTCGATTTGGGATTCGCAATCAGCGAACGGCTCAAATCGAACGGCTACAGCGTGGAGCATTGCCTCAATGGCGAGGATGGCGAGGAATTCGCGCGTAACGGCGCGTTCGACGTGCTCGTGCTCGACATCAATCTCCCCGGCCGCAGCGGATTCGAGGTGCTGAAGAACCTCCGGCGTTCGGGCAACAGCATGCCCATCCTGATTTTGACGGCGCGAAGCCAAATCGACGACAAGATCGATCTTCTGGACCATGGGGCCGACGACCACATGGTCAAGCCCTTCTCACTGGATGAACTCGAGGCTCGCATTCGAGCCGTTGCCCGGCGTCAGATGGGCGTTGCGCAGTCGAGGATCGAGGTTGGATCGGTCAATCTGGACCTTAAGAGCCGTTCGGTCATGGTTTGCGGCCAACCCTTGAATCTCGGTCGACGTGAATATGCGCTGTTGGAAGCCTTGATCTCCCAATTCGGCTCGACCGTTTTGAAAGACGCTTTGGTCTTCAAGCTGTTTGGTCATGACGATCTCGGTTCGCCCAATGCAATCGAGCTTCTCGTGTCGCGATTGCGCCGGAAGCTGTCTCATAGCGGCCTGGAGATCGTGACACAGCGTGGAATCGGGTATGCATTGCTGCACAGCATTTCCGATCGGGAGCAATGATAAGACCTTACTCGATTCAACGTCGGATCATGATCAGCGCCGCCGTCGTTCTCATCGGCGTCGGGGCATTGACCACCACGATCATCCGCCGACAGGCCGTCCAGGCCGCCGACGAGGCCTATGACCGCGTCCTCGGAGCGGCGGCGCTTTCAATCGCCGGAACGATCGGTCTCCAGGATTCGACCGTCAGCATCGACATTCCGCATTCGGCCTTGGCGATCCTGGGCACCTCCCAGCTCAATCGGATTTTCTACCGGGTGGTTTCGCCTGAAGGCAATCATGTGACGGGGTCGCCCATCCTCAGCATCGAAATCCCCCTCACCCAGAACGATGCGATCACGTTTCATGACAGCATGTTTCGCGAAACCCCCATCCGGGTGGCGAGGGTGGCGCGCTATCACGAAGGCGCGCGCGGCGGCGGGTGGGTCAATGTCTTCGTCGGTGAAACCCGGGAGGCGCGGGACCTGTTGTCGCGCCAATTGACGCTTCAGGCGTTCCTTCCAACCGCCACAATCAGCGTCCTGGCTTTTCTGCTCCTCTATTTAGGCGTTAGACGGTCGTTCATTCCGTTGCGCGCCATCGAAACGTCGATCCGCAGTCGCAGTCCCTCCGACTTGGCGCCGATCACGGGGGACGTCCCTGCCGAGGTTCAAACGCTTATCTTTTCGATCAACGACTTCATGGAACGCCTCGATTCCACCCTCGCCGGATTGCGACGAGTCACCGCCGATGCGGCGCATCAGCTTCGCACGCCTCTGGCAGCGATACGCGCTCTTGCGGAATTGACCTTGGATGACGCGAAGCATGAAGGCCCTTTGCGCCAGAAACTTATCCGTATTCGAGACAACTCGACCGCGGCAGCCACACTGGCCAATCAATTGCTGATCGAAGCGACCGTACTGCATCGCCTTGAATCGGGAGAGCGCGAACGTATCGACTTTGCCGCCCTCACGATGACCACGGTGCGCCAAGTCGTGGGCGACAACAAATTTCGCATGACCCTTCCCGCGATCACGACCCGGTTGGATAGGGTTCGCAACAAAATGCTCTTTGGCGACCGGATTGCCCTGACGGAGATGATCCGAACGGTGCTGGAAAACGCACTCAAACATGGCGCGGGGCCGATCGACATAGCGCTTGCCGAAGGGGAAGCCTGCCTCAAACTCAGCATCGCGGACCGGGGGCCAGGCATCCCGAAGGAAATAGAACACACCGTGTTTGACCGCTTCGTGAAGGGTCCATCATCAACAAGCGGGTCCGGCCTGGGTTTGGCAATTGCGCGCAATGTCGCCGAGTCATGTGGCGGCCGGATTTGCCTCGCATCGCGCGATGGCGGAGGATTGATCGTGGAGTTCACCTTGCCGACCGTGACCGATGTCCAAAAGAGGCACCCGTTTGGACGCGCGCTCATGTTTTTCGCGCTTGCATGCCTTTCGTCCGGCATGTTCCTCGACGACACCGCGGTTGCCGACGAGCGAACCGAGGTCTTTCGGATTGTCGGCACCGTGCCCGGGGACCGATTGGCGCCGTTGATTTCAACGATCGAAGAACGCTTTCCCGATACGAAGGTCGCCTATCAAAGCCTTTACGAAAGCCAAATCCTATCCCTCGTGAGTGCCGAGTCCCCAGAGAGGTCCAACGCCGATCTTGTGATCCTTCCGTCGCCCGATCTGGGTGTTCTTTTGGCCAATGAGGGATATTTGTGGCAATTCCCGAATATTGAAACCATGCCGCCCTTGGAGGGGGGCGAGATCAAACATTGGCGCCACGAAGTTTTCGGCTTCTTTTACGATCCCGCCGTCTTCCTCGTTCGCAGGAGCGCCTTGAGCGAAGCGGAAATCCCCCGCAGCCGGATGGATCTGGTTCGAATGCTGGAGCGCGACACCAATCGGTTTCAAAAACGTGTCGGGCTGGTCAACATCGGAATCGACAGTGTCGGCTACGCCCTTGCGGCGCAGGATGTCATGCGATCGCCGCTGTTCTGGCGGGTTGCGCGCGCATTCGGAGCATCGCGGGTCCGCATCTACGACAATCACCAAGAACTGATTTCGGCTCTTAAAGATAACAAAATCGATGTGGCCTACAATGTTCCCCTGTCCGAAGCGGTGGCCCAGCGATTCCTCAATTCAACTATCGAGGTTGTTTTTCCGAACGACTTTGTGATCTCCCTGCCTTGGATCATCGCAACACCAAGATTTTCATCGCATATCGCAATGGCTAGGGACGTGGTCGCACTCCTTCTGCAAGAAGTCGCCGATGGGCATTATCCTCCGAAATCGGGGGCGTTCGAATCCGCTGGACCGCATTTGCAGAATTTTCAAAGGATCAATATCGGCCCGGAACTTCTCGCTTACCTCGATCCGCTCAAGAAAACGGCGCTCCTCGACAACTGGCTCGGAATGATCGTGAACTAGGTTTGGGACGCGTTGGGATCTCCCCATGGTTCGAGTCCCGAAGCGCCTATTCTCTTGACCAATCCGGACCGCTCGTTGGGAATTACGGTCACGAATTTCGGTGACAGATCCCATGGGGGGTGGATAGCGGCACGGCCTCTGGCAGGATGCGGTTGCCAACACCAACCCTGGGATCTGTCACCGTAATGGCTACAGGGAAGGCCCGCGCGCGTCACCGGCCGGCCGGCCACCCGTCCGACGGTGGCCGTTGCCCCGCCTTGGTTGACTTCTTCCGGCCGCCGCCTAATATCGCGGACAAGGTCGACTTCCTCTCCCCGCCTGGCGCACGTCGACAGCCGATAGGGACGGCGGAGAGATGCCTTGTTGCGCCTTCTCGAGGCGCCAACGGCTCGCCCAGTCGGGAAACCCAGGTGAAACTCTCCGGCCGCATCGAATACATTGCCGGGCTGACTCTCGTGACGCTGCTCGCCGTCGGCTGTCTGGTCGTGCTGCGGCCGTTCCTGTCGTCGATCCTGTGGGCGCTGGTGCTGTGCTTCTCGACATGGCCGATCTATAGCTGGATCCTCGCCAGGCTCGGGGGCCGGCGCACCCTGTCGGCGACGATCATGACCCTTCTGGTGGCCCTGGTGCTGGTCGTCCCGCTCGCCTTCCTGGGGGCCACGCTGGCCGAGCACGTCGCCGCCGTGATCCAGATCGTGCGCCTGCTGTTGGACGAAGGCCTGCCGCGCCCGCCTGCCTGGCTGACCAGGGTCCCGGTGTTCGGTGTCGACATCCAAACCTATTGGACCTACCTGGCCGCCGACGAGGGGGGCTTTCGCACGGCCGTCGAGCCCCATGTCGCCGAGGCCCGCGATTGGGCGCTGAGGAGCGGCGCCAGCCTCGGCCAGGGGGCGCTGGAACTCACGCTCAGCGTGCTGATCTGCTTCTTCGTCTATCGGGACGGCCGCGATGCCATGGTGCAGCTTCACTCAGGCGTGAAGCGGGTGGCCGGCGATCGCGCCCAGCACCTGCTCGACGTGACCGGCGCCACCGTCCGGGGCGTCGTCTACGGCATCATGGGAACGGCCTCGGCCCAGGGCCTGTTGGCCGGCCTCGGCCTGTGGATCGCCGGCGTCCCCGGCGCCCTGCTGCTCGGCTTCGTGACGGTCGTGCTCTCGCTTATCCCGATGGGGCCGCCCCTGGTGTGGCTGCCGGCGGCGCTGTGGCTGCTCTACTCGGGATCGACCGGCTGGGCGATCTTCATGGCCCTGTGGGGGTTCATCGTCGTCAGCAGCGTCGACAACATCCTCAAGCCCTGGCTGATCAGCCGGGAAAGCCGGCTGCCGCTGCTGCTGGTCATCCTGGGCGTGCTCGGCGGCCTCACCGCCTTCGGCTTCATCGGCATCTTTCTCGGGCCGACCCTGCTGGCCGTCGGGTTCACCCTGATCCAGGAATGGATCTCGCCCCTTCGCCAGGGACCGGTCGAGCCAGGCACGATCGATAGCGGCGCCCCCCCTCCCGGTCCTGAGCCTCCACGTTCACCCGGGCCAACCTAGAAAGGACCTTCGGCGGGGCCCTGCGCCAGTTCGACAACTCCAGGACCGGATATGCGCCCGGGGGTCGGCGATTCGGCGATCGGCGGCATGGAGGCCTCGGGACTCGAAAAATGGGTCATGCATGCTGGGACCTTGCCGGCACCCCGGCAATCCGATAGGGTTGCCTCAAAAGAAGGGGGCATTCATCGCAAATGCCGTCCGTTCCCGCTCTTGGGTCTTGGCAAGCCGCCACAACAACATCGGAGTTTGATCATGAAGACCCGTTTTGCAGACGAAGACCTGTCGGGAACCGTTCTGGCCGTACCGCCTCCTTGTGCCTACTGCCGGGTGAGCGACGAGGACCTGTCGGGAACCGTTCTGGCCGTTCCGCCTCCTTTATACTGCCGGGTGAGCGACGAGGACCTGTCGCTGACCCTTTCCCCTCGGCCCTGCGCCCCGTGTTTCGCGCCCACCATGGACGAGGAGTTGACGCCAAGCCTTTCCGCTTAACCGATGGGCCAGCCCTGTCGACCGCAAAACGACTGACGGCCTTCGTCATTCCGTAGTTCAGAGAAGCCCGCACGCCATTCAGGCGGCGGGCTTTTCGTTTCGGTGACAGTGCGCTTAATACGGGTTCACTCCGACGACGAAACCCGCATGACTTCCCGCGTCGATGCCTCCAGTCCGTCGCGCGAAATCGGCCGGTCCGGCAGGATGAAGCCCCAGGTCGGGTAGTGGCGGATTCCCATCTGGCCGCTCGGCGGCCACCACACGCGCACGGCCGACCAGTCGTTGGCCGGCGAAACGTCCAGCACCGGCATGTCCTCGGTCACCCGGCCCGCCACCCAGTTGGCCTGGGTGACCAGGATCGTGCGCTGGGAGATCACGCCGGACACCACGGCGGCATGGCCGTCGGGCAGCCTGGACGTGCGGCGGAACGCCAGCACCGCGCCCACCGCCGGCCGCGAGGAGCGGGCGTAGCGCGCCTCCGCCTTCTGCCACCAGTCGGCGGCGGGGCCGCGCAGATCGACCCCGGAAAGGGCGCGTGCGAAAGGCGCGCATTGCAGCGCCACCGGCCCGCCGACATAGCGGCCGGTGGCGGCGGCATCTTCGGCGGAAGGCAGGCCGGCGGCGGGCGGCGGCGGCAGCGCGCCCGGGGCGCAGGCGCCCAGGATGGCAAGAAGGGCGGCCATCGACAGCAGCCGAAAGGCGACGGCGGGCCGGCTTGAGGTTCGTGGCTGCACGTTCCCTCCCCTCCTTCGCGGGGCCGCTGGCGGATCTTCACGCGCCAGCATGCCCTTCACGGGATTAATTTAGCGTATACGGCCGGGACGACAACGGGCTTGCCCTTTGCGCTCGCGCCACCGATAACGTCGCCATGGAAAATCCCACACATTCTCCGGCCGTCGCGGTCATCGGCGCAGGACCGGCGGGACTGATCGCGGCGGAACGGCTGAGCCGGGCCGGCTTTCCGGTCACGCTTTACGATCGCATGGCCACCCCGGGCCGCAAGTTCCTGATGGCCGGGCGGGGCGGCCTCAACCTCACCCATGCCGAGCCGATCGAGGCCTATCTCGACCGCTACGGCACCGCGGCTGAGTTCCTCGCCCCGGCCATCGAAGCCTTCCCGCCGGCCGGGTTGCGGGACTGGGCGGCCGGATTGGGCCAGCCAACCTTCGTCGGCTCCAGCGGGCGCGTCTTCCCGGTGGCCATGAAATCCTCGCCCCTGCTGCGGGCCTGGCTGGCCAGGCTGCAAGGCCAAGGGGTGCAATTCCGCCTGAATGCGGATTGGCTGGGGTGGGACGAGGGGGGCCGTTTGCTGTTTCGCCGCCGCGACGGGGCCGAGGAGACGGCCGGCCCGGCGGCCACCGTTCTGGCGCTCGGCGGCGCCAGTTGGCCGCGCCTGGGCTCCAACGGCGCCTGGGTCGACATTCTGGCGCGGCGGGGGGTCGCCATCGCCCCCCTGCGCCCCGCCAATTGCGGTTTCGAAGTCGGCTGGAGCGAGGTCTTCCGGCAGCGCTTCCAGGGCCAGCCGCTCAAGAACCTGGCGCTGACCTTCGACGGCCGGACGGTCCGCGGCGAGGCCATGGTGACCGCCTATGGCCTCGAAGGCGGCGCCGTCTATGCCCTGGCTCCCGGCCTGCGCGAGGCCATCGCCAGCGACGGCCGCGCGGTGCTTCACATCAACCTCTGTCCCGACCGCGAGGCCACCGACCTTCGGGCCCGGCTGGGCAGGCCGCGCGGCAAGCGCACCCTGAGCGACTTCCTGCGCCGCACCTTGGGCCTGCCGCCGATTGCCATCAACCTGATGCGCGAGGCGGTGGGGCCCGCGTTGCCCGAGGACCCCGATGCGCTGGCCGACCTCGCCCATGCGGTGCCGATCGAGCTTAAGGCGCCGGCCCCGCTGGAGCGCGCCATTTCAACCGCGGGCGGCATCGAGCTCACCGAACTGGACGGCAATTTCATGCTGAGGCGCCTGCCCGGCGTGTTCGCGGCCGGCGAAATGCTGGACTGGGAAGCCCCCACGGGCGGCTACCTGCTGCAAGGCGCCTTCGCCTCGGGAGCGGCGGCAGCGAGGGGCGTCGAGGCC
>JACZKS010000076.1 GCA_014859895.1 Rhodospirillales bacterium
GGTCCGGAGCGCCGTAATGGCGCAGAATGACCGCGGCGCCCGGCGGCAGCCGGCGGATGGCGGCGGCGGGATCGGGCAGGCGCGCCTCGTCGGTGACCAGGATCAGCAGCGGAAGGCGATGGGCAGCCTCGCGGCCGGTCCCCGGAAGGGGATCGTGCAAATTGAGAAGTCGCCGCTGTTCTGCTAGGTTCGCCCGCACGTTTCCTTTCTCCCGGGGCCTCCGCCCGCTCAAGGCCGGTTATCGCATATGACTGAGACCAACGGTATCGCCGCAAATCTCGCCGCCGTCAAAGGCCGCATCGCCGAGGCCGCCCGCGCGGCCGGGCGGGCGCCCGAAACCGTCGAGCTGGTGGCCATCAGCAAGACCAAGCCGGCGGAGGCGATTCTCGGGGCCATCGCCGCCGGCCAGCGGGTCTTCGGCGAGAATCGCGTCCAGGAGGCCGAGGAGAAATGGCCCGCCATCCGGGCCGCCCACCCCGAGGTTTCGCTCCACCTGGTCGGACCCTTGCAGCGCAACAAGCTGCGCCGCGCCGTCGCCCTTTTCGACGTCATCCAGTCCGTCGACCGCGAGAAACTGGCCGTGGCGCTGGCCGAGGAAGTGGCCGCAAGCGGCCGCCGGCTGGGCTGCTTCATCCAGGTCAACACCGGGGAAGAGCCGCAGAAGGCCGGTATCCTGCCCACCGACGTCGATGCCTTCGTGGCGGCCTGCCGGGGGCGCTTCGGCCTCGATGTGCGGGGCCTGATGTGCATTCCGCCGGTCGACGAGGAGCCCTCGCTGCATTTCGCTCTGCTGGCCGAGATGGCCCGGCGCAACGGCCTTGCCCAGCTCAGCATGGGGATGAGCGATGATTTCGAGGTCGCCGTGCGCTTCGGCGCCACCCACGTGCGGGTCGGCACCGCCCTTTTCGGCGGCCGCCCTCCGCTCAATCCTTAGGCCGGGTCGATCACCAGCCGCCAGTCGGGCCGCCAGGCCGTGAGAATTTCCGAAAGATCGGGAAGCGCCAGGGCGACGCAGCCCTCGGTCGGGGCGTAGCCGGGCGCCGCCACGTGCAGGAAGATCGCGCTGCCCAGGCCGGGCAAAGGCGGCGCGTCGTTGTAGCCGATCACCGCCAGCAGGTCGTAGAGGCCGTCGGCGCGCCACAACGTTTCGTGGCGGGCGGCGAACGGCCGGCGGACGGGGCGGTTGTAGGCGGCATCGGCGGCATCGTCGCACCAGCCGTCGGCGGCCTCGAGCGGGCGCGCCGGCAAATAAACGGCCGGCGGCGCCAGGCGGTCGGGCCGATAGAGCACTTGGCGCAGGAGAAAGCACCCGGCCGGCGTCGCCCCGTCGCCCTCGCGTTTGGTGCCGGTGACGCCTCCGCGCCCCAACGCGCAACGTATCGTCCGGCCGCCCCAGGCCAGGGTTCCGTTGGCGAAGACCTTGATGTCCATGGGAAGGTTCTAACGCACCGGGGCGTTGCCGCCTATGCCGTCAATTGATTGCCGCCGCCACCGATCCGTCGGCTTTGGCGTGCAGTCGCTGGGCGTCCTGATACCTCTCCAGGGCGGCCAGCATGGACTGGTTGAACCAGCCGTCCTCGCCGGCCGGGGCAACGGCCGGAATGGTGCCGGAAAGAACGACGTGGCGGGAGGACTGTGGCACGGTGGCGGGCTCGGCGCGTCCGGCATCGGGCATCGCCGCCACCAGAACCGCCGAGGACGTTGGGGCCAGGGGGGCCAGCGCCGCCAGATCGATGGGCGCCTTCGGGGCCGGCGCGGCGGGAGGC
>JACZKS010000077.1 GCA_014859895.1 Rhodospirillales bacterium
TCGTCTCGCGCGACCTGGGCTGGCCCGCCAAGGCGCTCGACGCCGCGCGCGCGACGCTTGAAGCGGCGGGCGATCGGCTGAACGCCGCACACGCCCGCTATCTCGAGGTCCGGTGGCTGCTGCTGATCGGACGCCTCGACGAAGCCGAGCGGGCGCTGGCCGGGCTCGACCCCACCCCCTTCCCGCCGGCATCGAGGGCCGCCCACGAACTGGTCGTTGCCGGGATCGCGATGCGGCGCCTCCGCACGAAGACGGCGCAAGCCGCGCTGACCCGGGCCAGGCGCGCCGCGCACCACGCCGGCATCCCCGCGCTGACGGCGGAGGTCGAAAGCGCATCGCTTGTTCTGGCCACGCCCGCGGCGCGCCTGATTGCCGGGGGCGAGGAGCGCCCGCTGCGGCTCGCCGAGGTCGAAGCGTTGCTGGCTGGCAACGCGCTCGTCGTCGACGCCTGCCGCCATGTCGTGCGGGGCGCCGGCACGGTGGTCTCGCTGGCCAGGCGTCCGGTGCTGTTCGCGCTCGCCCGCGCGCTGGGCGAGGCGTGGCCCCAGGACGTGCCGAGGGCCACGCTGGTTGCACGCGCCTTCCAGGGGAAGCATGCCGATGAATCGCATCGCGCCCGGTTGCGGGTCGAGGTCGGGCGGCTTCGCGCGGCATTGCGCACGCTGGCCGGCGTCAGCGCGACGACGCGGGGGTTTGCGCTGGCGCCCAGCCGCGCGCCCGAAATCGTCGTGCTGGCCCGGCCCATCGAAGAGAAGCATGCGGCGGTGCTGGCCTTCCTGGCCGATGGCGAGTCGTGGTCGAGCTCGGCCCTGGCGATGGCGCTGGGGGCCAGTCCGCGCACCGTGCAGCGGGCACTCGACTCGCTGGCGGTAGAAGGCAAGGTGCAGTCGTATGGTCGCGGGCGGGCTCGTCGTTGGATGACCCCGCCCGTTCCGGGATTCACGACAACCTTGTTGCTCCCCGCTCCGCTGCCAATCGACTAGGAAGGAATCATGAAGCGATCAGCCGCCGAAATCCTCCGCGAGTATGGTCCCTTTCCGGGCGTCGATGCCGTGCACGGCGTCACGTATGACGGCCGGCACGTGTGGTTCGCCTCCGGCGACAGGATGAACGCCCTCGATCCGGCCAGCGGCAAGACGGTGCGCGAAATCGATGTCGCCGCGCTTGCCGGGTCGGCCTTCGACGGCGAGCACCTGTTTCAGCTCGCCGGGGACCGCATCCAGAAGATCGATCCCAAGACCGGCCGCGTGCTCGCCACCATCCCGGCGCCCGAAGGCGAGGGCAACTCGGGGCTCGCCTGGGCCGAAGGGACGCTATGGGTGGGGCGCTATCCGGATCGCAAGATCCATCAGGTCGATCCGCAAACGGGAGCGATTCTCCGCACCATCGAGTCCAATCGCTTCGTCACCGGCGTCACCTGGATCGACGGCGAGCTCTGGCACGGCACCTGGGAAGGGGACGAGAGCGATCTGCGGCAAATCGATCCGCTAACCGGCGAGGTCTTGGAGAGTATCGAGATGCCGCCCGGCGTGGCCGTGTCGGGGCTCGAGTCCGATGGCGGCGATCTTTTCTTCTGCGGCGGCGGAAGCAGCGGGAAGGTGAGAGCCGTCCGCCGGCCCAGGTGAGTCTCCGCGGCGGGCAGCGGCTCCGATTGCGCTCGGTACCGGCCTTCCCGTGGTGCGCTGGCGCCGGAATCCGTGCCCCATTACCCGCAATTGCGACCGAATCGCTCTTGATTATTGTATCCAGGGACTGACTACCCCACATGTGCATTGGAACTGCGGGGACAGCGATGGCTGCCGTGCGGGTTATCGAGAGTGAACCGGAGGGGGGGATGTCTCGAGGACAGGTCTATATCGTGGACGATGACGTATTCATACGTCAGTCGGTCCGCGATCTTGTGGAGTCCGTCGGCATTGAAGGCAGGGCGTTCGGTACGGCCGAGGCCTTCCTTAACGCCTATGTGGAAGACCGGCCGACGTCCGTCGTCATCGACATGCGTCTCCCTGACATGAGCGGATTGGCGATTCAGGAAAGGCTGCTGGCCCTGGGAGCGACCGCTCCGGTGATTTTTGTTACGGGCTATGGCGACGCCTGGACCGCGGTCCGGGCAATGAAAGGCGGGGCGTTCGATTTCCTGGAGAAACCCGTCAAGGACCAGGAGTTGCTTCACCTCGTCCAAGCCGCCATCCGGAGCCATACGGAAAGGCTCCATAAAGAAAATCGGGAAGGGATGAGCGACCAGGTGGGGGTCTTCACCCTGCACGAGGTCGGCATTCTGATGCGCGTCGAGCCCGGCGAGATCAAAAATGCGGCGGACGAACAGGGCCCGGATATCCTTGCCGCCGAATCCCATGATCCTTCCGATCCGATCGGCGAGATCCACGAACCTTCCCGCGCCGGAGCCACGGGTTTTACCAACGGAGGCCTGACACCTCGCCAGCGCGAGATATTGATGGCTTTAAAGAAGGGTCAATCGAACAAGGAAATCGGCCGCCAACTGGGTATTCCCGAAGGCACGGTCAAGGTCCACCTGAAAGCCATTTATCGCCAGCTTGGAGTCAACAACCGAACGCAGGCGGCGATCATCGCCAACCGACATCGCGTGGACTACGCCGACACATCTCCGACCGCGGAGATGCAATAGGTTCACTTAATTTGGCGAGGGCTGGCCGCTTCGCGCGGAGGGTAGCCTTGCATATGGGAAACGCCGAATGAATGCGTCCCCGGAATCCGTGCCGGCCACCGTCGGAATCCGCCCGTCCCTGGCCGATGTGAACCGGTGGGCGTGGCTGCCGATCCCGGTCTTGATGCTTGCGATTGCGGGCCTTTGGTTTGCCGATTGGCGAACACCGTATGAGGCGCCCTACCTGTTCGCCGCCTTGAACGTCTTCTTCTCGGCCTTGGTCGCGCTGTCCGCCGTCCTGTTCGGCCGCGGCTTTCTCGTCCGTGGCACCCCAAGCCTTTTGCTGTTCGGGTGCGGCGCCGTCGTTTCGAGCGCCTCGGGAATCAAGTCGGTCGCGGGCGGCCCCGGCTTCGACATCAACGCCTTCATTACCTTCCACAACGTCTACGTATGGGAATCCTCCCTATGTTATCTGGCGGCCGCCGCCTTCCTAATGCGCCGGGATTCGCCGGTGCAACGGCGGGGCCTGTGGCTGACCGCCGGGTATGCGCTTGCCCTGATCACCATCGCGTTCGACTTTCTGGCTGTGCGATTGGAGTGGACACCCCTTTTCTTCGTGCAAGGCGCCGGCGGCACAGAAGCGCGACAGTTTGTGATGGCCTCCACCATCGCCACGTTCATCCTCACCGCGAGCCTGCTGTGGAGGGTGCGCTCCAACCGAAACTCATTTCTCCGCTGGTTCTGTTTCTTCCTTCTGCTGCTGGCGGTCGGCCAGTTCGGCTTGATGCTGCAGCCCGTCTTCGGCGGGGCATTGGGTTGGGTCAGCAGGTTCGCCCACTATCTTGGCGGCGCGTATCTATTCATGGCGGCACTTGCCATCCTTCGCCGTCCCGACAATCCGATCTGGCAGCCGGCTCGACGTGACGATCGGCTGTGGCAATTCTACGGCATTGCAATTGCGGCCGTCCTCATCGCCGCCGTCCTTCGCACGGTGTTCCTGCACGGACTGGACTTGCGGTTTGCCTATCTGACCTTCTATCCCGCGGTGATGGCGGCCGCGATCTATGGCGGTCTGCGGGCTGGGACATTGGCCACCTTCCTGTCGGTCGCCGTCGTCGGCTCCTACTGGGTGGACCCGATAGGCCTAGCAACCGAAAAAGACCCCGCGGATTGGCTGGCCATCGCCGTTTTCCTGACAACCTGCCTGATGTTGTCCTGGCTCGCGCAACGAACGCAGCAGGCCACCGCACGATTGCAGCAGGCGGAAAGAATCCGGCGAGACGAGCTTGAACGGGAGGTCGCCGAACGCACGGCGGAATTGACAACCGAAATCGCCATACGGCGGCAGATTGAGCAGGGACTGCGCGAAAGCGAAGAGAAATTCCGCGCGGTCTTCGAACTCAGCCCGGTGGCGAAGGTCATCATCGAACTCGAGGACGGCCGCATCGTCGATGTGAACAAGGCTTGGCTCGACCTCCTGGGCTTCACGGACGAAGAAGTGATCGGGCGCACCCTGGCGGAACTGGGTATCCGGCCGGACGCAACTCCGCCATCGGCAATTTACAAGCTCGTCGAGCGGAGGCAGGGATTCCGCCAGGTGGAAGCAACCTTGCGCACCAAGGAGGGAGCTTCCATTACCGCATTGGTGTCCGGCGCGCAGATGGAACTTGGCGGAAAGGCCCACCTGATCGGCGTTGCCATCGATGTGTCCGAGCGCAAGAAATCGGAAGACCGACAGCGGCTTCTGATGCGGGAGGTGGACCACCGGGCGAAGAACGCCCTGGCCGTCGTCCAGGCCTTGGTCCGCCTGACCAAGGCGCCGACCATCGAGGCTTTCGTCGAGGCGGTCCAGGGGCGGGTGGCCGCACTGGCCCGGGCACATTCCCTTCTGGCCCCAACTCGATGGAGTGGCGCTAGCCTTGAGCTTCTTATCTCCGAGGAGTTCGCCGCTTACCGTCATGGCCGCTCGGACAAGATCTGCATTTCCGGCCCGCCCCTCCGCGTTGCCACGGAAGCGGTGCAGTCGCTGGGGATCGTGTTTCACGAGTTGACAACGAATGCCGCCAAATATGGCGCGCTTTCGGTTCCGGAGGGAACGGTCGAGGTCCGATGGGGGGTATCCGAAGGTGGCGACCTTTGGCTCGTGTGGCAGGAATCCGGTGGTCCTGCGGTGGGTGAGCCGACGCGGCGAGGCTTCGGTTCCACCATGATCTCCAGCGCCGTGACAACCCAGCTTGGCGGAAATATCGAATTCCGCTGGGAGAGCCGGGGCCTCCGCTGCGAATTCACGGTCGGGAGCGATCGGTTCGACAGCGGGGAAACGGGGCCCAGCACCGGGGCGTCCATGGCAAGTCCGGTGGCCTCCCCGCTATCCTTGAAGGGATGCTGCGTTCTTGTCGTCGAGGATGAGGCGCTGACCGCCACCGGCACCATGGAGGACCTGCGGAGGATCGGCTGCAGGCCGGTTGGCCCGGCCGCCACCCTTGACGACGCTTTGCGCCTCGTCGCATCCGAATCGAACTTGGACGCCGCGGTGATCGACATCAATCTGCGGGGGCGCATGGCCTGGCCGGTGGCCGATGCCCTACGGAAGCGCGGGGTGCCCTTTCTCTTGGCCACCGGGTATGGCGATCTGGCCGAACGAGGCGACGACGCGCTGATCCTCGAGAAGCCGTTTTCCATCGAAAGGTTGACGTCGGCTTTGCAGCAAATCATGAAACCGCAGGAGGCAGCGGCGGTTGCGACCGAACTGTGATAGAGAGGGGCGCAACCAACTTGCCTCCGGCAACCGTCGTGGGAGTGAACAGCCGATGTCCGTGCTTTCTTCCGTTCTGGAAGCGATTGATGCCAATCTCGAACGGAGCCTCGGCCGCCTGTTCGAGCTGATCCGCATCCCGTCGATCTCGACCGACCCGGCCTTCGCCAAAGACTGCCGGCGCGCCGCCGAGTGGCTGGTCGATGACCTGAAGACCATTGGCTTCGAGGCCAACGTGCGCGAAACGCCCGGCCATCCGATGGTGGTGGCGCATCACGCGGGCCCGGCCGGCGCACCGCATGTGCTTTGTTACGGCCACTACGACGTGCAGCCGGTCGACCCGCTGGATCTTTGGGAGGCGGACCCCTTTGCGCCGGCCATCGAGGACCTGGGCGCGGGGCGCAAGGTCATCACCGGACGCGGCTCTTCCGACGACAAGGGACAACTGATGCTGTTCGTCGAGGCGTGCCGCGCCTGGAAGCAGGTCCATGGTGCGCTTCCCTGCGCCGTGACCATGCTGTTCGAGGGCGAGGAGGAATCCGGCTCGCCGTCGCTGAAAGCGTTCCTGGAGGCCAACGCGCAGGAGTTCAAGGCCGACGCCGCGCTCATCTGCGACACCAGCATGTGGGACCGCGACACCCCGGCCATCACGGCGGGCCTGCGTGGCCTTGTGGGCGAGGAGGTGACCGTGCGCGCGGCCAACCGCGACCTGCATTCCGGCGAGTTCGGCGGCGCCGCGGCCAACCCCCTCCACATCCTTGCCAAGGTACTCGCCGACCTGCACGACGAGACCGGCCGGGTCACCCTTCCCGGCTTCTATGCCGGCGTCGAGGAAACGCCGCCCGAGGTACTGACGATGTGGGAAGGCCTGGGCCAGACGCCGGAAACCTTTCTCGGCCCCATCGGACTGGCGGTTCCTTCCGGCGAAAAGGACCGTTCGGTCCTGGAACTGGTGTGGGCGCGGCCGACCGCCGAGGTCAACGGCATCGCCGGCGGCTACGCCGGACAGGGCTTCAAGACGGTCATCGCGGCAGAGGCTCATGCGAAGGTGTCGTTCCGTCTGGTCCACAAGCAGGACCCGGTGAAGATCCGCGCCGCCTTCCGCGACTTCGTCCGGGCGCGCCTGTCGGCCGACTGCTCGGTCGAGTTCAATCCCCACGGCGGGTCGCCGGCCATCCACCTTGCCCACGATTCGCCGCTCGTCGGGAAAGCCAAGGCGGCGCTCACCGACGAATGGCCGAAGCCGGCAGTGATGATCGCGGCGGGCGGCTCCATTCCGGTGGCCGGCGAGTTCAAGACGATCCTCGGCATGGACTCGCTCCTGGTCGGCTTCGGCCTGCCGGACGACCGCATCCATTCGCCCAACGAGAAGTACGATCTCTCCTCCTTCCACAAGGGCCAGAGAAGCTGGGCGCGCATCCTCGCGGCGCTTAGCGGCTGACGCGCCGCGCCGTCAGGCACGCGCGAACCGGGCCTTGAGAAGCACCGCCGCCAGGAATGCAACGGCGCCGGCGAAGATCGACAGGAAGAGCCCACCCGCCTCGCCGAAGCGGTCGATCACCATCGCATAGACGAGCGGGGCGGCGGCGGACACCAGGAAACCCGGCGCCACCAGCCGCCCGACGAAGGCGCCGTAGGTCCGATGATCAAAGAGGATGAGCGGCAGCGTTCCGCGGGTAATGGTCAAAAGCCCGTTCCCGGCGCCGTACACGAAGGCGAAGACGACCGCCGCCAATCCGGAACCGGCGCTGAACAGGCCGGCAATGAAGGCCAGCGGCAACAGCAAAGCGGCGAAGAGGTTGAGCGTCAGCGGGTGAACGCGCTGGCCGAACAGCACCTCCCACAGCCGTGCCGCCGACTGGCCGATTCCCCGCAGGCTGGCGATGCCCACGGCGGCCGTCGCCGTCAAGCCCAGGCCGGCCAGAATGCCGATCATGTGAGCCGACATGCCGGCATTGAGGAAATTGGCCAGGGTCGTGAGGATCGCGAAGAGGCTGCCGGCAACGATGCGCTGGCGCCGGCCGACGGCGATCGGGGCGGCTTCCGGCAAGCGCTCGCCCGTTACGCCGTCGCCGTAGCGGTCGTCGGGAATCGCCCGATGAAGGGGCACTGTAAGAAGCGCGAAGCCGGCATAGACGATGAGGGCGCCGCGCCATTCGAAAAGTGCGGTCAGGATGTGGGCCACCGGCCAGAAGGTCGTCGAGGCGAGCCCGCCGAGCAGCGTGATCTGGGCGATCGGACCGCGGGCCTGGGGCCCGCCGATCCGCGCCAGCGTGGCAAAGGCGGCGTCATAGAGCGTCAGCCGCATCGCCAGGCCGAGGCATATCCACGCCGCGTAGTAGACCGGGGCACTTTGGCAGAACGCGAGGCCGATGCAGCCCCCGGCATTCAGCAGCGATCCCGCGACCATCACCTTCCGGCCGCCGTAGCGATCGATCAGGCTGCCGGTGAGCGGCGACGTCATGCCCATCACCAGCAGGGCCAGCGCAAAGCCGCCGTAAACGCGGTCACGGCTCCAGCCGAGATCGGCGGCGATCAGTTCGCCGAACGCGCCGATCAGGTAATAGGAAATACCCCAGGAGATGAGCTGCGAGATCCCCAGGCACAGGACGGTCCGGCGATCGATCATCGTTCCGGTCCCCATTCGGCGGAGGCCGGCGGCGTCGCATCGCCGGCACCCAACGGCCGCTGCATCAGCACCGTGTCGAGCCAGCGGCCGAGCTTGAAGCCGACCGAAGGCAGGATGCCGACCGGCTGGAAGCCCAGTCGGCAGTGCAGCGCGATCGAAGCGGCATTGCCGCTGTCGCCGATGACGGCGACCATCCGCCGCCAGATCCCGGCTTCGCACCGGGCGACGAGCGTTCGCAGCAGCGCCCCGCCGATGCCGTGCCCGCCGAAGCCATCCGCGACATAAACCGAGTCCTCAAGCGTATGGCGGTAGGCGGGACGGGGCCGGTAAGCTGCCGCGTATGCGTAGCCGACGACCCGGCCGCCGATTTCGGCAGCGAGGTAGGGAAGGCCGACGCAGACGACCGCCCGCCGGCGTGAGCACATTTCATCGACCGAGGGCGGAACCTCCTCGAAGCTCGCCAGTCCGTGGAGCACGTTATGGGCATAGATCACCTGGATCGCCGCCATATCCGCCCCAGCGGCGTCACGGACGACGAGCGCGTCGGCGGCAGCGGGGAGTTTGATGGCGGTCATGCGGTCTTCTCCGTAGGGAATCGGCTGGTCTCAGCCATTGCCGCATGGTGCCATGACGAGATATATAACAGAAGCTTTCAGAAGTTATGCAAAGCATGAGAGATTCTTTGAGATGCGGAGCCTCGACCTCGATTACCTTAAGACCTTCGTCATGGTGATCGAACACGGCAGCTTCTCGGCCGCCGCTGAGCGGCTGGATCTCAGCCAGCCGGCAGTCAGTCTGCAGATCCGCCAGCTCGAGAAGCGCCTGGGCGTGCCCCTGATTGAGCGCGTCGGGCGCAAAGCGAGGCCGACGGCGGCCGGCGCCGAGCTGCTCGCCCACGCCGGGCCGATCGAGGCGGCGGTCTCCTCCGCCCTGGAGGCGGTGGCGCGCCATGCGAGCGGCACCCTGGGCCGAGTCCGCCTCGGCACCGGGGCGACGGCCTGCATCTTCCTGTTGCCGCCCGTCCTCAAGAAACTGCGCCGGAAGCATCCCGACCTCGACATCACGGTCAGCACGGGCAACACCGCGGACATCGTCAAGGCCGTCGGCGAGAACACCCTCGACCTCGGCTTGGTCACCATGCCGGTGTCGGGCCGCATATTCGAGATCATCCCGGTTCTCGACGACGAATTCGTGGTGATCGCACCGCCCGGCATGGAACTGCCGAAGCGGATCACGCCGTCGGCGCTGGCCGCCCTGCCCGTGCTGCTGTTCGAGCCGGGCGGCAACACGCGGCGCATCGCCGATGCGTGGTTCGCCCGAGGCGGCGCCGCATTGAAGCCGATCATGTCGCTCGGCAGCGTCGAGGCGATCAAGGAACTAGTCGGCGCCGGCCTCGGCTGCGCGGTCCTGCCCAGCATGGCCGTTCGCCGGCCGGCAAACCGGGGTACGCTTGCGGTGCGATCCCTGTCCCCGCAGCTTCACCGGACGCTCGCCATCGTGATGCGCCGCGACAAGCGGCTCCACCGCGGCCTGGGAGAAACGCTGAGGGCACTCCAGGAGTTGACAGGCGGCTGAAAGCGCTCAGCCTTGAGATGCGGCGCCAGCCGCCGCCGTCAGGGCGCCACCTTCCGCACCGGCTGGCGGATCACGGTCCGCAGTTTCTCGGGCGCGGTCTTGCGCGGATCGCTAAGGTAGATCTCATGGTGATGCCCGTTGGCAGCGAACCCGTTGGCCGGCAGAAATTCCCGATGCATCCGGGCAATCGTCGGCCCTTCTGCGCTGTAGGGACCGACATGCAGGATCTGCACCGCAAGCCCTTCGGCATACGCTTCGAGGCGCAGGCTCGCCGGCGGCCCAGCTTGGCACGCGCCTTGCCGAGGGTGGTGGAAAACATCGCGTCGGTGATCCACTCTGGCTGCATGATCATCGCCGTCCACAGCCATTTGTCCTTGTCGCCGGCAGCGAAACTCGACATGTCCTCCGCCCTCCAGAGCCCCTCGAGCGGCGCCACCCCGTAATCGCGGCCAAGCTCGTTCCTGGATATGAATTAAAGCGGATAGCTTAACGAATAGAGCCATTCGATGGCGTGCCGGTAGTCTTCGGATGTGTTCGGATCGCCCGCCCCGTCCACCATGACGAACCGCATTGCCGGCACGTCGATCACGGCGAATTCCTTGGCGGACGGTTGATAGAGGGATTTCAGAGCCTTGTTGAGGTCGACTTTTTCCATGGCGCTGCCTCCCACGGCTGCCGATATGTGTGGCCTTTCCAAGGGCCGTCCCACGATGCCCGACCGACGCCAGCCATTCAATGACGGTTCTGTGAAGTTTGGCCCCGGGGGGTTGATCGGCGCCGGCTTTCGGCACACCTTCAGAGCCATGATAGACATGACTTTCGAGATCCCGGCCTCCATCGAGAAAACCTGGATCTGCCTCACCGGCCCCGCGCATTTGCGGCACTGGTGGAATGATACTGTCACCCTTAACGCCGTTCCCGGCGGCCAATTCGAGGAAATGCAAGGCGCCGCCCGCGGCAACGTGCTGGGCATCACGGCCGGAAAAGAGCTTCGGCTTTCCTGGGCCGGCCCGGACTGGCCGATCGCCACCGAGATCACCATCCGCCTGAGCGGCGGCAACGGCAACACCCGCGTCGCGCTTTCGCACGGCGGATGGTCGGCCTTCCCCGAAGGCGACCGCGACCACCTGATCGAGGTCCACCGCAATGGCTGGACTCGCCGACTTGAGAACCTCGCCGCCTATGCGGGCGGCGTGAACTGAGCCCTTCCGGGGCCGCGAAGGAAGCCGCGGCCCTCCCGTCTCGTCACCCCGGCACACCGTTGAAAGCTGGATTTCCGCAAAAGCGGAAATGACGACACGTGGGCTGGGCGGCTCGTTCCGCCCCCCTTCTCAGGCCGCTTCCGGCGGCCAATCCAGATCGCAGCAGAAGACCCGGATCTTTGGTCCCATCTCGAAGGCCACCGAGAACGTTAGGCAGATGTTGGCCCCCGTCAGCGAGAGATAGGGCCTGGATACCTGGATCTCGCCGGGATTGGCCACAGCCCGGTGAAAATACGGCCGCTGCACCCAATTGGCGCCGGTGGGGTCGCGCAGGGGCTCGAACTTGCGGTCATCGCGCTCGGCACGACGCGGGTTGATGACGTTGGGGCCGACTTGGCCGCCGTCTGCATCGAGCAAAAAGCAGCGCTGCACGCTCGGCCGCTCGATAAGAAGAGCCGCCGCTTCCACAATAGACGCGCCACCGGCGATTCCCGTCTGCGCCTCGGCGACCATTCCGATGAACCGGCGGATTATCCGCGCCGGGTCTTTGCCGCCGTTTCCCCGGTTGCGCAGGCTGCTGTGGACGGCCAGCGGCGGGCGGATGGCCGCGGCGCCGATGGTATCCACCGGCAGGCCGAAATAGTAGCCCTGGAACAGATCGACATCGGCCTCCATGGCGGCAACCGCCTCGCCCTCGGTCTCCACCCCCTCGGCGACCACCAGGCAGCCTACCTCGTGAAGCAGCGAGACCAGCCGGGGCAGCCATTGGCGGAAGCTCGGGTTGCGCGGCGCCTGGGCGATGAAATCGCGGTCGAGCTTGACGATGTCGGGACGGATCTTCCAGATGCGGTTGATGTTGGAAAAGCCGCTGCCGAAGTCGTCCATGGCAACCAGGCAACCGAGGTCGCGATAGAAACTTACCGCTTCGGCCAGGGCGGCCTCGCTGGCGATCTCGCTCTCCACCACTTCGATGACGATGCGATGCGGCGCGATGCCGCTGGTTTCGATCATCTGGGTGAAGAAGGTCGAGTACCATGGGCGGTCGAGGATGACCTGCGGATGGACATTGAGGAACAGCCAGCACATTCCCGGATCGGCCGCCGCGAAATTGCGCATGTGGATGGCCCGGCAGGTGCGGTCGAGCAGAACGAGGCCCTCGTCGTCACCCTTGGAGCGCGAAAATAGCGCGGCCGGCGACACCGGCTGGCCCAGCGGATCGCGCACCCGGGCCAAGGCCTCATAGCCGACCGGGCGGGGATGGGCGAAGCTGAAGATCGGCTGGAAGGCGCTTTGCAGCCGGAGCCCGCGGAACTGCCCGATCGCCCGCCGGCCATCGGTCTGGATGCGGCGGGATATCCGCGCGAAATCGGCGAAGCTTTCGATGGACAGGCCATCCTCGGCCAGATCCGCAGCCGCGATCGTGTCGTCCTGGTGGTCTGGCACTGACGCATCCCCCTGGCTTAGCGGCACGCCATTGCCCCTGGCGCCGCCGCGCCTTTGCCCGCTACCCACCCGTACGCGGGTGTTTCGGCCGTTCACGGCATTTGTCGAAAAAGTCGAGCGGAGACAATCATAGGATATGCTGACCCCCAATTTCAATCGAAGCATGATATTTCCGCCGTCACACATCGCGCCGTCGGTGCGGTCGCCTCTCGGACGGCAGCCAACAGCAACACCCATGACGTGTGGAGCACTCATCCAGGCGTAGGTCCGCGGCTGTCATTTTCTCCCGGAAGCACACCCGGAAATTGCGATTCGTGCAGTGGTAGACGGGGGTGTGACCGGCTCCCCGCACTGAAACCAAAGGCTTTTAAGAACTTTTCGCAACAACCTTTTGTCGTTGCCTCTCCGCGCCGGCCGGGAGTACGCTATTGCAACCGCCTTAAGAATGCGGAACGTAATGACGAGGAACGCGGAAAGAGAGATTTGCTATGCCTGTCGGTACGGTAAAATGGTTCAATACGCGCAAGGGGTACGGCTTCATCGAACAGGAAAGCGGCGACAAGGACGCCTTCGTCCACATCACCGCCGTTGAGAAGGCCGGCCTGCAGACCCTGCGCGAGGGACAGAAGGTTCAGTACGAACTGGTCCCCGATATGCGCGGGCGGCCGTCCGCTGATCAGTTGGCCCTCATCGAGTAGTCCGCCGGACCGTTTCAGTCCGAAGGTCGATCCTCCACGCACCGCGCATTGCCGCGGCGCTTCTTGAGTGCTTTTCCCGTCCGGCGGACTCATCTGGACGGGGATGGTGTTTGGCAACCGTCCGCACGCCACCCCATATTCGACACGAACCTCGTGACTCGAAAGCGGCGCGCCCGGGCGTTCGGCGCGCGCCAGGAAATCCATGGCCCGACACCGCGAACCGCTACCTCCCATGCAAGGCGCCCGCAAGGATCTATCGACGCTGCGCACCCTGCTGCCCTACCTATGGCCGGCAGAATCGCCAAACCTGCGCCTGCGCGTCGTCTTTGCCGTCGTTTTCCTGGTGGCCGCCAAAGTGGTCAACGTCACCGTCCCGATCTTTTATAAGAAGGCGGTCGACACGCTGTCGCCCGAGGTCGCCGCCATCGCGGCGGTGCCCATTGCGCTGATCGTCGGCTATGGGTTGGCCCGCGTGATGGCCCAGGCTTTCGGGGAGATACGCGACGCGGTGTTCGCCAGGGTCGAACAGCGGGCCGTACGGCAGGCGGCGCTACACACCTTCGAGCACCTGCACCGGCTATCCCTGCGCTTCCACCTCGACCGCAAGACCGGCGGCATCAGCCGCGCCATCGAGCGCGGCGTACGCGGCATCGAATTCCTGCTCGACTTCATGCTGTTCAACATCCTGCCGACGCTGTTCGAGATCCTGCTGGTCTGCGCCATCCTGTGGTCGCTCTACTCGATCTGGTTCGCGCTCATCACGCTTTTCACCATCGCCTGCTACATCGCCTGGACGCTGGTGATCACCGACTGGCGCATCAAGTACCGCCAGCAGATGAACGAAACCGACAGCCTGGCCCACACGCGGGCCATCGATTCGCTGCTCAACTTCGAGACGGTGAAATACTTCGGCAACGAGGCCCACGAGGCGCACCGCTTCGATGCCGCGCTGGCCGCCTACGAGGAAGCCTCGGTCAAGAGCGCCACAACGCTCTCGCTGCTCAACATCGGCCAGGGCGCCATCATCGCGATCGGTCTCGTCGCCGTCATGGTCATGGCCGGTTACGGCGTCGCCGACGGCACCATGACCATCGGCGACTTCGTGCTCGTCAACACCTACCTGATCCAGCTTTACATGCCGCTCAACTTCCTGGGCTTCGTCTACCGCGAGATCAAACGCTCGCTGACCGACCTCGAGCAGATGTTCGGCCTCATCGAGGAACCGGCCGAGATCAAGGACGCGCCGGGCGCGCCGGCCCTGACGGTAAACGGCGGCGAGGTCGTCTTCGACGACGTCCACTTCGCCTACGACGCCCGCCGGCACGTGCTCAATGGCATCTCGTTTGCCGTGCCGCCCGGCAAATCGGTCGCCATCGTCGGCCCCAGCGGGGCCGGCAAGTCGACCATTTCACGGTTGCTGTTCCGCTTCTACGAGGCGACCGGCGGGCGCATCCTGGTCGACGGCCAGGACATCCGCAGCGTGACCCAAAAATCGCTCCGGGCCGCCATCGGCATGGTCCCCCAGGATACGGTGCTGTTCAACGACACCGTCTATTACAACATCGCCTACGGCCAGCCCACTGCCAGCCCGGCCGAAGTCGAGGCGGCCGCCAGACTGGCCCGTATCCATGACTTCGTGATGGATCAGCCGGACGGCTACCAGACCATGGTCGGCGAGCGCGGCCTCAAGCTTTCGGGTGGCGAGAAGCAGCGCGTCGCCATCGCCCGGACCATCCTGAAGAACCCTGCCATCCTGCTGTTCGACGAGGCCACGTCCGCACTCGATACCCATACGGAGCGCGAAATCCAGGAATCACTGGCCTTGGTGTCGGCCAATCGCACAACCCTGATCATCGCCCATCGGCTCTCCACCGTGGTTGACGCCGACGAGATCATCGTTTTGGAAGGGGGGCGCATCGTCGAACGCGGCAGCCATCCCCACCTTCTGGCCCAGGGCGGCATCTATGCCGGCATGTGGGCCCGCCAACAGGAAGCGAGCCGGGCACGCCACCTGCTCGAAACGGTGTCCGATGCCGCCAAGCCCGCCGAGTAACCCGATGCCAGGAATGACCTCCGCCCATGCGGGGATAGAGGGAGATAAATCTTCTCAGATGCGGAAAATTACCCGCCATGACGGATGACCGTCCTTCTACAGCCCTGTCAATCCGGCCATCGGTCACTGTCACAGATTATTCACCTTTGATGACAGCGAAATGGGCTCTTTTTCCTTCCAATTGCCATTGTCCTCATGGTCAACCCGCCCCACTTTAGGGGGTGGGGAATAGCAACCGACGGATGCCTGAGCACGGGGAGCTGGGTATGATCAATCCTGCAATGGTTCAGAAGGCCGCTCTGGAACTCTACGAGCGTCATGGCAACATGGCGTTGCAGATTGCCCATGAGCGGGCCGAACGCCTGTCGCGGCAGGGGGATCACCTGACCCTGGATACCGCGTTGATGCTTCTAACCGAGGTCGAGAAGCTGGTTGGCAAGACCAACCTGCTTAACCGCCCGCGGTACGGGCGCGTCCACTGAGGGTCGGCAGCGGGCAACCGAAACGCCCTTCCGCCGCGAGGGGACCTCTGCTACGGTGCGCGCCGCCGCGTTAGGCCGGCGTTCAGTGCAGGCACCTTTCCATGAATGACATCGCGTTCGTCGCCTACCGGCGGCTCCGTCAGGAGTCATTCCGATGAGGGCGGGTGACCGTATTGCGCGGGGAATCATCTTCTCCGTCGTGACGTTCGCCTTCTTTTCGTCGGCCGACGCCATGGTGAAGTTCCTGACCGGCGGCTACTCCATCCTTCTCATCTATTTCGTTACGACCACCTTCGCCGCGCTGCCGATCGCCGCACTGATCTGGTTCAGCGGCCGCCCGATCGTCATCAGGCCGCGGTTTCCCAAGGCCGTCCTGATCCGCACGCTGTTGATGGCGCTCGACACCTTCGGCGCTTATCTGGCCTTCAGCCGCCTGCCGTTGGCCAACGCCTACACCCTGATCTTCGCCTCGCCGCTGATCATCACCGCCCTGTCGCCGTGGCTGTTGGGCGAGGTGATCGGCCGCCACCGGTGGAGCGCGGTGCTCGTCGGCTTCATAGGAATTCTCGTCGTCCTGCGCCCCGGCTGGGCGCCGCTCGACATCGGCTACCTCGGCGCCTTCGGATCGGCCTGCGCGTTTGCCGTGGCGCTGATCATCACCCGCCAGATCGGCGGCCGCGAATCCGACACCGCCATGCTGTTCTGGCTGATCGTCGGCAAGCTCATCGTTTCCGGCGTCTTCCTGCCGATCTCCTTTGTTCCCATCGCCCCTTTCGACCTGATGCTGATGGCCATGGTGGGCCTGCTCGCCGGGTCCGCCCACATCTGCATCGTTCAGGCCTTCAAGCTGGCGCCGCCTGCCACCGTGGCACCCTTCCAGTACACCCAGATGCTGTGGGCCGCCTTCTATGGCTTCGTGATCTTCGGCAACGTCCCCGACGCCTTCGTCCTCACCGGCTCGGGTCTGGTCATCGCCAGCGGCCTTTACATCCTGTGGCGCGAACACGTACGCCACCGCCAGGATCAAGCGTCTAAATCACGGCCGACATGATGCCGCTCTGCACGAGGGCCATGTAGACCCCGGTGCCGGCGCCGATGCTGACAAGCGCGTTGCGCCATTGGAGATGCAGCCCAACGGTCAGGGCCAGTGCGACGGCCTCGGGCAGGCCGTACGGCGGCACCGTCGGCGACACCCCCTTGAGGCAATAGAGGACCAGCAGCGTCAGGATCACCGGCGGCGTCGCCTTGCCGAGGAAACGCACCGCCGGATGCGCCGCCCACCGCCCGAGAAAGAGAAAGGGCGCGGCCCGGCTGACAACAGTCGCCGCCGCCATCGCCAGAATGGCGGAAAGAATGTAGCCGTTCATGCCCACCCCCGCCTGGCGCCGTCGGCCACCACCAGGATCAGGGCGAGTGTGATCGAGATCAGCAGCATGTTGGCGGTCCCGAACACCGCCAGGGTGACCAAGCCGGCCGCCAGCGCCAGCAGGAACGGAAAGGGCTCGCGGACCCGGCGGACCTGCTCGACCAAAAGCACCGCGAACAGCGCCGTCAGGGTGAAATCCAGGCCGGTGGTATCGAAGGCGATGGCCTCGCCGGCCAAGGCTCCGGCCAGGCTGCCGGCACACCAGGCGGCGTAGTTGATGCCGGCGATCAGCAGATGGAAATCGGTCTCCTCGACATCGGGAGGCGGCTTCAGGCTGGTGATCAGCGCATAGGTTTCGTCAGTCAGCCAATAGACCAGGAAGATCTTCTTAAGAGGGCTGGTCCGCCAGCGCTCCAACAGGCTGACCCCGAAGAAGGCGTGGCGGGCGTTCAGCACGAAGGTGGCCGCCGCGATCTCGGCGATCCCCGCCCCCGCCGCCAGCAGGCCGACCGCCAGGAACTGCGATGCGCCAGCAAAGACGATCAGGCTCATCAGAAAGGCATAGACCCAGCCGGCCCCCACCTGGTCGACGAACAGCAGCCCGAAGGCGAATCCCAGCGGGAAGTAGCCCAGGATGACCGGGACGGTGACATGGAAGGCGCTGGCGAACAGGCGGGGCGAGAAACCCAAGAAGCGGCTCCGGTGGTTTGTTGCGTGCGGCGGATATTAGAACCCCTTGTCCGGCCGCGAAAGCCCGCAGCGGCGGGCCGGCGCCGCCTTGTGAAAAGGCGCCTCGCGGTTGCCATGGGCCGGAACTCTTCGCGGTCTGCGGGAGACGGACCGAACAATTCTTCTTCTTTTATTGATTCTAAGCATAATTTTCTTTTTCCCTCGGCGGCCCGCTCGTTAGAATGAGTCCACGTTGGAACCGTTGGGTTCCGCCGCCGGTTCGGTTCCGAGGCGAGGCGAGGCGTCATAGGACAATGGTCTGGGTGGGATGCAAACGTCCTTTCGTCTACTGGCGGCTGTGGGATTGATGGTTCTGATCGGCGGCGGATCGGCCGCCGCGCAGACTGCCACGAAGGTCGAGCCGGCCGAGATCGAACGCATCCGCCGCGCCAACGCCCAGTGCCTGGACTGTCATTCGGAGGCTGGGCTGAATGCGATCACGCGGCCCGACGTCAACAAGGCGGACCTGGCGGGGCGTCTGGTCGACCCGGAAGCCTTCCTCAAGTCCAACCACGCCAACGTCGAGTGCGTGGCCTGCCACGTCACGGGCTTCAAAGAATTTCCTCACGCCGAGGCCGCCAAGCAGCAGATCAACAATTGCGACGAATGCCACACCCGCCAGTTCCTGCGCATCGAGGACCAGTTCCTGAAAAGCGTGCATGCGAAGAAGGCCGAGGAGCAGCCGGGGTCGTTCACCTGCATCACCTGCCACGATCCGCACGTCTTCCTCAAGGCGTCGCATTTCAGCACCACCCGCCAGGCGGTGCGCCAGGACAATGCCATGTGCCTGCAATGCCACGCCTCGGACGAACGCTTCGCACAATTGAGCAAGGCCCCCCTGCCCGACCTGCAAAAGATCCACGCCTGGCTGCCCAACACGCCGCTTCACTGGGCGGCTGTGCGCTGCGTCGAATGCCACACGCCGGTGCCGCAGAGCATCCTGTCGCACGAGATACTCCCCGCGGAGCGGGCCGAGAAAAACTGTGTCGCCTGCCATTCGGTGAACTCGACGCTGCGCGTGCGGCTTTACCGGCATCTGGTCGAGGAAGAGCGCGAGACGGTGGGCTTCATCAACAGCGTGATCCTGAACGAGGCCTATGTCATCGGCGCCACCCGCAACCGCTACCTCGACATGGCCTTCGGCCTGGTCGCGGCGGTGGTGGTGGGCGGCATCGCGCTCCACGGCCTGGCCCGCTTCGTGGCCGGCCTTAAGCGGAGGCGCCGCGATGGCTAGCCGCGTCTATATCATTCCGCTGTGGCTCCGCCTCTGGCACTGGACGAACGCCGCCCTGATGATCCTGCTGATGGCGTCGGGTTTCAGCCTGCACTTTTCCGATCCGGACTTGCCGCTGATCCGCTTCGACATCGCCCGCACGATCCACAACGTCTCGGGCATCGCGCTGACCGTCCTCTATATGGCGTACCTGGTGTGGAACACGGTGTCCGGGAATTGGCGGCAGTACGTGCCGGCGGCCAGCGAGTTGATTTCCGGGCTCAACGCCCAGAACGCGTATGTCGCTTCCGGCATCTTCAAGGGCGCGCCGCCGCCGACGGTGCCGACGCCCGAAAAGAAGTTCAACGTGCTGCAACAGGCCACTTACCTGCTGGTCATGTATGTCGCCATGCCGTTTTTGATCGTTACCGGGATCGCCTTCTTCTTTCCCGAATTGGCGCCGGAGCAGCTGTTCGGCATGGACGGCCTGCTGCCGCTGGCGGTCGCCCATTACGTCATCGGCTTCCTGCTCACCCTTTTCCTGCTGGGCCACATCTACATGGGCACCATGGGAACCACCGCCCTGGCCGGTTTCAAGATGATGATCACCGGCTGGCACGACGAACACCCCGGCCATGCCGGGCAACCGCCCGATCGAACGGGCGCTTCCCCGACCTCGCCCACAGAGGGCGGAAAACGGGCTTAACTCGAGGCATCACCCCTTGCTGAGGAGACAGGTATGACACGCTTTCTGAAACCGGCCGGCACCGCCCTGGTCCTGGGAGGCGCGCTGGCGCTGGTCGTTTCGACTGCCCAGGCGGACGAGTTCACGGTGACGGCCGTCAAGGGCTCTGCCGCGCCGACGCTCGACGGCGATGCCGGCGACGCCGTCTGGGGCCAGGCGACCGCCACCTCCATCAAGGCGGTCAAGGGCGTCAACTTCGGCGGCTCCGGCGAAACCACCGGCTCGATCAAAGCCGCCTACGTGGGGGATATGCTGTATGTCCTCCTGCAATGGGACGACCCCACCCTCAGCTATCAGCGCGCGCCCTACAAAAAGCAGGCCGACGGGTCCTGGGCCAAACTGAAGGACCCCGACGACAAGGGCGGCGACGACAATAAGTATTATGAGGACAAGGCGGCGCTGATTTGGAACATCAACGAATCCATCTTCGGGTTCGAGCGCCGGGGCTGCCAGCTCGCCTGCCACGCCGGCGAACCGGGCAAGCCCTACGGCAACAAGTACACCGCCGAGGAAGGTGAGTTGGGCGACATCTGGCACCTCAAGAACGTGCGCAGCGGCCCGGTCGGCCAAGTCGACGATCAGTACCTGGACCACACCAAATACGACAAGGAAAAAGCCCCCGGAGCGGGCCGCAAGAGCGATCCGAATACGGGCGGCGGCTATAAGGACATCGCGCTCAAGGACGGCAAACCCGAGTTCATGAGCAAGGACGCCAAGCCGGCCAACGCCGGCGGCACCTATTGGGTGGTGAAGGGCGACGAGGCGCCGTTCGACGACAGCAAGTTCAAGGCCGGCGACGAGGTGGCCTCGATCCTAATCGCGCCGTACGAGGGCGACCGCGGCGACATCAAGGTCAGCCAGAAGTGGGCCGACGGCAAGTGGACAGTGGAGATGTCGCGCAAGCTCGCCACCGGCAGCAAGTTCGACGTCCAATTCAGCGACATGGCCAAAGAGTACACCTTCGGCGTCGCCTTCTTCGACAACGCCCAGGTGCGTCACGCCTATCAGGAAAAGCCGCTGAAGCTGGCCTTCCAGAAATAGCGCTACGTCGAAGTGGCGGCCTTATGAATCGGGGGCGGCCAACGGCCGCCCCCTAACCCTAAAATAGGCGTAACGTCAGGCGGCGCGGACGCCGGCCAGGAACTTGTCGACCTCGGCGCGCAACGTTTCGGACTGCTGCGACAGTTCGCTGGCCGCCTTGTTGATCTGCCCGGCGGCGGTGCCGGTTTCGTTGGCGGCCTGGCTGACGCCGCCAATGTTGGCGGACACCTCCTGGGTACCGGCCGCCGCCTGTTCGACATTGCGGGCGATCTCCTGGGTCGCCGCGCCCTGTTCCTCAACCGCCGAGGCCACCCCCGAGTTGACTTCGTTGATCTTGGAGATGGTCTTGGTGATCGAGTCGATGGCCGACACCGCTTCCTGAGTGGCCGCCTGGATGCCGGCGATCTGGGCGCCGATCTCGTCGGTCGCCTTGGCCGTCTGGTTGGCCAGGTTCTTCACTTCACTGGCAACGACCGCGAAGCCCTTGCCGGCGTCCCCGGCCCGGGCCGCCTCGATGGTGGCGTTGAGCGCCAGCAGGTTGGTCTGCTCGGCGATGTCGGTGATCAGCGCCACCACCTCGCCGATCTTGTTGGCAGCCTGGGCCAGGCCCTGCACCTTGACGTTGGTCCGCTCGGCTTCGGTTGCCGCGGCAGACGCGATTTGCGAGGCCTGGGTCACCTGCCGGCTGATCTCGGCAATCGAGCCCGACAGTTCCTCGGCCGCCGAGGCAACGGTCTGGACGTTGGCCGATGCCTGTTCGGAGGCCGCCGCCACGGCGGAAGCCTGACGGGTCGCTTCCTCGGCCGTGGCGCTCATCGATTCGGAGGAGGACCGCATCTCGGTCGCCGCCGCCGCCACCGACTTCACCGCCTTCGTCGAGGTGGCGTCGAAGGCCTGGCACAGGTCTTCGATGCGCTTGGCGCGCGCCGCCCTGGATTCCTGCTCGCGCCGCTGTTCCTCGGCCAGGCGGTCGGCCTCGATCATGCCTTCCTTGAAAACCTGAACCGCAGCGGCCATCTCGCCGACCTCGTCTTTGCGATTCCGGGCCGGGATGTCGATTGTCCTGTCACCCCGCGCCAGCGCGTCCATGGCGTTCGTCATTTCCTTGACCGGCTTGGAAACGCTGCGGGCGATGGACAGGGCGACGAAGACGACGATGAGCACCGTCAGCAACGCCATGCCCCCGGTCAGTTGCGCCTTGCCCCAAAAGGTCGTCTCGACGTCCTCGACAAAGACGCCGCTGCCGATGATCCAGCCCCAGGGCTTGAAGCCGGCGACGTAGGAAACCTTGGGCTTCGGCGAACTGCTGTCGGGCGGCCAATAATAGGTGTAATGGCCGGCGCCGTCCTTTTTGACGACCTCGATCATGTCGGCAAAAATGAAATTGCCGTGCGCGTCCTTCAGCGTGCGCAGGCTGGTCCCCACCAGCTTGGGCGCCGTCGGATGCATCAACATCTTGGCATCCATGTCGTTGACCCAGTAGTACTGCTCGCCGTCGTAGCGCAATGCCTTGAGGGCCGCGAGCGCTCCTTCCTTGGCCTGGGCTTCCGTCAACTCCCCCCGACCGGCGCGGGCGTGATAATCCTTAACGAAGCTGTGGGCGACCTCGACGATGCGCCTCGTCTCGTCGGCCTTCTGTTCGTAGAGGGCGTCGCGCAGACCGACGAGACTCACCCCCCCGATGCCCAAGTACATCACCGCAAAAAGCGCAACCAGAACCATCAGCCGAGGGCCGATCTTCCAGTTGTTCAGATTGGCACTCATTCCTCGTTTCCCCTTTTGTTTTCTTATTCTATTCGCCGCGCCATCCCCGAGCGCTTCCGCTATGCATTCGGCAACCGAAAGCCCGGAGAGCCCCAATCGAAGGATTGAAACATCCACCCTTTACGCCGCGATGTCAGGGCGCGAGCTTTTTCGTTTCGTTGCGCGCCCAGCCGTTACGAACTCGAATGGCAATAAACGTCCTTCAAAGCCATTCAAATACAAACTATATCGCCCGCAGTTCGGTCGGATTCCCCATTCCCCTTGTGACAAGGTACATTTATTTTAGACAAATTTGTCGCAAAATATGACATGGCTCGCATTTTAGCGAAGGTTGGAAGAGGAACGGTGCGCCAGATTTCGCGCTGTTTCAGTTCTCACAGTGATCGTCCCCCAGAAACTTGTCGACCGCGCGCGCCAAGCATCTCGGACTGCTGTTCGTTACATGTTTATTTGTTTCAACTTGCAATCCGTCATGGCGACGAGACCACCCACCGAAGGCTTGATGGCCGCGTGCCATTAACGTGGTGGGGGGGAGGGGCAGACTACCCCCTGAGGTCGACCACCCGCTTGGCCTTGCCCTCGGCGCGGGGCACCTCGGCCTCAGGCACCAGTTCGACCGTCGGCGTCACCAGGATCTCGTCGTGTAAGCTAGCGGTGATCTTCCGACGCAGAGCCTCGAGCGCGCCGGCACTGCCCTCGATCACCTCGGCCGCCACCGCGGCGCGCACCCGGATGCGCTCGACGACACCTTCGCGTTCCAGCACGATCTGATAGTTCTTGCCGATCTCGGCGAAGGTCATCAACACCTTCTCGATCTGCATGGGATAAATGTTGACCCCCTTGAGGATCAGCATGTCGTCGGCCCGCCCGGTGATGCGGTCAATGCGCCGGTGGGCTCGGCCGCAGGCGCACGGGCCGGGCAGGATGCGCGTGAGGTCGCGGGTGCGATAGCGCAGGATCGGCATGCCCTCGCGCATCAGCGTGGTCATCACCAGTTCGCCGATCTCGCCGTCGGGTACGGGTTCGCCGCTCTCCGGGTCGATGACCTCGAACAGGAAGGCATCCTCCCACACATGCATGCCGGCCTGTTCGGCGCACTCGAAAGCAACGCCGGGACCGTTCATCTCGGACAAACCATAGGAATTGTAGGCCTTGACCCCGAGGCCGGCCTCGATGCGCCGGCGCACCTCCTCGCTGTGCGGCTCGGCGCCGATCAGCGCGATGCGCAGGCCGAGGTCCTCGGGTTCGATCCCCTCGTGCTCCAGGGCTTCGGCAAGATAAAGGGCATAGGACGGGATGATGTGCAAGCCGGTGACGCCAAAGTCGCGGATCAGCTGGATCTGGCGATGGGTGTTGCCGGCCCCTGCCGGAATGGTGCAACACCCCAGGCGCTCGGCGCCGGCGTGGATGCCGAGCCCCCCGGTGAAGAGGCCGTAGCCCGAGGCGTTCTGGAAGACGTCGTCCGCCCGCAAGCCGACCATGTGCATGCAGCGGGCCATAAGATCGGCCCACACGGCGATGTCATTGCGAGTGTGGAAAATGGCGATGGCGGTGCCGGTGGTGCCGCTCGAGGTGTGGACCCGCACCATCTCGCTCATCGGCCGAGCCAGCATGCGGGACGGATAGGCGGCCCGCAGGTCTTCCTTGGTGGTGAAGGGCAGACGCCGGAAATCATCGAGGGAGCGCAGGTTGGCTCCCGAAAGGTTCGCCGCCGCCAGCCGCTCGGCGTAAAGGGGAACGGCGGCCACGCGGCCCAGGGTGTCGCGCAGACGTTCAAGCTGCAAGGCCTCGATGGCAGGGCGATCCAGGGCTTCGGCGGCGTCGAACACGTCCATTCCAGTCTCCCGACACGGCGTTCGTCTTTATTCTTGGCCGCCACCGACCGAACGGCCACGCGCAACCGTTGGCGCTGATAGCACAAGGCGCGGCCCGACTTCCAGTCCGGCATGATGCGGCGCGGTTACACTACCTCTATTACGATTGCCTATTTCATCGATTCCCGCAAAAATAGGAGTGCGGATTCGGCATTTCGGCACAAGCCATGGAAAATTCCACTCCCAATCTGCTCACCCTGGAACGACACCTCAATTTCAGCGAGGCCCTGGTCGTCCATTCTTTCCTGTTGGCGCACGGCATCCCAGCCGTGCTGGCCGACGAATATTTTCTGCGCGTCCATTGGCTGCGCCTGTTCGCCTTGGGGGGCGCCAGCATCCAGGTCCCCAGCTCGGCGGCCGACGATGCCCGGACCCTTCTGCAAAGCGTGCGTTCGGAATATGACGGCCCGCAGCCCGGCGAATATCGGAGCCGCAAAAAGACCCTCGCGCTGCTACTTCTCGCCTTGAGCGGCTAGGCCACCGGCCGGACGATCCAGCCGCCGCCCAGCATGCGCTCGCCGTCGTAGAAGACGCAGGCCTGGCCGGGGGCGACGCCGGCCTGGGGAGTGTTTAGCACCACCTCGGCCATGCCATCGCCGCGACCCGACACTGTGGCCGCGGTAAGGGGCTGGGTGGAGCGCAGCTTGACCGCGACCTTGATCCCTGTTTGCGGCGGTCCGTCGCCGTCGCCCAGCCAGTTGACGTCGCGCACGGCAAGCTTCCCAGTCAGCAGCGCTTCGGCCGGACCGACCACGACGCGGCGGGCCGCCGGCTCCAGGCGGACCACATAGAGCGGCTCACCGCCGCCGATGCCAAGACCGCGACGCTGGCCGACAGTGTAGTAAATGATGCCATCATGGCGGGCCAGCGTGTTGCCGGCGAGATCGACGATATCGCCCGGCTCGGTGGCCCCCGGCCGCAGCTTCTCGACGACATCAGCATAACTGCCGGTGGGCACGAAGCAGATGTCCTGGCTGTCGGGCTTGGCAGCCACCGGCAGGCCGAGGCGTCGGGCATGCTCACGGGTCGACGCCTTGTCCATGGCCCCCAAGGGGAAGCGCAGGAAGGAAAGCTGATCGCGAGTGGTGGCGAACAGGAAATAGCTCTGGTCGCGGCCGTGATCGGCGCCGCGCAAAAGCTCGGGTCCGGCGGTGCCCTGTCGCCAGCGCACGTAATGACCGGTGACCAGGGCGTCGGCGTCGAGGTCGCGAGCCGCGCCCAGAAGGTCGCGGAACTTGACGGTCTGGTTGCAGCGCACGCAGGGAATGGGCGTTTCGCCGCGCAGATAGGTGTCGGCGAAATCATCGATCACGGAAGTTTTGAAGCGGTCCTCGAAGTTGACCACGTAGTGCGGGATGCCGATGGCATCGGCGACCTTCCGGGCGTCGTGAATATCCTTGCCGGCACAGCAGGTGCCCGGCCGCCCCGTCGCCTCGCCGTGATCGTAAAGCTGCATGGTGATGCCGACGACGACATAGCCGTCTTCGGCCAGCAGGGCGGCGGTCACCGAGCTGTCGACGCCGCCCGACATGGCGACGACGACACGGGTTTCGCGGGGAGGCTTATCGATTCCCAGGCTGTTCATGCGCCTTCATATGGCCCCTGGCGACCCCAAGTCAAACCGCCAGCCCCATGTCCCAGAAGGCGGCCTCCAGGCGGGTCGCCTGCCGGAAGGTGGCGACGAGGCCATCCAGGCGGCCGGGGCCGCCGCGCCTGGCCATCAGGGTGTCGAGGTAGGCAACCTCGGTCTCGGCGACAGCACCGTAATCGGCGGAAGCGTACATCTCCACCCAGGCGCGGTAAGGGTTGGCGGCCAACCCGCCTCCGTGGCGGGCGGCCAGCGCCCGGCCGATCTCGGCATAGCCAATGATGCAAGGCGCAAGGGCCACGTGCAGGTCCAAAAGATCGCCCGCCAGGCCGCGCTCCAGCACGAAGCGGGTATAGGCGATGGTGGCGTCCGCCTCGGGCAGAGCCGCCATCTCGGCCTCGGCAAGACCCCAGCCGGCCGAGAAGGAGACGTGCAGGCCCATCTCGACGTTGATCATGGCATCCAGGCCGAGCGCCGCCTGACGGATATCCTCGATGGTCTCGCCCTTGAAGGCCGCCAGTCCGTAAGCGCGGGCGAAATGGATGAGGAACAGGTAGTCCTGCCCCAGGTAGCGGCGGAACGCCGCTTCCGACAGCGTGCCCTCGCCCAGCGCCCGCACGAACGGATGGTCGACGTAGGCCGCCCATTCGGCGGCGCAGGCGCCCTTGAGGCTTTCGAAGAGAGGGGTCATTTCGGCGCCTGCTTGCCGCCGAAGGGATCGCCCTCCTCCGCGGTCAGGGTCTTGAGCGTGTGCGAACGGAACTCGCGGCGATAGAGCACCAGCACGATCCAGATGGAAGACAGCCCCAGTACCCAAGGATGGATGAACCAACCCAGCGCCGCCAGCCCGAAGTAGTAGGCGCGCACCCCGCGGTTGAAGGAATCGACGGCCAGCGAGATCACCCGGCTGGCCCGCTTCGGGAACGTCTCCCAGTCGGGCGAATCCGGCTCGTTGTGCAGCGGCGCCGTGCCGAGCAGTTGGAGCGAGTAATTGAACTGGCGCAGCGACCACATGAACTTGAAGAAGGCGTAGGTGAAGATGAGGATCATCACCAGCATCTTGATTTCCCACATCTCACGCGACGCCTGCACGGCGAAAGCCAGCCCGGATACCAATTCGCGGGCCCGGTCGAGCGCCCCCATGATGGCGACCAGGCCGGCCATGATGAAGACCGTGGTGGTGACCAGCAGCATGACGCTGCGATTGGCCACGCCCAGGATATTGACGTCGCCGATGCGCACGTCGCGCTTCAGCATGCGCCGCATCCACAGCAGGCGCAGGTCGTGCATGGCGACCATGATGCTGCGCGAATCGCGGCGCGCGTAATCGGCAAACCACGTATAGCCAACCCAGCAGATGAGGAAGCAGACGAAGGCGTAAAGGTCGCTGAGGTTGGTCCTGAACATGGCAGATCCCGAATACCATCAATGGGGCCGGCCCACCATGGAACGCGGCGCGGCAATTCTCAATGCGAACTTTTCCTTTCCCTGGCGGCCTCCGGGATTAATATGCGCCCAGACCCGGACTGCCGAGGGAAAACCCATGACCGTCATCCGTCTTGCCGCCGCAGCCCTGGCGGCGTTCGCCGTCGCCACCGGCGCCCAGGCCGCCGAGAAATCCGTCGCCATCACCCAGATCGTCGAGCATCCGGCGCTGGACGCCTGCCGTCAGGGTATTCAGGACGCCCTGGCCGAGGCCGGCTTCATCGTCGGCAAAAACCTGAAATGGCAGTACGAAAGCGCCCAGGGCAACATGGCGACCGCCGTGCAGATCGCCCGCAAGTTCGTGGGCGATGCCCCCGACGTCATCGTCGCCATTACCACGCCGTCGGCCCAGGCAGTGGTGGCGGCGACCAAGACAATTCCGGTGGTCTTTTCCGCCGTCACCGACCCGGTGGCGGCCAAGCTGGTGTCCAATTGGGAAAAGCCGGGCACCAATGTCACCGGCACCTCGGACATGGCCCCGGTCGACAAGCATCTCGCCATGATCAAGCGCCTGGCGCCGGAGGTGAAGCGCCTGGGCTTCCTCTACAATCCCGGCGAGGTCAATTCCGTCTCTTCTCTGGAGGCCGTGCGCAAGGCGGCGCCGGCCGCCGGTATCGAGGTGCTGGAAGGCGCCGCCCCTCGATCAAGCGAGGTACTGGCCGCCGCCCGCTCGCTGATCGGCAAGGTCGACGCCTTCTACGTGCCGACCGACAACACCGTGGTGTCCGCCTTCGAGGCGGTGGTCAAGGTCGGCATCGACGCCAAGATCCCGGTCTTTGCCGGCGATACCGACTCGGTGGAACGTGGCGCCATCGCCGCGCTCGGCTTCAACCACCACGAAATTGGCCGCCAGACCGGCGAGCTGGTGATCCGCATCCTCAAGGGCGAGAAGCCCGGCGACATTCCGGTGTCCGCTGCGCACAAGGTAGACCTCTGGCTCAACCTGGCCTCGGCCGCCAAGATGGGGGTCACGGTGCCGGACGCCATGGTCGGCGAGGCAGCCAAGGTTTTCCGATGAGCCTGATCGCCGTCCTCGGCACCGTCGAAACAGGCCTCATCTTCGGGCTGGTCGCGCTGGGGGTTTACCTGTCGTTTCGCATCCTGCAGTTCCCCGATCTGACGGTCGACGGCAGCTTTCCGCTGGGTGCGGCGGTTTCCGCCGTGCTGATCGTCGGCGCCGGCGTCAACCCCTTCCTCGCCACCGGGGTAGCCTGCGTCGCCGGGGCGGCGGCAGGTCTGATGACGGCTTGGCTCAACGTCCGCCTCAAGATTCTGCACCTCCTGGCCAGCATCCTCACCATGATCGCGCTCTATTCGATCAACCTGCGCATCATGGGCCGGCCCAATATTGCGCTTTTGGGCGAGACCACGGTGTTCACGCCGCTCGACGCGCTGGGCGTTTCCACCTACGTGGCGGTGCCGGCCGCGCTTTTCGTTCTCGTGGTTGCCGCCAAGCTGGCCATGGACTGGTTCCTCAATTCCGAGGTCGGGCTTGCCATGCGGGCCACCGGGGCGAATGCCCGCATGGCCCGCGCCCAGGGCATCAACACCAATTTCTACACCTTACTCGGCATGGCCATCAGCAACGCCCTGGTGGCCCTGGCCGGCGCGCTGTTCGCCCAGAGCCAGGGGGCGGCCGACGTCACCATGGGGGTCGGCGTCATCGTGGTCGGGCTGGCCGCCGTCATCGGCGGCGAGGCGGTGATCCTGCCGCGCACCATCTTCCTGGCGACGCTGGCCTGCGTCACCGGCTCGCTGCTCTACCGGCTGGCGGTGGCCCTGGCGCTGAACGCCGAGTTCATCGGGCTCAAGGCCCAGGATTTGAACCTCATCACCGCGCTCCTGGTCGCCGCCGCCATGGTGCTGCCCAGCGTCAGGGCGCCGGTCAAGCGCGCCCTCAAGGGCGACAAGCGGATCGTGGGGCCGCTCAAATGATCGAGCTCCAGGACCTGCGCGTCACCTTCGGCCGCGGCACGCCGATGGAGACGCCGGCGCTGCGCGGCATCTCGCTTGCCATCCCCACCGGCCAGTTCGTCACCGTCATCGGCAGCAACGGCGCCGGCAAGACGACGCTGCTCAACGTGCTGTCGGGCGAAACGCCGCTCGATTCCGGTCACGTGCTGATCGACGGCACCGACGTCACCCCGTGGCCGACCCACCGGCGGGCCGAGTTGGTAGCCCGCGTTTTCCAGGACCCGATGACCGGCAGTTGCGCCAACTTGACCATCGCCGAGAACTTGGGCCTGGCCGGTGCCCGCGGCCGCTTCCGCCGCTTCCGCCCAGCGGTCGGCAAGACGCTGCGCGAGGAGGCGCGCGGGCGCGTGGCCCGCCTCGGCCTCGGCCTGGAGGATCGCCTGGACGACCCCATGGAGCTGCTGTCCGGCGGCCAGCGCCAGGCGGTGAGCCTGCTGATGGCAACCATGAACCCGATGAAGATCCTGCTTTTGGACGAACACACGGCGGCGCTCGACCCCAAGATCGGCGCCTTTGTGGTCGGGTTGACCCGCGACGTCGTCGGCGAGCGCCAGTTGACCACCCTGATGGTGACGCACAGCATGCGCCAGGCGCTCGACGTCGGCGAGCGCACGGTGATGCTGCACGAGGGTCAGGTCGTGCTCGACGTTTCGGGCGACGAACGCAAGGGGCTGACGGTCGAGGACCTGCTCCACATGTTCGAGAAGGTGCGCGGCCAAGAACTCGACGACGACGCCCTGCTGCTGGGCTGAGGAGTCGATCGATGAGGCATTGGAGCGCGTGCCTGGGCCTGATGGGCTGGGCGGCGATCGCCCTGCCGGCCGCCGCAACCTCCGGCGACGAGATCTTCGCGGGAACCATCGCCTGTGAGGCGTCTGGTGGCTCGCCCGGCTTTACCCAGGCCGTCGGCTTCGTCGTGCGCGACGGCCGGTTCTTTTACGAGAAGGGCACCGCCGGTAAGCCCGGATTCGAGCGCTTGGCGGGCACGGTGACCGCCGACGGCACCCTTGCCATCGAGGGCCGCTACTGGGCCGACATCGAAAAGCCGATCCGCTATGAGGGCCGCGTCGAGGGCGGCCGCATGCGGGCCGAAGGGCCGCACGGCCCCCGCCGTTGCGCACTCGATGCCGCCGCCCCGCCGCCGAGCGGCGCGACGCCTCCCTATCTGGCCGTGCCCGACGCCGCCGTGCGCCGTAACCTGGTCGGCAAGCCCGGCGACGCCGCCTTTGCCTGCCCCGAGCCACCGGCGCCGGTGCGCGACGTGCGGGTCGAGCCCTTTTACCAGAAGGGAGACCCCACCCATTCCATCGTCGACCCCGAGGCCTACGAGGCCCGGCGCAAGGCGGCGGCACCGTTCGACCAGCTGGCGGCCGGCATCGCCCGCCTGGGCGACCGCTACCTCAAGACCAGCCCGCGCGATCCGCAGCTCGCCGCCTGCCTGTTCGGCTGGATGGAGACCTGGGCCGAGGCCGGCGCCATGCTCGGCGAGGCCACCCGTCAGGGGGCCTACGAGCGCAAGTGGACGCTCACCACGCTCGCCCTCAACTATGGGCTGCTGGTCGACGCCCCCGAGATCGGGCCGGAGCCCCGCCGCGTCGTCGAGGCGTGGCTCGCGGACGTCGCCTGGGCAACGGTGCCCGATTACGCCGCCAAGCCGTTCGCCGAGCAGAATAACCACCTCAACTGGGCGGCGCTGGCGGCGCTGGCCACCGGCGTTGCCGTGCAGGATCGCGGCCTGGTGGATTGGGCCGTCGCCGCCTTGAAGGGGGTGGTCGGAAGCAACATCGACGCCGACGGCTCGTTGCCGCACGAACTCAAGCGTACCTCCAAGGCCATGCACTACCACCGCTTCTCACTGGAACCCCTGATGGTGGCGGCCGAGATCACAGCGGCCAACGGGATCGATCTTTATGCCGTCGGCGACGGTTCTTTGCATCGCCTTGTCGCCTATACCGCCGCCGCCATGCGCGACCCCGACATCGTGGCCCGCCGGCTGGGCGTCGCCCAAAGCAGCGTCGGCGCCGATGCCGTCAAGCCCTCCATGTGGGCCTGGGCCGAACCCTATGTCGCCCGCTTCCCCGAGGCCGAGGTGGCAGCCACCTTGACGCAGTTGCGCGGCAAGGGTCTGTCCTCCACTTGGTTGGGCGGCGACATGACCCTGCGCTTCGGGCCGGCTGGCGGGGGGCTGTAACGGCCCGGTTGTCAGGCCCGCCCGGCCGGCGGCGCCGGGCCGACACCGGTCGGCATCTGGAAGGTGCGCCGGTGGGCGCCGGGGGAAATGCCGTTCAGGCGGCGGAACAGGCGGCGGAAGAAAGCCGGGTCCTCGTAACCGACCTTCCAGGCGATCTCCTCGATCGACGCCGTCGTACGCTCCAGCCGCCGCTTGCCCTCCTCGATTCGCAGGCGCTGCACGTAGGCGATCGGAGAAAGGCCGGTCGCCTGGGTGAAGCGCCGCTTGAAGCTGCGCTCGGTCAACCCAGAGCGACGCACCATCTCCTCTACCGGCTTGGCCACCGAATAGTGGGTGGCGAGCCACGCCTGGACCTGCGCGATCACGGCGTCGCCGTGATCGGTCGGCGCGCTGAACACCACATAGGGCGCCAACCCCTCGTGGTGCCATTGCAGGGCGAAGAACTTGGTGATGGCCTGGGCGGCGGCGATCCCGACGTGCCGGGCGATCAGGTAAAGCACGAGATCGTGCCACGAGGTCGAGGCGCCCGAGGTGATCAGCCGGCCGTCCTCGCCAGCGGCGATCAGCACCCGTTCGGGATGCAGCCGCACGGCCGGAAAAGACTTGGCAAAACCGGTCGCATAGGACCAGTGGATGGTGGCGTCGCAGCCATCGAACAGGCCGCTTTCGGCCAACACATAAAGTCCCGAACAGGCCGAACACACCGTAGCGCCGCGCCCGTGCTGGGCCCTCACCCAGTCGACCAGTTCCCCATAGCGGCCGGCGGTCCAGTGCCCCCCCTGCACCAGCAGCGACGGGACGATGATGACGTCGGTGTCGCGGATGTCCGCCAAGGCCCGCGGGACTGTCAACGGAAGTCCGCTGGCCAGATCGACGGTGCCCCGCCTGAGGCCGACGATTTCCACGCTGATCGGCGACTTTTCGGGGATGGCGTCGCTGAATCCCGACAGCAGACGCAGGGAGCTCAGGACGTCGTGGATTCCAATCAGCGTCGAGGCCACCGCCTCGGGAATGGCGATTAGGCTTACGTGCAGCGTTCCCCGATCTTCATCCATTTTGCATCCCCCTGGCATGAACGGACCGCTATTGGCGGGTCCGGCTCTCGTCCTGTGGCATCGCGATCGTCACCCTTGGCGTTGATGGGGCCCCGCCGGGGCCCGACAGCGACGAAGGAGAATGGCCATGACGGTCGATCAACAGAATCTGTCCGCCTTCCTTGATAAAGTGGTGACCGATCTCGCCGCCGGCTATGGCGGCGTGATGGTCAGCCTGGGCGAAAAGCTCGGACTCTACAAAGCGATGGCCGGCGCCGGCCCGCTGACCTCCGACGAACTGGCGGCGCGCAGCGGCTGCGCCGAACGCTACGTCCGCGAGTGGCTGAACGCACAGGCGGCCGGCGGCTACGTGCGCTATCATCCGTCGAGCGCCACCTACGAGCTGACCCCCGAACAGGCCTTCGTGCTGGCCGACGACACCAGCCCGGTCTACATACCGTCGGCTTGGCAGGTGCCGGCTTCCATGTGGTTCGACGAGGCGAAGGCACTGGACGCTTTTCGCACCGGCAGCGGCATCCCGTGGGGCGATCACAACCACCGCCTTTACTGCGGGGTCGCCGCCTTCTATCGCAACGCCTATCGCGGCAGCCTGGTGCCGGAATGGCTGCCGGCCCTGGAAGGCCTGCCCGAGAAGCTGACGGCCGGCGCCACGGTGGCCGACGTCGGCTGCGGCCACGGCCATTCGACCATCGTCATGGCCGAAGCCTTCCCCAAGTCGCGCTTCTGGGGCTTCGACACCCACCCGGATTCGATCGCGGCGGCCCGCGACAATGCGCGTGCCGCCGGCGTCGAGGACCGCGTCACCTTCGAAAGGGCGGCGGCCGATACCTATGCGGCCCGGGACTACGACCTGATCTGCTTCTTCGACTGCCTGCACGACATGGGACACCCTTTGTCCGCCGCCCGCCATGCCGCCCGCACGCTGGGCGAGGATGGTCGCGTCATGCTGGTCGAGCCCTATGCCAACGACAACGTCGAGGATAACCTGACACCGGTGGGCCGGCTCTACTATTCGGCCTCCGCCACGCTGTGCTGCGCGCACGCCATTTCAGAAGAGGGCTCGCACGTGCTGGGCGCCCAGGCCGGCGAAGCACGTCTGAGCTCCATCTTTACCAAGGCCGGCTTCGGTTCGTTCCGCCGCGCCGCCGAGACACCTTTCAACCTCATCCTAGAAGCCCGGCGCTGAACGCCGCCGCCGGGCGGTCAGTCCCGTCCGGCGACGCCTTCGGCCGGCCAGCCTCAGCCAAGGAGACAACAGATGACGACAGGACTGGTTTGGGACGAGCGCTTCGCCTGGCACGATGCTGGCCTAGCCTCGACCCACCCTTGGGCCGAGCCCTACCCGGCCCTCGACCGCCCGGAAGCCAAGCGCCGTTTGTGGAGCCTGCTGCAGGCCAGCGGCTTCACCGACCGTCTGGTGCCGATCAAGGCACGGCCGGCCAGCGAGGAAGAACTCTGCCGCTTTCACACGCCGGACTACGTCGCCCGCATTCGTCGATTGAGCGAGACGGGCGGCGGCGAGGCCGGCGAGAATGCCCGCTTCGGGCCCAACGGCTTTGCGGTGGCCAGTCTGGCGGCCGGGGCCTGCATCGAGGGTGCCGAAGCGGTGTTGTCTGGCCGTATCGACAATGCCTACGCCCTGGTCCGGCCCTGCGGCCACCATGCCGAGGCGGATCGCGGGCGTGGTTTCTGCCTGTTCGCCAATGTCGTGCTCGCCATCGAGCACGCACGGGCGGTGCATGGCGTCCGGCGAATCGCCGTCGTCGACTGGGACGTCCATCACGGCAACGGCACCGAAGCGGCCTTTTATGCCGATTCCGGTGTGCTCACCATCTCGCTCCACCAGGACCGCTATTACCCCGCCGACACAGGCGGTATCGAGGCCATCGGCACAGGCGCCGGACGGGGCTTCAACATCAATCTGCCGCTGCCGCCGGGTAGCGGCCACGGCGCCTACCTGGCCGCCTTTGAGCGGGTCGTGGTTCCAGCCGTGTCGGCCTTTCATCCGGAGTTCATCGTCATTGCTTGCGGCTACGACGCCGCCGCCAGCGACCCGCTCGGCCGCATGCTGTGTACCAGCGAAACCTTCCGTGCCATGACCGGCTACGTCCGCGAGGCCGCCAGCCATTTTGGCGCGCCGATCCTCGTGTGTCAGGAAGGCGGCTATTCGCCGACCTACGCGCCCTTCTGCGGTCTGGCGGTAATCGAGGAACTGGCCGGCCAACGAAGCGGCGTCGACGACCCGCTGGTTGGCTGGTACGCAGTTCTGGGCGGCCAGGACCTGCAACCCCATCAGAAGGCAGTTATCGAACTGGCCGCTGAACGCCTGCGCGTCGCGGCCTAGAACTCTAACCACGGGGACCTATCCATGATGATCGCACGCTGGACCATCGAAGCCCGCTTCGGACACAAGACGGCCGCCCTCGATTTGATGAAACGCTGGTGGCGGGAGATCGCGCCCGCCATCGGCTGGTCGGCAGCACAGGCCCGTATCGCCACCGGCTCGCTGGGTGCGCCGGAATCGACCATCGAAGTCGAGATCGCCGTCGAAGGATTGAGCGACATCGAAACGGCGTGGGCTCGCCTGGGCAACCTGCCCGCGCAAGGGCAATGGGCGGACGAACTCGAACCGCTGATCGTCTCGGGTACCGCCCGCTGGTCGGTCTATCGCTCTGTCGAGGTGTCGTGACTCTGGCGCTTCTTAAGGTGCATTCCAGCAGTGCCTGGACCGGCGGCTCGAGGTGGTAGCGGTGGCGAATCAGCCTGGGCGCCGCCCCAAATCCATGTTGGGCTCCGATCAGGTCCGCGCGCGTGCGAAGAGCTTGAAGACCCCGATATTGGAGGCCAGGGCCATGAGGATGACGAACGAGAGGACCAGGCTGATCGGCGACGTTACGAACCCGAGCAGGAAGACATCGAGCTGGCTGTTGTCGGCAATCAGCGTCGCCCGCAGGCTCTCGTCCAGCAGCGGGCCGAGAATGATTCCCAAAACCATGGGGGCGACGGCGATTCCGTTGAGGCGGAGGACGAAGCCGATAATTCCGAAGCCGAATGCCCAGAAGATATCGGTGACGTTGTTATTGATGGCGTAGGCGCCGATGATGGTCAGGAGGGTGACCGCCGGAAGCAGATACGCCTTGGGAACCGACACCATCTTCTTGAAGACCTGGATCCCCGAAAAGCCGAACACCAGCAGGAAAAAATTGGCAAGGAGAACCGACCCCGCCACGACATAGAACAACTCGGGCGTGTTGATCATCAGAGTCGGTCCCGGATTCAATCCGTGGATCACCAGTGACCCGATGATGACGGCAGTCACGGCATCTCCCGGGATCCCAAGGGTCAGCATCGGGATCAAGGCGCCGCCGATGGCCGCATTGTTGGCCGATTCCGGCGCGGCCACCCCTTCATAGGCGCCCTCCCCGAACGGCCGGGACGGATTTTTCACCGTCCGCTTGGCGTGATCGTATCCCAGAAGGGCGGCGATCTCTCCGCCGACCCCGGGCAGGGCCCCGATGAATACGCCAATCACAGATGTCCGCAGGCTCAAGGGCAGCAGCCTTAAGATCAGTTTCCTCTCGGGAACAGTCCGTCCGACCTGGGCAACCGGGCTCGCCAAGCGCAATTCCGAAAGCTGAAGCAGAACCTCGGAGAAACCGAACAGCCCGAGGATCGCGACGACAATGTTGATGCCCTGGGACAGGGCCAGCGTCCCAAAGGTAAAGCGCGGCGACGCCGTGATGGGATCCAACCCCACCAAACCGATAATCACCCCCAGAAAGGCGATGAAAATGGACTGCCGGAAGCCTCCCCGGCTGAGCGTCCCGATCAAAAGCAATCCCATGAGCGCCAGCAGGAAGTAGTCCCGATGATCGAACTTCAGGGCAAAATCGGCAATGAGCGGCGTGAAAAACACCAGAAAGAAAACGCCGACGATTCCCCCGACGAAAGACATGGTCGTCGCCAGGCCGATTCCCAATCCGGCCTCGCCAAGCTTCGACATTGGATAGCCATCGAAGGTGGTGGCGACGGATGCCGGCGCGCCTGGAATGTTCAGCAGCATCGCCGATCGGGAACCACCATAGACCCCCCCGACATACACGCCCATGATCAGTGCCAGCGCGTCGAGCATGTCCCACGAATAGGTAACGGACAAGAGAAGCGCGGTCGCCATCGTCACCGACAGGCCCGGAATGGCCCCGACGTAGATGCCGGCGAACGTCCCGACGCCGACGAGGAAAAACAGATCGAGGTCCATGAACGGTAGAGCGAAATTCGCCAGCATATCCATATCGATATCCGTGTTCCCAACAGCCTCTTGGTTACGACTTCATTCTTTCGAAGCGTGATGTGCTTATGGAAACGAAACCTTGAAGCCGTACTGGAATATCAGGAACTCGGCAGCGACCAAGGAAGCGGCTCCGCCGACCACCCAGACGGGCGAGCGGGCGCCAAGGTAATAGAACGCCGCAATCAGGAAAAAGAACGTCAAGACGTGGAAATTGACGGATCTGATCAGGAAAACGTAGGCAAAGACGATCGTCAGAAATCCGAGAAGCGACTTGATGACTTGGATATCGATAGGGCTCTGCGACACCCGCGTCTTCACGATATCGAGAACCAAGCTCCAGACCGCAATCATCGTCATGATCAGCGAAAGGCCGAAGGGAACGACGCGCGGAGAGACGACAAAATCGGCCCCCTTCATGTCGATCGACAGCGAAGAGTAGAGGAGGAAGGCCCCGGTCACGAGGAACAGAGCGCTCAAGGAAATTTTTCTTAGCTTTCCCAAAACAAACATGAACGTCTTCCTCCTTGTGCGCCCCCTCGTTCCCCGGAGCCCACTTTTTCTTGATCCCCGCCCCCGAGAAATGGGCAGAGGCGCCACCGGGGCGCCCCTCCCAATTCCGCAGACCGTCTACAACCGGGGAATGCCGAACGCGGCCGGGTCACTCGCCGCGTTGGCCTCGAACAACAGCCACGTGGTGACGGATTCCCACCGTTTCTGGTAGGCCACGGCGGCCTCGCCCATCAAGCCCAGCGGGACGATGCGGCGCTCATCGAGAAATTTCTGGTACTTGTCGGAACTCCACGCCTTCTTGAAGGAGTTCTGCAGTTTCGCGAGGACAGGCTGGGGCGTTCCCTTCTTGGCATAGACGCCATAATAAGGGCCCCAGGGAAGATACTTCTTATACTCCGGCCGCTCCTCGCCCAACGCCGGCCAGTCGGGATAAGCCTTGAGTCGTTTGTCCGAGATGACCGAGAGAACCTTCAGATTCCCGGTTTCCACGTGCTGGATTACGGCACCGATGCTGACGATTCCGATGTCGACGTGTCCGCCCAGAAGGCCGGCGAGGCCGGGCCCTTCTCCCCTGTAGGGGACGAGGGTGAAATCCTTGCCCAACATCGCGGTGACGACCCCGGAAATGCCGACCGGGCCGGTATTCATCACTTTGACCGACTTGGGATTCTTGTCGACTTCGTCCAGCACCTCGGAAATCGACTTCCATTTGGCGTCAGGCAGGGTGACCACGACGGGATAGGCCTCGCCAAGCAGGATGACGGGCTCGAAATCGTCAAAACTCAGTTTGGAGAGCCCCGTCGTGCGATAGAGGTTCTGGTTTTCGGCGGCGATCAGGATGGTGTAGCCATCGGCCGGTTGCTGGCGGACAAATTCGGTGGCAACGGCCCCCGTGGCCCCTGGCTTGTTCTGGACGATGACCGCCTGGCCCAGTTCCTTTTCGGCTAGGTTCACGATGGCCCTGGCGAGGGTATCGGTCCCCCCTCCGGCCCCGAAGGGGATCACCGCCTTGATGTCGCTCTTTGGGTAGGAGTCGGCGGCAAAGCCCGTCGTCGTCAGGCAAAAAGTCGTCAGAGCCCCGACAACAAGACTCAGCCCTTTTACCGCGGTCGTTCCGAAATTCATCGTCTGCCTCCCGTTCCGTCACTCTTGGAGATTTCAAGCTTTTCCATAGGGATCATCCCAATCGGCAACCGATTTTATGATCAAACTACGGTTCCAAAATCCATGACGTCCAATGATTTTTTCTGCCGATATCATTACATCGTGTAATATATTGAAGGCCGCACCTGACCGCAGGCTGGGCGTCCTTAGTTGACTGCCGAGGGGAGCGTCATGTCCGCCCCCAGGGACGTCATCAGGGGGAAAAAGTCCGGGAAACTGATGGCAGTCCACTCGGCGTCGGAGATTTCCGTTTCCCCTTTGGCGGCGAGTGCAGCCGCGGCACAAGCCATGACGATGCGATGATCGTTGTGGCCGTCGATCATCGCCCCGGTCAGGTCGCTCCGATAGATCGTCAAGGCATCTTCCGTCATCTCGAACCGTGCGCCCATTTTCGACAGTTCCTCGACCATGACGGCCGGTCGATCGGTTTCCTTGACACGCGCATGATGAATGTTGCGCAAAACCGTCTTGCCGCTGGCCTGCGTTCCCAGGACCACGAGGGCGGGCAGATTGTCGGGACAATCGGTGCAGTCGATCTCGAACCCGGCAAGCTTCCTGCCGCCCCGGACCCGAATGCCGCCGTCGGCATTAGCCGTATCGATATCCGCCCCGGCCATGCGCAGGGCATCGAGAATGCTCTTGTCCCTCTGGAAATCATCGATGTCGAGTCCGTGAAGAACGGCGTCGGAGTCCGTGATCGCCGCCGCCACGAGCGGGTAGCCAGCCGACGTCCAACATCCGGGAATGGCCTCGTCGAAGGGCCGATAGCTTTGGCCGCCCTCGATCCGGTAGCTACGATACCCGTCATTCTTGACCTCCACCCCCTGGCGCTGGAGCCAGCCGATGGTGATGTCGACGTATCCGCGTTCGAGGGGCTCGTCGGTGACCGTGATCTCGACGCCCGTGTCGGTTATCGGGCCGGCCACTAGCAACGGGCTGATCCACTGGGAGTTGAAACCAGAGGTCTGACACTTGCCGCCCCGCAGGCGGCCGCGCACGGCAACCGGCGCCAAGCCGTGGCCACGGGACGAAACGACCAGCGCCCCCAGATCAGTAAGAGAACTGAACAGGGAACCGTAAGGCCGGCGGCGAATCTGATGATCGCCGGTGATAAAGGAGAATCCGTTGACGAGGCTGGCGGTGGCCAGGGTGAACCCCAAGGTCGTTCCGGAATTCCGCGTATCGAGGATATCGTCGGGAACTCGCGGCGTGCTCCCCACGCCATCGATGGTCCACGCGTCGCCCACACAGGTGATTTCTGCGCCGAAGTTCCGACAGACGTCGACGGCGGCGAGACTGTCGTTGCCGGTCGAAGGATTGTGGACAACCGACCGTCCCTTCGCCAGGGTGGCGAGGAAGACTGCGCGAATGGTGTTCGACTTGTTGCCCCGGATCGTGGCAATGCCGTTCAGCATCGAGGGCTTGACCAAGGCCTTCATGGATATCCTCCGGCAGGACTGGACAAAAACGGACTTTCTCAGAGGGTCGCCGGGCAGGACGTTGAGTCCGCCGCCAACCGCAAGCCGTACGATTCCCCCCAAACGAACATGATGTCCAAGTCCGTTTCCTCGGAAAACCATGCCATGATGTAATGGTATCGAGCGAACCCGACCCGCGCCCGCAAGGGGGGGCGGGTTTCCGTGTCGACGAACTATAGCGACTGGGGAATCTCTCTTTTCAGGATACGCAGGAAGTCCGTTCCGTGCGCCGACAGGGGGTGGTGTAGGCTGGTATTGGCGTACAGGGTCAGCGTGAAGGGGTCGGCCAGAGGCCGGGTGGCGCCGATCGACCGGTGCGCACCCATCGCCGTGAACTCGTCGATCAACGCCACGCCCAATCCCTGTTCGGCCAGAATGAGCGCCGTTTCAGCGAACCGTACGAACGTGGTGAAGCGAAACGACACGCCGGCGGCTTGCGCAATGGCGTGGACCATGCATCCATGTGCCGAATCGACGTCGAATCCGATGATTTCCTCATCGGCCAGGTCCTGGGCGGAAATCGATTCCTGACGGGCGAGGCGATGATCCCTCGCAAAGGCGCAGATCATGCGGCCCACTCCGATCTTCTGGTTGCGGACCATCGGATGCTTGATGGGGAACACGGTCAGGACAAATTCACCCTTCCGCAACATGAGGTAGTCGACGAGTTCGTTTAGGGCGACGATGTCGACATGAACCACTAGGCGGGGATACCGCTCGCGCAGTTGGCGCAAGGCACGCGGAACGACGGAGTTCCCGAGGCTCGGCGATGCCCCGAAGCGAAAGGCGACGTCTTCGCCGGTGGCGAGGCGGTGGATCGAGAAATTGAGGTCGTCGATTTTCTTGTGAATGATCTCGACGTCGGCATAGAGCTCCATCGCTTCCGGCGTGGGCACCAAACGGCCCTTCACCCGATCGAACAGGCGGAAACCGACGCGGTCCTCCATGCGCTTGATGATCCGGCTGAGGGCCGGCTGGGAGATGTGCACGATCTCGGCCGCGGCCGTCACGGTCTTGGCCACCATCAGCGCCCGAAACACCTCAATCTGATGCATGCTGACCATCGAGGCCGGCCGGCCGCCTTCCGTCTTTGAACTCCCGCTGTCTTTGCCTTTGGACATGAAGGACCTGCGGACCTTTCGGGTCGGAGGGACATACGCGCCGAACGTCCCAATTCAAGCGGTATTCACCGGACGCTCAAGCCAAAAGGGGCTTTCAGGAATCCCCCTGCGGACGACGTATCATGATTCGTCGAGGGTTTCCGCATCAAGATAGAAAGCAGGAATAGCGGATCATCCCGCAGGGAACGCAGCAGACAAACCGATGGGAGGCCGAATCCCCCCGGCAGGCCAGTCGGCCTCAGGGAGCGTTCCAAACGATGCGGCCGGTGGCGGCGACGTCGTAACCGCCCATTTCGGTGGCGCGCTTGGTGAAGGCTGGGGTGCGGGCGAAAGCCAGCAGTGCCTGGACCGGCGGCTCGAAGTAGTCGCGGCGGCGCATCAGAAGATCGCAGCGTTCCTGCCATAGGGGCATGAAATCCAGGCGGAACGCGCGGGCGGCGGCGGCCACCGCCAGACCGGCGTCGGCCCACCCCTCGGAGATCGCCTGGCCGAGGTCGGTTTCGCTGCGGGCCGGCTGTTCCAGCGTGTTCAACTTGTCGAGGACGAGGCCCTCCGTGGCCAGCAGGTGGTCGAGCAGAATTTGGCTGCCCGCCCCCTGCTGGCGCCGGACGACGCGCACGCCCGGACGCGCCAGGTCGGCGATGGCCCGGATGGAAAGCGGATTGCCCGGCGCCACCACCAGCCCCTGCTGGCGCTTCGCCCATTCGATGAGCACGGCATCGGCCCCCAAAGCCTCGACCACGGAAATATTGTACGCGCCGCTCGCCGGATCGAGCACGTGCAGCGCACACACCATCGCCTCGCCGTCGGCAAAGCGGCGCAGCCCGTCAAGGCTGCCGCCGGCCAGGAGCGCCAAGTCGCACCCCGACTCGCGCACGCACCACTCCAACAGCGGATCCTGGCTGCCGGCAATTACCGGCGGGGCCGGGTGAGCGTGACGTGCGATTTCCTTTGGCATGTCCGTGCCCTCGGCCAGCCAGGCGTCGACGAGCCGCTTGGCAAACAGCCACTTGCCGGTGACCCGCGTGCAGGGAATCCGCTTCTCGCGCACCAGGTCGTAGATCTTGCGCTCCTTGAGGCGGAGGTACTCGGCGACCTCCCGAGTGTTCATCAATTCGGCCATGGCCTCCCCACGAACTGTTTATACCTGCATTGTACTGCGTGCATTCCCGGACAAAACCCCAGTAAAAATGAGGAAGACGCGAGGCCCGGCGCTCACTATCTTTCAGCAAGGGCAGCTGCCGCCAAGGCAGCGACGGCCGTACAGCCGGGATTTTCCATGATCGACCCCTTCGGGCGCAAGATCACTTACCTACGCGTCTCGGTCACCGACCGGTGCAACCTGCGCTGCAGCTATTGCATGGCCGAGCACATGGAGTTCCTGCCCAGGCAGGAATTGCTGTCGCTGGAAGAGCTGGACCGTGTGTGTTCGGCCTTCGTGCGCCGAGGCGTCAAGAAGCTGCGCATCACCGGCGGCGAGCCACTGGTGCGGCGGGGTGTCATGACGCTGTTCCAATCGCTGAGCCGTCATCTGAAGAGCGGCGCTCTCGACGAGTTGACGCTGACCACCAACGGGACCCAACTCGCCAAATACGCCGGCGAGCTGGCAGCCTGTGGGGTCAGGCGGGTCAACGTGTCGCTGGACACCCTGGATGCCGGGCGATTCGCCGCGCTGACCCGCGGCGGCCGTTTGGACGAGGTACTGGAAGGCGTCGCCGCCGCCAAGGCCGCCGGGCTCGCGGTCAAGATCAACGCGGTGGCCCTCAAGGGTGTCAACGAGGGCGAGATTGACGACCTGATCGCCTGGTGCGGCGAGCGTGGATTCGATCTGACCCTGATCGAGACAATGCCGCTGGGCGAGATCGAGGGCGACCGCACCGATCACTACCTGCCGCTTTCCGAAGTGCGCATCCGGCTGGAGCGCCGCTGGACGCTGACCGACCTGCCGCTTTCCACCGGCGGCCCGGCCCGGTATGTCGCGATCGGTGAAACCGGCCAGCGGCTCGGCTTCATCACGCCGATGACCCACAATTTCTGCGAGGGCTGCAACCGCGTTCGCCTGACCTGCACCGGCACCCTTTACATGTGCCTGGGCCAGGACGACGCCGCCGACCTGCGCCAGCCCTTGCGGGCCAGCGAGGGCGACCAAGCCCTGCTGGCCGCCATCGACGTCGCCATCGCCCGCAAGCCGAAAGGCCATGACTTCATCATCGATCCGGCCACCAAGCGGCCGGCTGTCGAACGCCATATGAGCGTCACCGGCGGTTAATCCTGTGACGCTGGTCACTGATTGGCTGGGCCATGACAGGCATACTTGGGTGTGTAGGATGAAACGGAGGCCGTTTCATTGCTGTACGGAGGGTGACCATGCCCCCTCGTCGCAGAGCCGTCGTGGCATAGGATCACGCGGCATCCTGTCGGAGCATGGCCGTATTGAAGCCGGCGGGGTTCGCCCCCCGCCGACTTTTTCATTTCCTTCCATCCCGACGAGTCGCCTTCCCTCGGCATCCACCCCCCATCTCCGTACGCGCATAACAACACGTGGCGCGGCGTTTTCTATCGCTTTCGAAAAAGTGTTTTCATTTTCGAACAAAAGCCCCAAGATCGAGGGAACAAACAAGAACGTCAAAATCTGGCGGCGCCATGCGACCGTCGGTATCACAAAAACAGAGAGAGGTTCGGGATGACTATCGAGAAGACACTGACTCATCGTCTATTCGGCGCATTGATGATCGCCGGCTTTGCCATGGTCGCCACCAGCGCGGCGTGGGCCCAGGAGTGCAAGAACCGGGGCGAACTCGACGAGATGTACTGCGATGAGGACAAGGACTTGGTCGCCGATCCGCCGAAGGACGCGAGCAAGTTCAAGGACCCCAGCACGCTGGTCTTCACCTACACCCCCGTCGAGGATCCGGCCGTCTACAAGGACGCCTATGACGACTTCATGAAGTACCTGGAGAAGGCGACCGGCAAGAAGGTGATTTACTACACGGTCCATTCCAACTCGGCCCAACTCGAGGCCATGCGCTCCGGCCGCCTGCACGTCGCCGGCTTCTCGACCGGGCCGACCGGGTTTGCCGTCAATCTCGCCGGCTATGTGCCGATGGCGGTCAAGGGGCACCCCGACGGCTTCCAGGGCTACAACCTGATCATGATCGTCAAGAAGGACAGCCCCTTCCAGGCGATCACCGACCTCAAGGGCAAGAAGATCGCCCACACTTCGCCGTCGTCAAACTCGGGCAACCTGGCGCCGCGCACGCTCTTCCCCAAGCTGGGCTTGGTTCCCGAGAAGGATTACGAAGTCCTCTATTCGGGCAAGCACGACCAGTCGGTACTCGGGGTCAGCACGGGTGACTACGACGCCGCGCCGGTGGCTTCCGATGTCTTCAACCGCATGGTCGAGCGCGGCACCGTGAAGGGCGACGATTTCCGCATCATCTATCGTAGCGCCAAGTTCCCCACCTCGTCGTTCGGCTATGCCCACGACCTGAAGCCCGAACTGGTGCAGAAGATCATCGGCGCCTTCCACACCTATCGTTTCACCCCGGAAATGCAGAAGACCTTTGGCGGGGCCGACCGCTTCTACCCGATCACCTACATGGCCGACTGGGCGATCATCCGCGACATCGCCGTGGGGGCCAACGAGCCGTTCAACCGCTCCGGCCTGGAAGCGATGAGGAAGAAAGAAGAAGCCGACGCCGCCAAGAAGAAAAAATAACGGAGCGCTTCCGGTGCATGGTCCAAACGCAATGACAACGAACGCGACGGAGAGCGGGCAGAACGCCCGCTCCCTCGTCATCCGCCATCTCGACAAGGAATACGTCCGCGGGATTCCGGTCCTCAAGGACATCAACCTCGAGATCAACGGCCGTGGAATGACGGCCATCATCGGGCCCTCGGGCACCGGCAAGAGCACGCTGATCCGCTGCATCAACCGGCTGGTCGAGCCCACTCGCGGCGAAATTCTGGTCGATGGCCAGAACCTGGTCGGCCTGCACGGCAAGGCCCTGCGCGAAGCGCGCCGACGGATCGGCATGGTGTTCCAGGAATTCAACCTGGTCGAGCGCCTGACCGTCATCGAGAACCTGCTGTGCGGCCGGCTGGGTTACGTCCACCCCTTCGCCGCCTGGATGCGCCGGTTCCCCGAGGAAGACGTCGCGCGCGCCTACGAGTTGCTGGATATCGTCGGGCTCAAGGAATTCGCCATGCAGCGGGCCGACGAGCTGTCCGGCGGACAGCGCCAGCGTGTCGGTATCGCCCGCGCCGTCATGCAGAAGCCGCGCATCCTGCTGGCCGACGAGCCCACCTCGTCGCTCGACCCCAAGACCTCGGTCGAGATCATGGAACTGATGATCCAACTGGCTGGACAGCACGATATCCCGGTGGTGGTCAACATCCACGACGTCAACCTGGGCCGGCGCTTCGCCCAGCGCGTTGTCGGCATGTCGGGCGGCAGCATCATCTTCGATGGACCGCCGGACGATATTACCGACGAGCACCTCATGCAGATCTACGGGGGTAAAAAGTGGCTGCAATGACCCCCGACGCCGCCCCGAACCGCGGCCGCCTGGTCGCCATCGGCCGTCCGAGCTGGACCGGCAGGGCGTTGTGGGCGGGGCTTGCCCTCTACGTCGTCTATGCGGCCTCGCTGCTCGACATCACCTGGCAGCGGTTCTTCGCCGGCCTCGGCCACGGCACCGTCTTCATCGGCCGCATGCTGCCGCCCGACTTCACGCGCTGGGAACTGCTGGTTTCCGATCTCGCCGAAAGCCTGGAGATCGCCATCGTCGCCACCTTCTTCGGCATCGTGCTGTCGCTGCCGGTCGGGCTGCTGGCGGCACGCAACCTGATGCCTTTGTGGGTGACCTGGCCGGCCCGCCTGATCATTGCGGTATGCCGCTCATTCCATCCGGTAATCGTCGCCATCCTATTCGTCAAGGCGGTCGGATTCGGGGCGCTGGCCGGCATCCTCGCCCTCATCATCGCCTCCATCGGCTTCATCGGAAAGCTGTTCGCCGAGGCCATCGAGGAGATTTCGTTGAAACAGGTGGAAGCGATACGCGCCAGCGGGGCGCCGTTCGCCAACATCATTACATATGGCGTCCTGCCCCAGGTGCTGACCCGCTTCATCGGCTTTTGCACCTATCAGCTCGATTCCAACCTGCGCAACTCGACGATGGTCGGGCTCGTCGGCGCCGGCGGCATCGGCGGCACGCTGTTCGCCGCCTTCCAGCGGTTCGACTACGATTTCGTGTGCGCCATCCTCTTGGCCATCATCGCCGTCATCATGATCGCCGAGGTGATCACGACGCGCCTGCGCGCCTCGTTCCAGTAAGGGGCGGCATCATGATTTCGTCGCAAGCGCAATGGCAGCGGTTCACCCCCCGGCAACGGCTGGTCCGCTTCACGTGGTATCTGGGTATGGTCGCGGCGCTCGTATTATCGCTCCGCCAGATCGAGATCATCCCGGAATTCCTTTATGACGCCCCCGAGCAGGTGGCCGACCTGTTCAGCCGCATGTGGCCGATCGCCTGGTACTACTATCCGACGACCGTCCACGCCGCCATGATGGAGACCCTGCACATCGCCACGCTGGGCACCATCATCACGCTGTTCCTGGCGGTGCCGATCGGCTTCCTGGCCGCGCACAACATCACCCGCAGCACCACGGTCAACTACCTGGCGAAGCTCGTCTTAGTGTCGTCGCGCTCGGTCAACTCGCTGGTCTGGGCGTTGTTGTTCGTGGCCGTCTTCGGCCCCGGTGCCCTGGCCGGCACCATGGCCATCGCCTTTCGCTCCATCGGCTTTGTCGGCAAGCTGTTGGCCGAGGCGCTGGAGGACGCGCAGCCGGGACCGATCGAGGCCCTGCAGGCCGCCGGCGCGCCATGGGTCAGCGTCGTCACCAAGGGCTATTGGCCGCAGATTAAGCCGGCCTTCTGGTCGATCGCGCTGTTCCGTTGGGATATCAACGTGCGCGAATCGGCGGTGCTGGGGCTGGTCGGCGCCGGCGGCATCGGTACCGCGCTGGAATCGTCCATGAGCCTGTTCGACTGGGACCGCGCGGCAATGATTCTGGTCGCCATCTTCGCCGTCGTGATGATCGCCGAGGTGGCGGTGACCTACCTGCGCAAGCGGATCATCTGACGCCGTCCCCGCGCTTCACGGCTGCGCCGCCGCCGGGGTGCTTGTTTGTTGGGCAACCGTCCCGGAAAGATCGGTGTCGATCAGGACGGCGCGGCTGAAGTCCACGTTCCTGAGGTCGGCGCCCTTGAGCTTGGCCCTGGAAAAATCGGTGGCGCGCGAAAGTGATCCCTGGCCGCCGTCGTGGCGTCCGATGGCGACGACATCGAGCAGAGCGAAGGACAGACGGGCGCCGGAGAGGTCGGCCCCGTGGAAAATGGCGCCGGACAGATTGGCGTGCCGAAGATCGGCCTGCGCCAGGTCGGCCCCAGCCAGATCGGCGAGGACGAACAGGCTTTTCGACAGATTGGCCCCCGAAAAACGGCACTTGCGCAGGGTCGCCGCGCTGAGATTGATGCCCGCCAGATCCAGCCCCGCAAAGTCGGCGCCCGACAACACCGCGCGGCGTCCCTCCTTGCCGTCGGCAGCCAGCCACAGCGCGTGATCCCGAAGGATTTGCTGGGTATCCAGCGACAGCTTGGCGACGGCCATGTTGACCACCGCTTCCGCGAGATCGGCATTGGCGAATTTGGCCCCGGCCAGGACCGCCCCGCTCATGTCGGCGCCCTGCAACTGTGCGGAGCTGAGATCGGCATCGACCAGGGTGGCCCCGGTGAGGTTTGCGTTCTTCAGCTTGGCTCCGGTCATCACCGCGCCGTTGAGATCCGCGCCGCGCAGGTCGACCTGCCCCATCTCGGCCTCGCGCATCGAGGAATGGGAGAGGTTGGCGTACCACATCCGGGCATTCTCAAGGTTCGAGGCATCGAGATTGGTATAGGAAAGATCGGCGTTCTGCCCCTGTCCCGGCAGTTGCATCATGGCGCCCGAACGGAGATCCGCCTCGCGAAAATTGGTGCCGGTCAAGGTTGCCCCGTGGAAATGGGCGCCGCGCAGGTTGGCGCGCTCGAAGGTGGCGTGGGACAGGTCGGCGCCGCGGAAAATCGCGCAGAACAGATCGGCATCGGTGAAATTGGCCCTGGCCAGCTTGCTGTGGCTGAAGTCGGCACCGGCCAGGATGGCCCCCTTCAAGTTGATCCCTTCCAGCTTCAGCCTGGACAGGTCCTGGTGGCGCAGGTCGGCCGGCGCACCCCCTTTTATGCCCTTCACAAAGAGACGATGCTTTTCCAGAATCGTGATCAGCTCACGCGGATTCATGCGGACGCTCCCCCCCATTGCGTGCCCGCCGGGACCCGTCAACTTCGTCTCCGTGGCTCGTTTTCTTCCGGTCCTTGCACCAACCTTCCCCGCCAGCCGGCGTGCCCCGGCAGCGCGAATGGTCTTCATCTAGTGCGGGAGGCCACGGAAACGGCCTTCGGACACTTCCCCCCGACGTCGTTCTTGTTGTTCGCGATGTACCGCTTTGGTTGCATGTCGGCACAAAGCATTCCCCTAACTACTATCAGGAATATGTCGAATCTCCAAGGATTTCCAACGCCGTTCCTCTTCGCGATGACCGCCTCAGAATGTCCAGCCGTCCTGTTCGGCGGCGATCACGATCTCGGCGCAGGCTCGCGCGTCCGACCCCGCCTGATGATGGACCAGCGGGATGGACAGATGCCGGCAGACGTCGGGCAGCTTGGCTGGCTTGAGACGCCACAGGGAACGCGCCAGTTCGACCGTGCATACCCACGGCACCCTCGGCGTCGCGAAGCCATAGGCCATGCAGCAGACGTCGAGCACCCAGCGGTCGAAGCGGGCGTTGTGGGCGGCCACGAAGTCGACCCGGTCGAACCACGGGCGCAGATCGGGCCACAGCGCCGCGAAATCGGGGGCGTCGGCAACGTCCGCCCAGGTGATGCCGTGCACCCAGGTGAAGCGGAATTCGCGCGAGACGGGGCGGATCAGGTGGCTTTCGGCGTGCATCAACCGGCCGTTTTCGACGTAAGCCAAGCCGATAGCGCAGGCGCTTTCCGGCGCATGGGTCGCCGTCTCGAAATCGATGGCCAGGAATGCCGCCGGAAGGTCTTCCGATCCGTTGGTGACGGCCGTCGCTCTCATCCCACGAAAATCCGATTTCCACCCATGGTTTCCCCGAATTCCTCGGCTATACTGGCGACCGGCGCCGCCGAGCAAGAGGAAACCGGGCATCGGTCATGAAATTCAACACCATCGCGATCACGGCGGCAATGCATGATGAAGCGCAGGCCGCCGAAGCCCGGCTCAAGGCCCGTTATGCCCACGTTCCGCCCGAAGAGGCCAGTGTCATCGTGGCGCTGGGCGGGGACGGTTTCATGCTGCAGGCGCTCCATTCCTTCATGAAAAAGGGCACGCCCATCTTCGGCATGAACCGAGGCTCGGTCGGATTCCTCATGAACAGCTATACGGACGACGGCCTGATGGAGCGCCTTGCCAGGGCGGAACCAATCAACCTCAGGCCGCTGCACATGACGGTCGAGGACATCCACGGCCAGCACCACGAGGCGCTCGCCATCAACGAAGTGGCGCTGTTGCGCGATACCAGTTTCGCCGCCAAGATCTCGATCCACGTGGACGGCGTGATGCGGATGGAGGAAATGATCTGCGACGGCGTCCTGGTGGCGACGCCGGCCGGCAGCACCGCCTACAACAACGCCGTGCACGGCCCGATCCTGCCGCTCGGTGCCGAACTGCTGGCCCTCACCCCAATCAGCGCCTTCAGGCCGCGCCATTGGCGTGGCGCCCTGCTGCCGCAACATGCCCGCGTCACCTTCGACGTTCTCGATGCCGACCGGCGGCGGGTGCGCGTCGGTGCCGACTTCAACGAGGTGCGTGACGCCGTCCGGGTCAGCGTCGAGGTCAACGGAACCATCTCGCCCACCCTGTTGTTCGATCCCGAGCACAATCTCGAGGAACGCATCATCAAGGAACAATTCGTCCCGTGAAAAGCCCTGCCCCGTCCGTCAAACCGCCCGCCCAGGGATGGCCGCGCCGGACCCTGGCTATCGCCCTCACGCTGGCTCTCGGGGGAGCCGGCGGCTATGCGTTCCTTCTCCTGGAAATGCCGCTCCCTTGGATGATGGGGGCCATGTGCGTCACCATCACGGCGGCCCTGGCCGGTGCCCCGCTGCGGGCGCCCGGCCGCCTGCGCGACGTCCTGATCGCGGTGATCGGCCTGATGGTCGGCAGCGCCTTCACGCCAGAGATCCTGGCCCAGGCGAGCCAATGGCTGCCCAGCATCACGGCGATCCTTCTCTACAGCACGGTCATGATCATCGGCCTTGGCTGGCTGCTGCGCCGCTTCGGCCGTTACGACCCCGCCACCGCCTTCTGCTCGGCGGCCCCGGGCGGCTTCACCGAGATGGTTCTGTTGGGCGGTTCCATGGGCGGGGACGAACGGGTCATTTCGCTGATGCACAGCGTGCGCATCGTCATCACCGTGGTGACCATCCCTTTCTGGTTCCGCTTCTTTCACGACTACGTTCCCGCCGGCACCGCCGCCTTCGGGCGGATCAACGACATGTCGGCGACAGGTGCCGCCATGCTCGCCGCCTCGGCCATCGTCGGCTATGGGCTGGCGCGGCTGGCCCGCCTGCCGCTGCCGGCCCTGGTCGGGCCGATGGCCGTCAGCGCGCTGGCACACGCCGTCGGTCTGTCGGATGCCCGGCCGCCGGGCGAACTGGTAGCCCTGGCCCAGGTAGTCATTGGCGCCAATGTCGGCTGCCGCTTTCTGGGGACCAGGCTCCGCGAGATCGCCTCGGTGGTTCGCACGGCGGCGATCATGGCGTTCCTCATGATCGCGGCGGCGGTCCTGCTGGCCGCCCTCCTGCATGCCTTGACCGGGCTTTCATTCGAGGCGTTGATCTTAGCCTTCGCGCCCGGCGGGGTCGCCGAGATGAACGTCATCACGGTGGCGCTGCACATCGACCCGGCCTTCGTCGCCACCCATCACCTGGTGCGGTTGGGATTCCTGCTGGTGCTGGCTCCGGTAGCGCTGCGCCTGTTCGGCAGCCGCCGTTGGACCGGCGCCAACCCTACGCCATCCAACCGCAAACCCGGCAGCGGCGAGGACGACTGAGGGACAGCTAGCGGTGGTCGGCGCCGACCGCCTCGGCAACACTGCCGAAGCCGTCGCGCCGGATGAGGGCGGCAAGGTCGCGCCGGATGTCGGCGACGATGCCAGGGCCGCCATAGACCATCGCCGTATAGAACTGCACCAGCGAGGCGCCAGCCCGGATCTTGGCGTAGGCGTCGGCTCCAGTGGTGACGCCGCCGACACCGATCAAGGGCAACCGACCGGCCGTCAACTTATAAACGGTTCCCAGAACCTGGGTGGAAAGCGCAAACAGGGGGCGACCGCTGAGCCCGCCCGTCTCGCCCGCGTGGGAGCCTCTGAGCGAGGCCGGGCGGCCGATGGTCGTGTTGGTGGCGACGATGCCGTCGATGCCGACATCAAGGGCGACGGCGGCGATGTCGGCCAGTTCGGCTTCCGTCAGGTCGGGCGCGATCTTGACCAACAGAGGCGGCTGGCGGCCCACCGTTTCGTCGCGCGCCGTCCGTGCGGCGCCCAGCAGGTCGGCCAGGTCCTGGCGGCGCTGCAAGGCGCGCAAGCCTGGAGTGTTGGGCGAGGACACGTTGATGATCAGGAAGGACGCCAACGGCGCGGCGCGGCGTACCCCCTCGACATAGTCGGCGATGGCGTCGGCACTGTCCTTGTTGCGGCCCAGATTGATGGCAACGATGCCAGCCAGCCGACGGGCCTTGAGGCGGCTCAACACCGTCTCCAGCCCCTGGTTGTTGAATCCCATGCGGTTGATCACCGCCCCGTCCTCGACCAAGCGGAACAGGCGGGGCTTGGGGTTGCCCGGCTGCGGGCGCGGCGTCACCGTGCCGACCTCGACGAACCCGAACCCCAATGCCAGGGTCGCCGCCACCGCCTCGGCATTTTTGTCGAAACCGGCCGCCGAGCCCAGCGGATTGGCGAAATCGAGACCCCACAGCGATTGACGCAGCACGGCATTCTCAAACGCCGGCGCCGCCGGCACCAAGCCGCAACTCAACGCGCGGATAGCCAACCGATGCCCGGTCTCGGCATCAAGCAGACGCAACAGCGGCGCGGCAAAGGTGGCATAGCTGGACACGGCGGGACCCTATCCCAAAGCCGCCTCCTTGACCAGTAGGGGGAACCGCCTTTTGCGCACGGAACCGCCACCAGTCCCGAGTATGGCGCGGAAAGAGTTTCGCGCTAGGATGAGCGCCCCTACCCCAACCGAGATCCAGCGGAGAAACCGTCATGGCGCAAACACCCCTTCCTCCATTCACGGTCGCCATTGGCGGGCTTGGCGCCATCGGCTTGGCGGTAGCCCGGTGTCTCGATGAAGGCATACCGGGACTGTCGCTCGCCGCCGTTTCGGCGCGCGACACCGCCAGGGCCGCCACCCGCATGGCCGGGTTTCGGCGGACAGTTCCGGTGGTGCCGCCGGCCGAACTGGCCGATTACGCCGAGATCGTCGTCGAATGCGCGCCGGCGGCCATTTTCGCAGAGATCGCCGAGGCGGCGATTCGCGCCGGCCGCATCCTGGTGCCGGCCAGCGTCGGCGCCCTGCTGTCGCGCCCCGACCTCATCGAGGCGGCGGAGGAAAGCGGGGCCCGCATCATCGTGCCGACAGGTGCGCTGCTGGGTCTCGACGCTGTGCGGGCAGCGGCCGAGGGTACCATTCGGTCGGTCACCATGGTCACCCGCAAGCCGCCGGCCGGGTTGGTCGGCGCTCCCTACCTAGCGGAACGCGGCATTTCGCTGGACGGCCTGACGGCGCCGCTTCGGGTGTTCGAGGGCTCGGCCCGCGAGGGGGCCCGCGGCTTTCCCGCCAACGTCAACGTCGCCGCTGCCTTGGGCTTGGCCGGTATCGGGCCGGACCGAACGCGCATCGAGATCTGGGCCGACCCCGGTGTAAGTCGTAACACCCACACCATCGAGGTCGACGCCGACAGCGCGCGCTTCACCATGACCATCGAGAACGTGCCGTCCGTCGAAAACCCTCGCACAGGTAGAATCACCGCCTTGAGCGTCATCGCCGCCCTGCGCGGCTTGGTTGCGCCCCTTAAAATCGGAACCTAGACGAAACTCTTCCGCTCCTGGGAACATTTTACCGTTTGGCGCGTTCCAGGAAGCCGATCCCGACGGATTTACAGTGGCAGGATTGACGGTTGTACCGACAGCCTGCATCGGGTATCAAGCATGGGATGTATTGGTAAGCGAGGCGGGGGAACCGCGTGAATTTTGCAGGCATCGACACTCCGCCCCGGCGCAGCGTGAAAAGCCTCATCCTCGTCGTGGGGCTCGCGTCGATCGCCGCGATGAGCGCCGCCCGGGCCAATGAACCCGACTTCTCCCCTCCCCTGCCGCCAATTGCCTCCTTGCCGCAAGCTTCCCAATTGCCGCTGGCAACCCAAGTGCCATCGGCCACCGACAACGTCCGTACGGTGAACCTGACCGTCGGCGAGGGCGACAGCCTCGCCTCCATGCTCGGTCAGGCCGGCGTCGGTGCGGCAAGCAAGGCGGCTGCCCTGACAGCGCTCGGCGATCTGTTCGATCCTATGGATCTACGGCCGGGAGCCGCCGTGCAGGTCGTTCTCGAAACCCAGGGCCAGGAGGCCATCATCCGCTCGCTGCACCTCGAAACTGGTACGGCGGAGGATCTTACCGTCTATGTCCCCCAGCCGACGCCCGCCCGCCAAGCCGGCCCCGCCAACACGAGCGGGATGGCCGTCTACCAGGTCTCGGGCGAGGTCGGGGCGAGCTTCCATAACTCGTTGCTTGCCGCCAACCTGTCTCTGCCCCTCGTCGAGGAGGCGCTGCTCGCCTTGACGAACGATCCGGATCTGCCCGCCGGCCCTCCACCATCGGCCCGTTTCAAGGTGGTTTACCTGGCCCTGTCGGCCACCTCGCGCGGTCGGGGCGACGAGTTCCGCTATATCGAGATCGACGACGGGCAAAAGGTGCACCGGGTCTACCGCTATCGGCTCGACGACGTCGCCACCGCCATCGCATCGACGGCCGGTACCGGCGAAGCGATGATCGACTTCGTGCTACCCCTGAAGCGGGCGGAAGTGACGTCGCCTTTCGGGTGGCGCATTCACCCGGTGTTTAAAGACCGGCGATTCCATAAGGGCGTCGATTTCAGGGCACCCAAGGGAACGCCCGTCTCGGCGAGCGCCGAGGGCGTTGTCGTCGACGTCGGCTGGCGGGGGAACTACGGCAGGATCATCCGCGTCCGCCACCAGGCCAATGTCGAAACCACCTACTCGCACCTGTCGGGTTTCGCCCGCGGCCTGTATGCCGGCAAGAAGGTCAAGCAGGGCCAAGTCATCGGCTACGTCGGACGCACCGGCGTGGCGACTGGATACCATCTCTATTACGAGATATTGGTCGACGGCAAACATGTGAACCCGCTCGATCCTCCGGCCGTCTTCAACGTGCGTTTTGACAGCCACCAGTTGAGCGCCCTCAAGGACTACCTCGGCCGCACGGCGACCCTCAACTGAGGCGCGAGCCGCCCCCCCGTCATTCCCCGTCGATTGGTCACCTTCAACGTCGCAGCCCCGGGGGATTGCGCGGCCGTCCCGCCGGGATATCTCTATAGCCGGCAGTTCAATCCAAGCATGAGGCCACGATGAACTACGCGAAGACCGCCATCCTGCTGGCCGGATTGACCGGGCTGTTCGTCGGCGCCGGCTATCTGATTGGCGGCGAGACTGGCATGGCGTTTGCCTTCCTGCTGGCATTGGGCATGAACGCCTTCGCCTACTGGAACTCCGACAAGATGGTGCTAAGGATGTACGGTGCCCGCCAGATCGGACGCGCCGGGGCGCCGGAGTTCTATGACACGGTGGCCGACCTGTCGCGCCGCGCCGGATTGCCGATGCCCAAGGTCTACATCATCGACAGCGACCAGCCGAACGCCTTTGCCACCGGCCGCAATCCCGCCAACGCGGCGGTAGCGGCAACCACCGGCCTGCTCCGCCGCATGAGCCGCGAAGAGGTGGCCGGCGTCATGGCCCACGAGCTGGCCCACGTGCGAAACCGCGATACCCTGATCATGACGATCACGGCCACGCTCGCCGGCGCCATCGGCATGCTGGCGCAGTTCGCCTTCTTCTTCGGCGGCAGCCGCGGCAGCCGCAACAATCCGCTCGGCCTCATTGGCGTGCTGCTGGTGGCCATCGTCGCGCCGCTCGCCGCCATGCTGGTGCAGATGGCCATCTCGCGCTCCCGCGAGTACGAGGCCGACCGCGCCGGTGCCGAGATCAGCGGCCAACCGCTGTGGCTGGCCTCGGCCCTCCAGCGCCTGGAAGATACCGTCCGTCTCAGCCCCAACGAGACCGCCCAGCGTAATCCGGCGACGGCGCACCTGTTCATCGTCAACCCGCTTTCCGGCGGCCAGGGCGACAGCCTGTTTTCCACCCATCCCAGCACCGCCAATCGTGTAAGGCGACTGCGCGAAATGGCCGGCGGCCCGGCCCCCCGTCAACGCGAGGCGGTGGTCCGTCGGCGGACCGGCCCCTGGGGACGAACCGGACCCTGGGGCTGAGGTCAAACCTTCACGCCTTCTCACAAGGCCGCGAGGTGACCTTCCCAAACCTTTGTTGATGCCCACCTGTCCCCCAGCAACCGAGGGGACGGATGTCATGATCGGACAACGGCGGTGGATGGGAGCTGCGGTGGTAGTGCTGTTGACGCTAGCCATCGCGATACCGGCCCAGGCCGATGATGATGACGCGATCCATGAGGAGAGCCGAACGGTGGTGCTGGGCCAGTTCCTCGGCCTCTCCGACGACATCCTGATGACCGCCCTGGCGGCACTGCGTCAACGGGACGATCCCGGCGTCGCCGCCTCCCTCATCCTGGCGCTCCGCTTCAATCGTCCGGCCACCCAACCCATCGCCGACGCCCTGGCGGCGATCACCGGCGAAACGGACGCTCGAAGCTGGTTCGACTGGATGCTGTGGCAGGAGGCACACCCGGAAATCGTTCCCCATCCCAGCTTCCGGCGCCTCAAACTCGACCTTCTCCTGGCCATCGATCCCAACTTCGCCCGTTTCCTGCCGCTGACGCCGGCGGCGGAGATCCGCCTGGAAGAGGTGGTTTGGGGCGGCGTGGCGGCGGCCGAGGGCATCCCCGCCTTGACCAACCCCGCGCTCGTCGCCGCCGGAGACGCCGGCTACCTGATTCCCGGCGAGCCGGTGTTCGGTGTCGAAATCGACGGTGACGCCCGCGCCTATCCGCTGCGCATTCTCGACTGGCACGAGATGCTGAATGATGTCGTCGGCGGCGTTCCGGTGTCGCTGGCCTACTGTACGCTGTGCGGCTCCGGCATTCTCTATGACGGTCGCGTCGAGGGGCGGGAGCAGCCGCTGACGTTCGGTTCCTCCGGCCTGCTCTATCGTTCCAACAAGCTGATGCACGACCTTGCCACCGACAGCCTGTGGAATCAGTTCACCGGCCGTCCGGTGTCCGGTCCGCTGGCCGGCTCGGGCATCACGCTCAAGATACTGCCCATCGTGCTGACCAACTGGCGCGACTGGCTGGCCGCCCATCCCGACACCCGGGTGCTGTCGCTCGACACCGGTTACGTGCGCGACTACACCCCCGACGCCCCTTACGGCCACTACTTCAACAGTCCTGACCTGATGTTCCCCGCCCTGGCGCCGGATGCGACGCATGCCCTCAAGGACAGGGTTTTCGGTATCCGTACCGCAGGCGGCGCCAAGGCTTGGCCGCTGGAAGATTTTCGGAACCGGCCGGTAATCAACGACAGCATCGGCTTCACCGACGTCGTGTTGATCGGCAACGCCGTCACCGGCACCGTGCGCGCCTACCGCCGCGACGGGCTGACCTTCGCCCCCAGCCCAGCGCCCGATCGGCTGACCGCCGATGGCGAGGAATGGCGGGTGACGGAAAACGCGCTTCTCGGTCCCGGCGATGCCAGACTGGCCCGCATGGCCGGCCATGTCGCCTTCTGGTTCGCTTGGTCGGCCTTCGTCGACCATCCGTCCGGCGCCTCTCGATAGGGCACCCGGAAGCTCTTCCGGCCGGTTTTAGCCATTTTTGCCCTGGTACCGGGCGGCGCCGGCCCTAAATCAACCATGGGGAGGCCGACGGCAGCAACGCGAGGGGTCAGGTATGACCGTTTCTCCGAACAGGCCGCTCGATGGCCAGCGAGCCATCGTCACCGGCGCCAGTTCAGGCATCGGCGCCGCCATTGCCAGCGCTCTGTCCGTGGCCGGCGCCAGGGTGATCGTCAATTTCATGGGTGGCGAGGAAGCCGCCCGCCAAGTTGTCGGAGGCATCGTTGCGTCGGACGGAGAGGCGCTGGCCGTTCAGGCCGACGTCAGCCGCGAGGAGCAGGTGCAATCGCTGTTCGCCGCCGCCGTCGACGCCTGGGGCGGCCTCGACATCCTGGTCAACAACGCCGGCGTGCAGCGCGACGCCGCCTTCGTCGACATGACGCTTCAGGACTGGGAGACCGTCATCGACATCAACCTTGGTGGCCAGTTTCTGTGCGCTCGCGAGGCGGCCCGGCTTTTCCTCAAGCAGGGGGTACGTCCCGAGGTTTCGGCGGCGGCCGGCAAGATCATCTGCATCTCGTCGGTCCATGACGTCATCCCGTGGGCCGGCCATGTCAACTATGCCGCGTCCAAGGGCGGCCTCGGCATGATGATGAAAAGCATCGCCCAGGAACTGGCGCGCCATCGGGTCCGGGTCAATGCCATCTCGCCCGGCGCCATCAAGACCGCCATCAACCGCGCCGCCTGGGAAACCCCCGAAGCCATGGCGCGGCTGCTTCCCCTCGTCCCCTACGGCCGCATCGGCGAGCCGGACGATATCGGCAAGGCCGCCGTTTGGCTGGCCTCTGATGAATCCGACTACGTCACCGGGGCCACCCTCTATGTGGACGGCGGCATGACTCTTTACCCCGCCTTCATCGACAACGGCTGAGCGCTCCAATCGATCAGGAAAGGATACCGTCATGGGATACCCCCCCATCGAGGACCACGCGATGATCGGCAACATGCATAGCGTCGCCCTGGTCACCGTCGACGGCACCATCGATTGGATGTGCATCCCCCGCTTCGATTCGCCGGCCGTCTTCGCCAGCCTGCTCGACGATGAGAAGGGCGGGTATTTCCGTATCTCGCCGCGGACCGAGGACGTGACCTGCAAGCAGTTCTACTGGCCCGACACCAACGTGTTGGTCACCCGCTTTCTTTCCGCCGATGGCGCCGCCGAACTGATTGATTTCATGCCGGTCTCCGGTGCCCCGGTCGTCGGCGAAAAGCACCGCCACCATCCGCTGATCCGGCGGGTCACCGCCGTTCGCGGCCACATCGATCTTAGGATGGAATGCCGACCGGCCTTTAATTTCGCGCGCGACAGCCACGTTGTCGACATCACTCAGGACGGCGCCGTCTTCTCCTCGGAAACCCTGATCCTCGGCCTCGACACCAAGGTGCCGCTGAGAGTCGAGGGAGACGCCGTCGTTGCCGAATTTTCTCTGGCCGAAGGCGACAGCGCCACCTTCGTGCTGTCCGACCTGCCCGACGGTGACCGGTGCGGAACGGCGCTTTCTCAAGACGATGCCGAAGCGCTGTTCCACCACACCGTCAACTTCTGGCGCTCGTGGCTCGCCAAGTGCCAGTACCGTGGCCGCTGGCGCGAGATGGTCCATCGCTCCGCCCTGGCGCTGAAGCTGATGACCTACGAGCCAACCGGCGCCATTGTCGCCGCCCCGACGTGCAGCCTGCCCGAAGGGGTCAACGGACAGCGCAACTGGGATTACCGTTTCACGTGGATCCGTGATTCGGCTTTCACCATCTATGCCTTCCTGCGCCTCGGGTTCACCGCGGAAGCCGAGCAGTTCAAGGACTTCCTGCAACGCTACTGCCTCGACGTGATGGCCACCGAGAACGGTCCGCTGCAAGTCATGTACGGGATCGACGGACGCCACACCTTGACCGAAGAGATACTGGACCATCTCGACGGCTACCGGGGCTCCAAGCCCGTCCGCGTCGGGAACGCCGCCTTCAACCAACTTCAGCTCGACATCTATGGCGAACTGCTGGACGCGATCTATCTGTTCAACAAGTACGGCACGCCGATATCGTACGATTTCTGGCTCGTCCTCCAGTCGCTCGTCGACTGGGTGTGCGAGAACTGGCGACGCCAGGACGAAGGCATCTGGGAGGTGCGCGGCGGCTCGCAGGATTTCGTCTATTCCAAGCTGATGTGCTGGGTGGCCGTGGATCGCGGCCTGCGGCTCGCCGATAAGCGTTCGTTCCCGGCCCCGCGAGAGCGCTGGCTCGCGGTGCGCGACGAGATCTACCGGGACATCATGAGCAAGGGCTGGAACCGCGATCGCCAGGCTTTCGTCCAGCGCTACGGCGGCACCGCGCTCGATGCCGCCAACCTGATGATGCCGCTGGTATTCTTCCTGTCGCCCACCGACCCGAGGATGCTGAAGACGCTGGACGCCATCCTGCAGCCACCCGAGAAGGGCGGACTGGTCTCCAACAGCCTGGTCTACCGCTACAACGTCGCGGAAACCTTCGACGGCTTGGTCGGCGAGGAAGGCACCTTCAACATCTGCACCTTCTGGCTGGTCGAGGCCCTGACCCGGGCCGGCCGCTTCCGGCGCGACCGATTGGACGAAGCCCGCCTGATGTTCGAGCGCATGTTGGGCTTCACCAACCACGTCGGGCTTTACGCCGAACAGACCGGCTTCCACGGCGAGGGACTGGGCAATTTTCCGCAGGCCTTCACCCACCTGGCGCTCATCAGCGCCGCCTTCAACCTGGACAGGGCACTCGGCCCCGGCGGCTGACGGTCAGGCGACGCCGGCTTCCTTGAGGGCGGCATCGACGGCGCGGGACAGCCGCTCGACGATCTGCCCAACCACCTCGGTGTCGATGATATAGGGCGGGGCCAGCAGCACGTGGTCGCCATACTGGCCGTCGATGCAACCTCCCATCGGGTAGCAGCACAGGCCGTTGGCCATCGCCGCCTTCTTGATCTTGGCGTTGATCTTGAGCGCCGGATCGAAGGGTTTTTTGCTGGCCCGGTCGGCGACCAGCTCGATCGACTGGAAGAGGCCGCGTCCGCGGATGTCGCCGACGTAGGGGTGGTTGCCGAAGCGCTCGTTGAGGGCCTGATCGAGTTCGGCACCGCGGGCCTTGACGTTGGCCAGCAAGTTCTCTTCGCGGATCACCGTCTGCACGGCCAGCGCCGCCGCGCAGGCGGTGGCGTGGCCGATATAGGTGAAGCCGTGCTGGAAGAAGCCCGAGCCGTTGACCACGGCCTCGAAGATCCGGCGCGATGCCAGGGTGGCGCCGATCGGCTGGTAGCCGGCGCCCAGACCCTTGGCGATGGCGACGATGTCGGGAACGACGCCATCCTGCTCGCAGGCGAACAGCGTGCCGGTGCGGCCCATGCCGCACATCACCTCGTCCAAGATCAAGAGCACGCCGTATTTGTCGCAGATCTCGCGGATGCGCTTGAAATAGCCAGGAACGGAAGGAACGCTGCCCATGGTGGCGCCGACCACCGGCTCGGCGATGAAGCCGATCACCGCATCGGCGCCCAACTCCAGGATCTTGGCCTCCAGCTCGTTGGCCACCCGGAGGCCGTATTCAGCCTCGCTCTCGTCGTCGCGCCGGCCGCGATAGGCATAGCACGGCGAAATATGATGGCCCTCGATAAGAATCGGCTCGAATTGCTTACGCCGCCACATGTTGCCGCCCACCGCCAGAGCGCCCAGGGTATTGCCGTGATAGCTCTGCAGCCGGCCGACAAAGTAGCGGCGCTGCGGCTGGCCGACTTCCAGGAAATACTGGCGGGCCAGCTTGAGCGCGGTTTCCACGGCCTCGGAGCCGCCGGACACGTAATAGACCCGCTCGATGCCCTTGGGCGCCGCCTCGATCAGCATGTCGGCCAGTCGCTCGGTCGCCTCGGTGGTGAAGAACGAGCTATGGGCATAGGCCAGTCGGTCGACCTGATCCTTGATGGCGGCGATCACCTTGGGATGGCCGTGGCCCAGGCACGACACCGCGGCGCCGCCGCTGGCGTCGATGTAGCGCTTGCCCTGAGCGTCAATCAGGTACGGCCCTTCCCCGCCGACGGCGAACGGAAGGTCATGCTTGGGATAACGGTGGAAAACATGATTCATGGCTTTGATCCCATTCGGTTCCGGCACACGGCCTGCCGGCCGGTCAATCCATCGGCAGCGAGCCCATCGGCGAGACGTCCGGTTCGCCCCTTTCCAAGTCGTTTTCTAGGAACTCGCCCAACCGCTTCAGCTTGCGCCCGGCGGCGGCGGCCACTTGGGCGGCATCCCTGCCCTGCCAGTCGTAGAAACCCTTGCCGGTGCGGATGCCGAATTCCCGGCGCTTCAACTTGCGATCCAGAATGGAGCAAGGCGACTTGGCAAGGTTGAGGTGCGGCACGATGGACTTCTGGGCCAGAATGTGCGGCTCCAGATTGAAGATGTCCTTGCCCTCCAGCAGGCCGGTCACGCAGAAGCGCGGGCCCAGAAGTTTCTTGGCCACCTTGTCGATGTCCTCGGGCTTGACGATGCCGTTCTCGATCAGGTGATAGGCTTCGTGCAGAATGGCGTGCTGCAGGCGGTTCCACAGATAACCGACGATCGGTTTGGAAAGCACGATGGCCTCGCGCCCCGCGACTTCCAGGGCGCAGACCGCCCGCTCGATCACGTCGTCCTGGGTCTCGGCCACGCGCACCACCTCGACCAGCGGCGATATGTCGGCCGGCGTGAAGAAGTGCATGCCGATGAAGCGCTCGGGATGCTTGAGCGCGCTGGCCATCTCCTGGAGCGGCAGGCCAGACGTGTTGCTTGCAATGATCGGCCCTGCCCCATAGGCCGCTTCGAGGACGTGGAAGACGGCGACCTTGGCGTCGAGCACTTCGACGATCGCCTCCACCACAAGGTCCGGCGCCTCCTTGGGAAGCTCGCACACCAAACGGATGCCGGCCGGAAGCGTGCCGTCGTCCTTCACATGCGGATCGAAGGCCGTAACGGACATGCCGGCCCCGGCGAACAGGCGGGCGATGCCTCGCCCCAAGACTCCGAAACCAACGACGAGGACATTTGAAATCGGGGCCGGATTCATTGCCATGGCGTTTTCTCCGTCGGCTCTCTGCTGGGCCGTGGGGGCCGACCTTCCTCCTTCGAAAAGGGCATGTCAATGCCCGACGGAAGCCCTCCCGGCACGAGGAGAGGAAAGCCGCGCCGGCAGCAGTTCAACCATCAGGACGCCGGCCAGGATCATCGCGCAGCCGACCAGTTCGAGGGGACCCAGCCGCTCGCCCAGGAAGATCATGCCGGTCAGCGACGCGAACACCGTTTCCGAGGACAGGATGATGGCAGCGTCGGGCGCCGGCGTGTGCGCCTGGCCGACTACTTGAAGAGTGAAGCCGATGCCGACCGACATCACCCCGCCGTAGGCGATGTAGGGGGCGGCGACGACGAGGGCAGCGAAGGTTATCGGCTCGCTGAACGCGCCCCAGATGAGGCCGAGGGCGGCGCAAACGAAGAACTGGGCACAGGCGACGACGAAGGGCGCACCGGTGCGCCGGGCCAGGGACCCCACCAGCAGCACATGGATCGCCCAGAAGAAGGCGCCGGCGATCACCCACAGGTCGCCAGTCCGTATCGCCATGATGTCACCGCCCGCCAGGATATAGGCGCCCAGCGTGCAGCCGGCGGCGGCTGGCCAAACCACCCAGTGGGGCACCTGACGCAGGAAGACGAGGGCGATCAGAGGCGTCAGCGGAACGTAAAGTGCCGTCAGGAAGCCGGCGTTCGAGACCGTCGTATAGGTGATGCCGATCTGCTGAAGCAGGGCGCCCACGAAAAGGCAGACGCCGAGGACAACAAGTCCAAAGCGGTCGGCCGGCGCCAGCCGCCAATCCGCCTCGCGTTTCAGCCGCCGGCCCTGGACGAGGGCGAACGGCAGGACCATCAGCGCGCCCAGCAGGAAGCGGGCGCCGGTATAGACCATCGGCCCGATGTGCTCCATTGCCAGCTGCTGGACGGCAAACGTCGTCCCCCAGACGACGGCGGTGACAAGCAGCACCATGTTGGCCTGGAGGCGGGTCATGCGAATCGGTCCTCGCGGGGAAAGGCGATGATTTTGGGCAGCCGGCGACAAGGAGAACTCCGGCTTGAAGAGGGCGGATATTAGCGTTCCGGCCAGCCAGGTCAAACGGGGATCGACCCGGACCCGTGAAATCAACCGGGCGGCGCCGCTATGGGCGCAGGAGAACCTGGAACGCCGGCAGGGTCAGCAACACCGCGCCACCCAACCAGATCCACATCGAAACCGGGCTTTGCGGATCGCCCTCCGCCAGCCTTTCCCACAGGGCGGCCGGTACTCCGGAACCCAGCAGCGTTGCCGTCGACACCAGGATCGAGGAGAACATCAGAACCCAGTGGACGGTCTTGGGGAACAGTTCCGGCAACAGCATGGTGGTGATCGGCACGGCGATCTGCAGATAGGGCGAGAACAAGCCGTTCACCACGCACAGGCCGACGACGAGAACGAACAGAAATTGACGGCTGACCATGGGCGCGGCCGCGATCAGGAGGTACCGGCCATTCGCGGCGTCAGTCCGGCCGCGAACATCAGCATGAAGAAGAGGACGCGCAACACCACCACCCAGAACGCCGCCACCGGCGCCAGGAGCCCCCGTGGAACGCTGCGCGGGGTGATGAAATCAACCGGCTGCATGATCCAACCGGTCAGGCGGCAGAACCATCGGTAGATGTAGTTGGGCGAATTGGCCGGCAGAAACAGGCCAAGAAGAAAACGCCCGAAAAGCGTGTAGAAGAGGACCGAAAACACGTAGTTCGGCAGATGGAAGTACCAGTACGCCCACCAGATGTCCTGACCCGACATGAACGTTTGTTCCTGCTTGAAGGAAGGGGCGGAGCCCGCGACGGCTCCGCCCCCAGGGATTTACAAGTTTATCACAATCATTCGTGCGCCGCACCGGCCCACGCAACCTGGCCGCGTGGCGTACGGATCGAATCGACGAACTCCTGCATCTGGCTGGATGGCGCCCGGGTGACCAAGCTGACCAGCCAGGTCACGATGAACGCCACCGGCAAGCCGAACAACGCGCTCGAGATGTTGCGGATGCCGAACCACAGGGGCATGTCGAAATACCGCGTGGCAATCAGGTAATAGAGGCAGACGCCGAATCCGGCCAGCATGCCGACGATGGCACCGGTCGAGGACGTCCGCTTCCACCAGATCCCCAGCACCAACGGAGCGAACAGCCCCGCCGCCGCCAGCGAGAACGCCCAGGCCACCATCTGGATGATGCCGGAAGGCCGGGTGCCGGCCACGGCCGCCGCCAGAAGGGCGACGCCGACGAGCAGCACCCGGGCGACGATCAGGCGCCGGGCCGTGCTCGCCTTCGGATTGATCATCTTGTAGTAGACGTCGTGGCTAAGCGCGTTGGCGATGGCCAGCAACAGGCCATCGGCGGTGGACAACGCGGCGGCCAAACCGCCCGCCGCCACCAGCCCCGAGATGACATAGGGCAGACCGGCGATTTCCGGCATCGACAGGACGATGATGTCCTGGTTGATGACGAACTCCTTGAGCTGGAGGATGCCGTCGGCGTTGGCGTCCGTAATGGTCAACAGGCCGCCGACTTGCGACCAGTTCTGCACCCAGGCCGGCAGGTTGGCGATGGGCTGGCCGATGACATTGGAGTAGATTTCCAGCTTGGCGAACGCCGCGTAAGCCGGCGCCGTGAAGTAAAGCAGGAAGATGAAGAAGATGCTCCAGGCCACCGACAGGCGCGCTTCACGCACGTTGGGCGTGGTGAAATAGCGCATCAGGATGTGCGGCAGCGAGGCGGTGCCGACCATCAGGCAGAGAACCAGCGCCCAGAAGTTGTTGAACTCGGTCCAGCTGAACTGCCCCGCCGCGTCGACGAAGGCGGCGGCGTGCGGCTTGACGATGCCGAGCTGGGCTTCAAATTCGGCGATCTGGGTCAGTGCAAAGCCGTAGGTCAGTTCCGGAATCGGGATGCCGTAAAGCTTGGTCGACAACCAGACCACCGGCGTCAGGTAGGCGATGATGAGGATGATATACTGGGCCACCTGGGTCCAAGTCACCGCCCGCATGCCGCCCAGCATCGAACACACCAGAATGCCGAGAAGCCCGGCGAAAATGGCGATCTCGAACGGGATGCCCAAGAACCGCGAGGTGATGATGCCAATGCCGTAGGTCTGGGCGACGATGTAGGTGAACGATGCCGAGAACAGGACGACGACGCCGATAAAACGCGCCGTATTGCCCTCGTAACGCACCCCCAGGAAGTCCGGCACGGTGAACTGCCCGAACTTGCGCAGGTAGGGGGCGAGCAGAACGGCAACCAGAACGTAGCCGCCCGTCCACCCGAGGACGTAGCCGAGGCCGCCGTATCCGCCGAGGTAAAGGCCGCCGGCCATCGAGATGAACGACGCCGCGCTCATCCAGTCGGCACCCGTCGCCATGCCGTTGTAGAAGGCGGGAACGACGCGCCCCGCCACATAGTACTCGGACAGTTCCATCGTCCGCGACAGGTAGCCGATGTAGGCATAGACCGCGATGGTCAGGAACATGAAGGAGTAACCGATGATTTTGTTCGGCAAGCCCATCTGTTCGAGAACGGCCAGCAGAAGGGTAAAGCCGATGAACCCCCCTGCGTAGCCGCCGTAAATTTTTCCTAGGTTGGCGACAAATCCCCCTTTGCCGCCACCCCCAATAGCAATGCCATTTGTTGCCATAATGCCCCCTCAGTCCTCGGCCACGCCATATTCCTCGTCCAGCCGGTTCTGGGACCTTGCGTTCCAGAAACAGAGGACGACGAAGGCGATCAACGACCCCTGGGCGGCCATGTAGAAGCCCAAAGGGAAGCCAAAAAATGAAATGCCATTCAACTGAACGGCAAAAAAGTGAACACCGAAACTGAATACGAACCACCAAAACATGAGGGTCCACATCAGCCGCGTCGTCTTTTTCCAATGCTCGATACGCTTTTCTGGACTGATCTGACTTGCGTCTATCATTCCGCCTGCTCCATATATCTGCGGTTGTATAGCTTTCCTGGAAATTCCAGCTACAGATCCCCCACCGACGGCGCCATAATCGTTTGTGGTCCGTTGCCGTCGGCCGACATAGAAGTTAGCGGTTGCCCCGCCTCGTGAAGTTGCCCCATTGTACGATAATTATAGTTATTTGCATTAGAGACTATCATTATCATACTTCACATGCAATATCCATCAACCAGCACGGGTGTGCCGGTTGTAAATGAGGTAAAGAAAAGGATGTTCAAGGGGTTGCTTAGATCAAGGCGGGTGAAAAAGGTGGCTTCCGCAGCGTCGCTGGCGGCCTTCCTGGATCGCAACGCATCGCTGGTGAGCCAGAAAACCGTGATCGGCTATTGTCTCGTCAAGACCAGCCTGCCGATCCATGAACTGATCAAGGAAAAAGCCTTCGCCGACGCCTACGACGCGGCGATCTGGGAAGCCTACGCAGCAACGCTTGCCGATCTCGTGATGGTAGCAGAGGCCCATCTGCGACCAGTTGCCGGCGACCATCCGGAGGAGGTTGCTCGCGGTCTGGTCCGCTTGCATGGCAATATCCTGACTGGCCATCCGGCGCCCGCCAACCGACCGCACGGCTGGGCGGCCGACACCGAGGCCTTGCGTGTTCGCCTGCAAGAGCACCAGGCCGCCGTACCGAAGTCGATCCGAGAGATCGCCGAAACGGCGGGCGAGCGGGCCTTCGACGCCTTGCCGATTCACGAACGCCTGCGCCGACCGGACAAGCCGGCGGCGGTGGCCGGCGTCCAGTTCCTGATGGTCGGGCTGGCGCATGAATTCGAGCAGCAGATCGACTGTCCGGCGGTGGTTGCCGATTTACGGGCGTTGGGCGCCGTGGAACCGGCATGACAACCGATCGGTAACACAAGGGACGACGCCATGGATGCTGAACTCGCCGAGATCCGCGATTTCCTCGCCGCCCACCATCCCTTCGACCTGCTGCCCGCCCTTAAGCTGCAGGATGTCGTACGGACCATCGAGATCCGTTACGCACGCAAGGGCAGCCGCCTGATCGTGCCCGGCGACAAGGTGGAGTTCCTCCACATCATCCGATCGGGGGCCATCGAAACCCATGACGGCGACGGGCAGCTCCTCGCCCGCCTTGGCGAGGGCGATTTTTGCGGCGTGCGCAGCCTGCTGCGCGGCGGCACCGCCATCAACCGCAGCGTCGCCATCGAAGATTGCCTGCTCTATCTGCTGCCGGCCGCCGCCTTCGAGCGCCTGCGCCAAACCCACCGCCAGGTCGACTATTATTTCGCGCCGATGGGCGGCGGCCGCCTGAAGGAATCGCTGGATCTTTCCGACGGGCGGCGGGAGATCAACCTGCTCGGCGTCAGGGTCGGCGACATGTTGTCCCGCACGCCGGTCACCATCGCGCCGACGACCTCGGTTCGCGAAGCGGCCATCCGCATGCGCGACGAACGGGTTTCCTGCCTGCTGGTCACCGAGGAAGGCCGTCTCGACGGCATATTTACCGATCGCGACCTGCGCATCCGGGTAGTCGCCGAGGGCCTCGATGCCGACACCCCGCTGAGGCGCGTCATGACGCCCAATCCTATCTGCATCGGGGCTGATGATTACGGGTTCGATGCCCTGCTGGCCATGGCCCGCAACAATGTCCACCATCTGCCGGTGGTGCGCGACGGCGCCATCGCCGGCTGCATCACCACCACCAACCTCGTCGAAACGCAGACCACCTCGACCGTCTTCCTGGCTGGCGACATCCATAAGCAGACTTCCCCGGAGGGTCTCGCCCAGGTGTTGGCCCATCTGCCCGAGTTGGTCCTCCACTTGGCCGAATCGGGCGCCACGGCCCATCACATCGGCCACGTCGTCTCGACCCTGACCGATGCCGCGACCGTGCGGCTCATTCAATTGGCGGAGCGCCGGCTGGGGCCGCCGCCGGTGCCTTACGCCTGGTTGGCGGCGGGCTCGCAGGGACGCCACGAACAGACGGCGCGCTCCGACCAGGACAACGTCCTGGTGCTCGACGATGCCTACGATGCCGCGACGCACGGCGCCTACTTCCACGACCTCAGCCACTTCGTCTGCGACGGATTGGCCGCCTGCGGCTATGTTTATTGCCCGGGCGGCATGATGGCGATGACCGACGAATGGCGCCAGCCGCTGGCCCGCTGGAGGCGGTATTTCCTGGGTTGGATCGAGCAGCCGGAGCCAAAGGCCCTGCTGTTCGCCAGCGTCTTCTTCGATCTGCGGCTTGTTCACGGCGCGGCCGCCCTGTTTGACACCCTTCAGCCAACGATCCTGGAGCACACCCGCCGCAACCGCATCTTCCAGGCCTTCATGGCCAGCAATGCCATGCAACATCACCCGCCCCTCGGTTTCTTCCGCAACCTCGTGCTTATCCGCGGCGGCCAGCACGACCGCACGCTCGACATCAAGCACACCGGCATCGGCCCCATCGTCGATATCGCGCGCATCTATGCATTGGCCGCCGGCGTACCCGCGGTCAACACTCGAGAAAGACTGGAAGCGGCACAAATGGCTGGTGGGCTGAGCACCGAAAGCGCTGCCGACTTGCGCGACGCCTTCGAATTCATCAGCCTAATGCGCATCCGGCACCAGACCCGCATGATCCGCCAGGGCCAAGAGGCTAACAATTTCCTCGAACCCCGCGACCTTTCCAGCTTCGAACGGACCCATCTGAAGGACGCCTTCGCCGTGGTCAAGGCGACCCAGGCGATCCTCGCCGATACCTACCAAACGGCCCGGTTCTGATCGGGACGGCGGCGACAGGCATGCGCCCCCTCTCCGCCTCCCCCCTCGGCCGCCGCTGGCTGGCCTGGCGCGCTCCCCCGGGGCCCTTGCGCAACTATTACGACCACCACGTCGCGATCCTCTCCACTCCTTACGATCGGGCTCACCTCCTGGCCATTGACCTGGAAACCACCGGGCTCGATCCCGAAACCGACGAGATCCTCAGCATCGGCTACGTCCCGATCGCCGGCGGGCGCGTCCATCTGGCCGGGGCCGCCTACCACCTGGTCCACCCGCTGGGCCAGGTGCCGGATGAAACCGCGGTCATCCACGGTCTGCTCGACGGCGCGCTGGCGGAAGCGCCTCCCCTGGCCGAGGTGTTGCCCCGCCTGCTCGCCGCCATGGCCGGGCGGGTGGCCGTTGCCCACCATGCCCGCATCGAGCGCCAATTCCTGAGCGCCGCCTGCCGCCGCCTGTACGGCCGGCCGCTTGCCGCCCCCTTCATCTGCACCCTGGCGCTGGAGAGGCGCGCCCTTATCCTCGAAGGCCGCAAGTCGGGTGACGGTGATCTGCGCCTTGGCTCGACCCGTGCCCGTTACGGTTTGCCCCGCTACCGCGCCCACAACGCACTTACCGACGCCTTGGCCGCCGCCGAACTGTTTCTCGCCCAGGCCGCCCACGCTTCCGGTACGAAACCAGCCCGCCTCGGTTCCCTGATGGGTTGAAGAGCGCGATGCCATGGCGCGAACAGATTCCAATTGACCCGTCTCTCGACTTGGCATTACCTCGCTCCCGGGGGAGGTGCAGATTGGGAGGACGGTTTCGCACCGTCCGTAGAGCCATGCGCACCGCACCACGCCCCGGGAATGAAGAGTCCCGGCTTCAAAAACTTCACTCCTACAACATCCTGGACACCCCGCCCGAAGAGCCGTTCGAACGGATCACGCGCATCGTCGCCGAGACGATGGGCGCGCCAGTCGCCGTGGTTTCCCTGATCGACCGCGACCGGATGTGGATGAAATCGCGACGAGGCCTCGACGTTGCGGAAATTCCGCGCGATCTCGCCTTCTGTGCTCATGCCATCCTTTCCGACCAGGTCTTTGTCGTCGAGGACGCCACCCGGGATCTTCGATTCTCGGCCAATCCCCTGGTGACCGGCGACCCCGCGCTTTGCTTCTATGCCGGCGCGCCACTGCGCACGCCCGACGGCTTCAACCTGGGGACGCTATGTGTCATCGACCGCCGGCCGCGCACACTGGCGCCGAATCACCGCCAGCTGCTGGAGGATTTGGCCCGACTCACGGTCGACGAGATGGAGTTGCGCATCGCCCTGCAGACGGCGATGAAAGAGGCGGCGGAACAGACCAAGCTCATGATGGTGAAAGACGAATTTGTTTCCGTCGTCACCCACGAATTGCGCACCCCGCTGACGTCCATCCGCGGCGCGCTCGGCATGCTGAACGCCGGCGTCCTGGGCAACTTGCCCGAGAAGGCCACCCAAGCGGTCACCATCGCCCATCGCAACGCCATCATCCTAAGCCAGCTCGTGGACGACATCCTCGACATGCAGAAGCTTCAGGCCGGCCAACTGGCGTTTTCCTTCGAGCCGGTCGAAACCGGACCCGTTCTGACCGAGACCTGCGAGGACCTGCGCGGTTTCGCGACCGACCGCCAGGTGGCCATCGAAACCGCCATCGAGGCTTCCGCCGTCATCACCTGCGATCCCAGGCGACTCCGCCAGGCCTTGGGCAATCTGCTGTCCAACGCCATCAAGTTTTCGCCGGCCGGCGCCACCGTGCGGGCGCACTTGGCCCGCACACGCGACGCCGTCCGCTACACGATCAGCGATAGCGGATCGGGAATTCCCGACGACTTCCGTCCTCACATCTTCCAGAAATTCTCCCAGGTCCAAGGAACCAGCCGCCCCAAGGGAACCGGGTTGGGCCTCGCCATCACCAAGGCCATCGTCGACGCCCTGGACGGCACCATCGACTTCGAAAGCGTGCCGGAAAAAGGCACCACTTTCCACGTGGAGCTGCCCATGCGCCGCTCGCTGACACGGTGCGGTCCGACCAAGCCCGGCCGTCCCCAAGGATAAGCGGGCGCGCGGGAGGGTTCCCTTCGCCACCGCCGGTCGGTAAGATCCGGCCGGACCGGCCGACAGCCGGCCGCCGGGGTGTCCCATGTTCGAAACCGCGCTGATCGCCTTTACCACCTTCTTCGCCACCATTGGCCCGCTCGATGTCGCCATCGCCTTCGCCGCACTGACCGCCGGCTATGGCGCCGCCGAGCGGCGGGCCACCGCGATCAAGGGCATCATGGTGGCCAGCGTTCTGGTCCTCATCTTCGTGCTGTTCGGCAAGACGGTGCTGGCCCTGTTCGGCATCTCGCTGCCGGCGCTGCGCATCGCCGGCGGGCTGCTGTTGTTCATGATCGCCGTCGACATGGTATTCGCCCGCCCGTCGGGTGGCACCTCGACCACCCGGGAGGAGGACCACGAAGCGGCAGGGCGGCCCGACATCTCGGTGTTCCCGCTGGCCACCCCGCTCATCGTCGGGCCGGGCGCCATCAGCGCGGTGATCCTGCTGATGGCCGACGCCCGCGGCGATCCCGTCCAAATCGCCGTGGTGGTGGGCGCGCTGGTCGTCAACCTGGGCCTTACCTTCGGCCTGCTGCTGGTAGCCGGACAGGTGCAGCGGGTACTCGGCATCACCGGGGTACACGTGGTCTCGCGCATCGTCGGCATCCTGATCGCCGCCTTGGCCGTGCAGTTCGTGCTGCTCGGCCTGGCCGAGACCAGCACCCTCTTTCACACGCCCTGAACGTCGTCCTACGGCCTTTGGGCGCCAGTGGCACCGACGAAGACGGTATAGAGCGAAGTGGTGGCGGTGATGAACAGTCGGTTGCGTCGGGGACCGCCGAAGGTGACGTTGGCCGTCGTTTCGGGAATATGGATCTTGCCCAGCAGCGCGCCGTCCGGCGCGTAGCAGTGAACGCCGTCGCCGGCACTGGTCCACACGTTGCCGTCTGTGTCGACCCGAAAGCCGTCGGGCAGGCCGGGGCTGACCTCGGCGAAGACGCGCCCGCCGCTGAGCTTGCCGGTTTTGCCGACCCTGAAGGCGCGGATGTGGTGCGGTCCGTCGGGATCGTGCGAGACGCCGCTGTCGGCAACATAGAGCAGGCTTTCGTCGGGCGAGAAGGCAAGGCCGTTGGGCTTGACGAAGTCGTCGGCCACAACGTCGAGCGTCCCGCGGGCCGGATCGGCCCTGAAGACGTAGCAGCCGTCCTGCTCCATCTCCGCCTTGAAGCCCTCGTAGTTGCTCATGATCCCGTAGTTGGGATCGCTGAACCATACCGTGCCGTCGGATTTGACGATCACGTCGTTGGGCGAGTTGAGCCGCCGGCCCTTGTAACGCTCGGCGATAACGGTAAGGGTGCCGTCGGGTTCGGTGCGGGTGACTCGACGGGTACCGTGCTCGCAGCTGACCAGCCGGCCCTCACGGTCCCGCGTGTTGCCGTTGGTGAAGTTGGAGGCGGCACGGAAAACGTCGACGCCGCACTCGGGAATCCAGCGCATCATCCGGTTGTTGGGGGCGTCGCTCCACACCACGTAGCCGCCGTCGGCGAACCACACCGGACCTTCCGCCCAGCGGCAGCCGTCGAACAGCCGCTCGACCCAGGCGATGGGGACCGTCAGGTCGCGAAAGCGCCGGTCGATGAATTCGAACTCCTCGCCAAGCGGCATGGTGTTACTCCCTTTTCCTGTCCGTCAGCGGGCCGGCTTGTCGCCGCCCGCCATGGTGATGACGGCAATGATGATCAGCCCCGTCATGACGAGGCGCACCCCGGCGCCGGCCCCGAAGGTATTGAGCATAGTGAGCAGCAGGAACAGGAACAATGCGGCGCCCCAGATGCCGGGCACGTTGGCCTTGCCGCCGGCCACCGAGGTGCCGCCGATGACCACCACGGCGATCGAGGCCAGCAGGTATTCCATCCCCATGTCGAGCGAGGAGCCCCCCGAAAAGCCGGCGAGCAGGGCACCGCACAGGCCGGCGAACAGGCCGCTGAGCGTGTAGGTCAGCAAGCGGGTGCGATCGACGGCGACCCCGGCCAGCCAGGCGGCCCGCATGTTTTGGCCGATGGCCAGCACCGAACGGCCGAACACCGTGCGGGCCAGAACCACCGCCATAACGGCGGCGAAGACGACGGCGCAGAGGGCCAGCACAGGCACGCCGAAGACGGTGGCGGTGGTGAAGTCGGCAAAGGCCGGTGGCGGTTTGACGCGCAGACCCCGGCCGTAGGCGATGGCGGTCGACTGCACCAGCAGATTGGAAGACAGCGTCGCGATGATCGGCGGGATGCGCAGCACGCGGATCAGCCCATAGTTGGCGGCGCCGACCGCCGCACCGGCGGCGAGCGAGGCCGCCAAACCGACCACAATCAGGGAATCCTCGCCGTCCATCACCTTCATGGCAATCGCCCCGGCAAGCGCGATGGTGCCGGGAATGGAGAGATCGACGTTGCCCGGCCCAGTGGCGATGATGAGCATCTGGCCGATGCCAACGATGACGAAAAAGGTGGAGAAGGAAAGCGCCGCCCCCAGCATCTGGCCGCCGCCCTGCCCGCCGGAATAGATCATCGCCGCCGCCCACACCGCTGCTGCCGCCAGGAACGACCCCAGCCAAGCCTTCTCGAGAAGGGCGCGCGGCATCCCCTTGGAAAGCCCGTTCATGCCGTGCTCCCGCGCCGGTTGATCAGCGCGCGCAAGGCCAGCACGACGATCAGGATGGCGCCCTGGGCGCCGATCTGCCAGTCGGGCGAAATGCGCATGAACGAAAGGAACGAGCCGGCCAGCACCAGGGTCACGGTGCCCAGCACGGCGCCGATCGGCGACACCCTGCCGCCGACGAACTCGCCGCCGCCCAGGATGACGCCGGCGATCGACAACAGCGTGTAGCGCAACGCGATGTTGGCGTCGGCCGAGGTGGTCAGCCCGACCAGAGACAGCCCCGACAGCATTCCGAAAATCCCCGCCATGACATACATGGTGACCTTGGTGCGCAGCACCGACCAGCCGGCCCGGGCAACGGCCCGCGGATTGCCCCCGGCGCCCCTCAGTACCGCACCGTAGGAAGACCGCATCAGTCCGAAATGGACGAGGACACCGATGAGAAGCGCGGCCAGGATGGGAAACGGCACCATCGGCGTCTTTAGCGTCATGACCGTCCGAATCCATCCCGGCGCCTGCCCGCCCGGCGTCGGCAATAGCAGCACCGCCAGCCCCAGCCAGACGAACGACATGCCAAGCGTCACCACAATGGACGGCAGGTTGCGCACATGCACGAGGGCACCGAGCAGCCCGTAGACGACGATACAGGCCAGCAGGGCGGCGACACCCAGGAGCGGCGTCTGCTGCAGCCACGTGGCGCCGATGCAGGCGACCAGGCTGACGTAGCTGCCGATCGAAAGATCGAGGTCGTTGACGGTGAGCACGAACATCTGGGCCATAGTCGCAAGCGCAATGGGAATGGCCAGGTTGAGCAGCAGGTTGAGCCCGAAATAGCTCATGGTTCGGGGCTGCATGTAGAAGATCGGCAGCAGGATCATGACCAGCGAGATGGCCGGCAGTGCGCTGCGCAGGAACCGTCGGCTGGTCAGCGTGGCGAGCATGCTCAGACGGTCTCCTCGAACGACGATTGCAGAACCTTCGCCTCGGTCAGCTGGTCGCTGGCGAGGTCGGCAACGATGCGGCCGTTGCGGAACACGTAGACGTGGTCGCAGTTGGCCAGTTCCTCCATCTCGGTGGTGTACCAGAGGAAGGTGCGGCCCTTGGCGGCCTCGGTGCGGATCATCTCGTAGATTTCGAGCTTAGTGCCGACGTCGACGCCGCGCGTCGGATCATCCATCAGCACGATCTCGGCATCCGACCCCAGGGCCCGGGCGAACAGCGCCTTTTGCTGGTTGCCGCCGGACAAGGACAGGATGTTGTTCGTCATGTCCGGCGTGCGGATGTTGATGCGCCGCTTCCAGTCCTCGGCAAGCTGTCTTTCCTGGGCCAGATCGATCAGGCCTCGGCGGCTCATGCGCTTGAGCGAACGGATGCCGATGTTCTGGCCGATCGACCACAGATGAAAAATGCCGTCGGTCTGGCGATCACCGGGAACCAGGGCGACCGGGCCGGTGACGACGGTGTCCGCGGCACGACGCCGGCTGCTCCGGTAGATCTGGATCAGGGCGTCCGTCTGGCCGTGCCCGGCCAGCCCGGCCAGGCCGATGACCTCGCCCTCGTGCGCCACCAGTTCATGGCGGCCGCCCCGCCGGGACCGTACCCGCACGCGGATGGGCGCGGCGTCGCGCCTGCGCACCGCGCTTGGACGTTCGGCCACCACGCGCTCGTCCCCGACATCGCCCATGGCGGCAACCAGGCTGTCGCGCGTCATCTCGCGGGCCGGGCGCGAGGTCACCACCTTGGCGTCGCGCATGACGACGATGCAATCGGCGTAATCCAGCACCTCGCCCAGCAGGTGCGAGATCAGGATGCAGCCCAGTCCCGTCGCCACCACCTTGCGCACGAATGAGAGAAGCTGCTCTGCCGAGACCGAATCGAGCGAAGAGGTCGGCTCGTCCAGGATAACGAGGTGAACCGGCCGGTCGGAGACCGTAAAAGCGCGGGCGATCTCGACCATCTGGCGCCGCCCGATGGACAGATCGCCGACGACGTCGTCGGCGCGGATGCCGTGGCCCGGGAAAATCTCGTCGAGTTTGGCAACAATCAGGCCAGCCGCCCTCTTGCGCCACCCCCAACCACTGAGCTTGGGATGGATGATCCTGGCGTTCTCGGCGACCGTCAGGTTGGGACACAGCGAGAGCTCCTGAAAGACGCAGCGGATGCCCAACCGGTGAGCCAGCCCGACGTTGTAGGGTGAACGTCTCTCGCCGTGGATGACGATCTCTCCGGCATCGGCCTCGAGCGTTCCGGCCAGAACGTTCATGAGCGTCGACTTGCCGGCGCCATTATGGCCGACCAGCCCCAGGCATTCGCCGGCATCGACGGCAAGGTCGACGCCGGCCAGGGCACGGACTGGGCCGAAGCTCTTCGCCACGCCCTGGAGACGGATGAGCCGTTCGCTGGTCGCTTGCATGGAGGGAACTTTGGCTCCGCATCCGGCCGCGACAAGCGCGGCCGGATGCCACGGGTTGAAACCGTCCTACTTGGCGGAAGCGATCACCTTAAGCGCGTCGGCCTGCAAATATTCGACGTTGGCAACGCCGCCCGGCTCGGTATTGGCCAGGTTCTGTTCCAGGTTCTCCTGGTCGATACGCAGGAACGGCACGATCATGTCCTTGGGCACCGGCTTGCCGTCAAGGATTTGCTGGGCGACCCAGAAAGCCAGAGTCGAGACCCCGGGAGCGATGGAAACCGACATGGTTTCGTACTTGTTGGCATCCTTCTGCTGCTTCCACCAGGTCAGTTCGTCGTGGCGATTGCCCATGACGATCAGCGGCGTCGGCCGGTTGGCCGCCTTGAAGGCCTGCGCGGCGCCGTAGCCGTCACCGCCCTGCGTCACCACCGCATCCACCTTCGGCAGGCTGGGCAGGATGCCGGCGACGTTCTTCTGGGCGACCGTCTGCGCCCAGTCGCCATGCACCGAACCGACGATCTTGAACTGCGGGTACTTCGCGACCCCGGCCACGATGCCCTTGTGAATCTCGTCGTCGACGAAGACACCAGCCAGGCCGCGGATTTCCAGCAGGTTGGCGCCGCCGGCCATGCGCTTGGCCAGGTAGTCAAGCTGAACCTCGCCCATCTTCGCGAAGTCGACGGCGATCCGCCAGGCGCACGGCTCCGTCACTACGCCGTCGAAGGACACCACGGTAACGCCGGCGCTGCAGGCCTCCTTGACGGCGCCATTGAGCGCGGTCGGCGAGGCGGCATTCAGCACGATGGCGTCGTAACCCTGCAGAATCAGGTTCTGGATCTGGGCTGCCTGCTCGGTCGCCTGGTTTTCGGCGGTGGTGAAGGCCGGCGCCTCCTTGACGATGCCGTCGGCCACCGCCTTGCCGGTCACCTTGTCCCAGCTCTTGAGCATGGCCTGTCGCCAGGAGTTACCGGCGTAATTGTTGGACAGCGCTATGCGCTTGTCCGCGGTATCGGCGCTGGCCGCGCCGGCCATGAAGATAGCGCTAACAGCGGCAACCGAAATTAAGCTTTTCTTCAACATGCGAAACCTCCAGGTGGTCACGTTGCGTCGCTAGGCTTGCCGACGCTCCTCCTGCCTTCGAGAGCCGTGACCTCTGCGAGGTCCGCCCTCCCTGTTATGGGCCTTTTCTTGATATAGGGCCGCCCGAAGCGGCCTTGCCCCTTCCGTGTTGCCGGATTGACCCTGGCAACAACTTCGCGGGCTTTCGGCTCCGCCGATTAACCCGCGAAAAGTGCAACAGCCGAAATGGTGTTTCCTTTCGGCGGTTGCAAGAAAAAACTGTTCATCCATGGCATGATGAGGCTGCGCGCGGCGGCACGTCCTCTCATCGTGACGGGTAGCGTTTGCCATCACCACAATCAAAGCGCGATATGCAATCGCCGCGTTATCGTTCTCGGTTAAGCCGCCAGCTAAAACTGGTAGCGGAACCCGACCGCGCCGATGACGACGGAGCCATCGATGTCGGCGTTGACGATGGCCGTCGTCGAGGTGCCGGCAAGAGGTGATCGGTTGACGTCGATGGCAGATTCGCCGATGTGGATGTAGGTGAGCGCCGCATCCACCAGTATGCTGTCCGAGAAGCGATAGGTCAGACCGCCGCTGATCCAGGTGCGGTCGCCGTCCGGGGTGCGCGAGGTGCGGTAGCCATCCCGCGTTGGGGTCGGGTCATATTGGACGCCGGCCCGCAGGGTCAGGGCATCGTCAAACACGTAGTCCATCCCCAGCCCGAAAGAGACCGTGTCCCGGTAGTTCTGGATGATGTCTTCCCGCAAGGCGCCGTCGGAGACGCGGTAAACCTTGATGGCATCGAATGCCGACCACTTGTAATAGCTGACGTCGCCCAGGACGGTGACCTGGTCATTCAGGCGGTGCTTGATGCCGAAGGAAGCCAGCGCCGGCAAGCCGAGATCGGCTTGCGCCGCGTATTCGCTTTGTATCGTGCCGGTCGACGAACCGGAGCGGACGGTAGCTGTCCCCTCGACATCGTGGGTGAAGCCGGTGCGGTAGGTCAGCCCGGCCTGGGTGTCCGGCGTGATCTTGGCCAGCATACCGACGTTGAAGCCGAAGGTGCCGTCGTCGCCCTCCAGCTTGGAATGCAGTTCGCCGACACCGAGTTGGTTCTTCATGCTGGTCAGGATGACGTTGACGGTCTGGTAGTCGATGCCGGCGCCGATGGTGATGTGCTTGTTCAGGTCGAAGGCGGCGACCAGACTGTAGTTGATGGTTTCAAGTTCGGTCTTGATGGAATCGAAGCGGCCAAACCAGGTTTCCGGATAGTCATTGGCCAAGCCGAACGGTGCGGTCACGCCTACGCCAAAGCTGAACCCGCGATCAACATCGCGCAGGACGCCAAACAGGTTGGGAATCGGCGTCGGCTCATAAGGCTGGTAGGTGTTGGGGTCATTCAGCGGCTGAAAGGTGACGCCGTTGTGTTTCTGGCTGCCGGTGTCGGTCAGCTCGGCCTTTGGCGAGATGATGTGGAGGTTGGCCGCCGCCTCGTTCTGCTTCAGGCTGTTCATGCCGGCCGGATTGAACCACACGGTGGAGGCGTCGTCGGCCGCCACCGGCGCTCCGGCGAAAGCCCGGCCGAGGCCGGTGACGCTCATCTCCTTGATGTAGAACCCTGCCGCATCGGCCTGGCTCGCGGCGCCCAACGCCAACACCGACATGGCGGCTCCAAGCGTCCGCCCGCACGGAAGGAAAACCAAAACGCCCCCATCACCCGTTTGTTATTCCTTGCCGGGCACCGCCTTTTTTTTGGTTGTCCCGGTTACCGCCCCGCGGCGACGAAGACGCCTCCCCGCGCCGCCGCACGCCACACGGGACGGATCGTACCATAAGTTGCAGAAGTTGAAAGCCGAAGAAGTGCAGCCACCTGAGGGTCGAAAGCTGGCTTTATGAGGCAGGATTAGGCCGACTCAATCCAGGGACTTGAGGACGTCTCCGACGATGCCGAACAGGCGGTCGATCTCGGCCTTCGAGATGATCAGCGGCGGCGAGAACACCAGCACGTCGCCGGCCATGCGGGTCAGCAGACCCTTTTCGTAGGCCGCAACGAAGGCGGCATAGGCCCGCTTGCCGGGACCGTCGGCACGGCTCTCCAGTTCGATGGCGCCGACCAGGCCGAAATTGCGGATGTCGATGACGTGCGGTAGCCCCTTCAGCGCATGGATGGCGTCCTGCCAATAGGGCGCCAGCTCGGCGGCCCGCGTCAGCAACCCCTCCTCGGCATAGGTGTCCAGCGTCGCCAGACCGGCCGCCACCGCCAGCGGGTGGGCCGAATAGGTGTAGCCGTGGAACATCTCGATGGCGCCCTCCGGCCCACTCGTGAAGGCGTCGTAAATCTTGGCGCTAACGAAGGTGGCCGCCATCGGCACGGTGCCGTTGGTAAGGCCCTTGGCCATGGTCAGGATGTCGGGGGTGACGTCGAACACTTCCGACGCGGTCGGCGCGCCCAGGCGGCCAAAGCCGGTGATCACCTCGTCGAAGATCAAGAGGATGCCGTGGCGGGTGCAGATGTCGCGCAGGCGCTTGAGATACCCCTTGGGCGGCAGCAAGACACCTGCCGAGCCGGCCATCGGTTCGACGATGACGGCGGCGATGTTCGAGGCGCCGTGCAACTGGACCAGCCGGTCCAGGTCGTCGGCCAGTTCGGCGCCATGTTCGGGCAAGCCACGGGTAAACGCGTTGCGCGCCAAATCGTGGGTGTGGCGCAGGTGGTCGACGCCAGCCACCAGATTGCCGAAGGCGACGCGGTTCGGCCCCATGCCGCCGACCGAGGTGCCGCCGAAATTGACGCCGTGATAGCCGCGCTCGCGCCCGATGAGGCGCGTGCGGGCGCCCTCGCCGCGCTGGCGGTGATAGGCGATGGCGATCTTGAGCGCCGTTTCCACTGCCTCGGAACCGGAGTTGGAGAAGAACACGTGCTCGATGCCCTTGGGCATCAGCTCAACGAGGCGAGACGCGAACTGGAAAGCCTTGGGGTGGCCCATCTGGAAGGGCGGCGCGAAGTCCATCTCGGCCACCTGCTCCTGTACCGCCTTGACGATGCGGGGCCTGCCGTGGCCGGCGTTGACGCACCACATGCCGGCCATGCCGTCCAGCACCTGGCGGCCGTCGTGGCTGCGGTAGTACATGCCCTCGGCCGCCACCAGCAGGCGCGGCGCCGCCTTGAACTGCCGGTTCGCGGTGAACGGCATCCAGTAGGCATCCAGGTCGTTGGGCACGGCGACGGTCTTGGCGGCGGACATCGGGAATCTCCTGGAGAGTCGGGTCATCGGCACATTAAGCTGTTCGGGAGATTGAACAAGCCATTATCTTGCAGATTGCTAACCCACTGTATTCCTTGGCTTTCATTTCCATTCCGTTTAGTATCCTAAACAGATAAACAGTCGGAATCGCCATGGATATCGACATCGCCGGCCGCCTGCGCCAGCTTCGCGAACGCCATCAGCTTTCCCAGCGCGGGCTGGCCAAGCGCGCCCAGGTCAGCAACGCCACCATCTCGCTGGTCGAATCCGGGCGGCTCAACCCCTCCATCGGCAACTTGAAGCGCATCCTGGACGGCATCCCGATCAGCGTCGCCGAATTCTTCGCCATGGAACTGGCGACCGAGCGGCCCCAGGCGTTCTTCCGGGCCGCCGAATTGATCGAGATCGGCCGCGACGATATCTCCTATCGCCAGGTCGCCGCTCACCTGGCCGACAAGGCGCTGCAAATTCTGCACGAACGCTTCGCCCCGGGCGCCGACACCGGCAAAATCCCGCTGCGCCATAAGTCAGAGGAAGGCGGCGTCGTCATCAAGGGGCGCATCGAACTGACGGTGGGCGACCAGGTGCGGGTGCTGGAAACCGGCGACGCCTACTACTTTGACAGCACCCTGCCACACCGCTTCCGCAACATCGGCGAGACCGAGTGCGAGTTGATCAGCGCCTGCTCGCCGCCCAGCTTTTAAGGTTGTTGCGCCCGGCTCGAACAAAGCCCCGCCCGGCGGACCGGGCGGGGCTTAGCGATTCAAGGACCACGGTGTGTCGCGCGGCCGGAATCAGCGGTAACCGTAGGCGGTCAGAGGCCGCCCCGGCACATAGGATGAAGACCGGTCGGCGCGGACGCCTGCAGCCCGTCGTCAATCGGAATGCAGGCATAGACGTAGCGGGTCGGCCCACCGGCCAGGAGTTCGTCCTCAACGCAGTCGCCGTAGGTGGTGTATCGGTGCGCCTGCAACCCATCGTTGACCCAGGCGCCGGGACACTCCGGCCCGCCCGTCGTTGGAGTCCCAGCTGCCAGCCCGTCATCACTGCCTGCTCCGCGCTGGCGGCTGTGGGCCGCGTGCGCGTCCAACTGCGCATCGGCGGCGCCGCCGCTGGCCAGCCACGCCGCCATCAGGTCGGACGGACCGGTCGCTTCCCCACAGAAAAACTTCTGTTCGTTCATGGACGCCCCTTTCTAATTTTCTTCTAAAATCGAAGGACCAATGGAGAGACATATACAGGAACGTCCATGGCGTACAAGGAAAAGCCCCGCCCGGATCATTTTGGCCCCCGTGATCGTATCACTCTGCCGGGGCTCTGTTGCTATGGCACCCGTGCCGGCTCCAGCGCAGCGATTGCGGCCACCAGTTCGTCGCGGGAGAACGGCTTGCGCAGCAGGGCGAGCGTCGTTGGGTCGACGCCCCGGCGGGCGAATTCGCTGTAAGAATAGCCCGTCATCAGCAGAACCCGGCAGGCCGGCCAGCGCACCGCCACCAGGTCGCGCAGATCCAGCCCGCTCATGCCGCCCGGCATGATCAGGTCGGAAACCACGACGTCGTAGGGACCGCGCAGTTCGAGGGCGGCGATCGCCCGCGGGCCGTCGGGAACCGCCATCACATCCACCCCCTGGGCCATCAGCGCGGCAACCGTCACGTCGCGGACCAGCGGATCATCCTCGGCCACCACGATCCGCAGGCCGGCCAGGGGTCGTCCTGCCTTGACCGACGCCGCCGGCGCCTTGCCCGCCGCCGGACGGTCGGCGCGCGGCAGGAGGATGCGGAAGGCGGTGCCCCGCCCTTCTTCGCTGACGACTTGTACGAAGCCGCCGGAGCGTCGGGCGAAGGCCAGCACCATGCTGAGCCCGAGGCCGGTCCCCGCCCCCTTCGGCTTGGTCGAGAAAAACGGCTCGAAGATCCGCCCGACGATCTCGGGGGGAATCCCCGTGCCGGTGTCTCGCATCGCGAATTCCACGTAGTCCCCCGCATGGGCATCGGGGTGGGACGCAGCTTCCTCGTCGCCGAGGCTCAGGTTGCGGATGGAAAGCAAAAAGCGACCGCCGTCCGTCATCGCGTCCTGGGCGTTCAGCGCGATGTTCACCACCGCGTTCTCGAGCAGCACCGGATCGACGACGACAGGCCAGGCGTCGGGAATGCAATCGACGGAAAAGACGACCGATTCGCGCAACGCCCGTTCGATCAGCGGTTGGAGAGCCAGCACCAGTTCGGCCGGATCGATCGCCTCGGGCCGGGTGTCCATCTCCCGCGAGAAGACGAGCATCCGCCGGGTCAGATCACCGGCCCGCTTGGTCGCACCCTCGGCGAGCGCGATCGCCTTGACGACACGTTCGTCGTCCGGCGGAACCAGGGTGTTCAAGATCCCCAGGGTGCTGGTGATGACGGTCAGGATGTTGTTGAAATCGTGGGCGAAACCGCCGGCCAACTGGCCGACGGCCTCCATTTTCTGGGCCTGAATGAATTGGCTTTCGATGCGTTCGCGCGCCGCAATCTGTTCGCGCAGATGCCGTGTGCTTTCCGCGATCCGCTGCTCCAGCGAATCGTTGGCCCGCTGAAGTTCCGTCTCGGCGTACTTCCGCTCGATGATCTCGCCTTCCAGTTCGCGCGTGCGCCCTTGCACGCGCAGTTCCAACTCCTCGTTCGCCTTATCCAGGGCGGCCCGCTGGCGCTCCAGCTCGCGCATCGCCGCGTTCTTGTCCTCGAGCAGCCGATTGGTGGCGTGCGCCGCCTCGGCGAATTCGACGAAGGCCATGCCGTCCGGATTGACGGCCACGTCTTCGCGTGCCGCCCGGTTGAGGAAATCGAGGAATCTCCGGAAATCCTGCCGGGCCCTCCGGCCGGCCATCCGCCCGCCCAGCAGGATAAACCCCGCCAGCGCCAGCGCGACCAGACCGACGATCCCCACCTCGAGGATCATGCGCCGCCGGCCTGCCTCCCGCCGGCCGATCGCGGCCTCGGTGATGGATTCCATCGAGTCGCCGGCCCCGACATACCAGCGCCACTCGGGGATGCCGGCGACGAAGCTGATCTTCGGATAGGCCTTCTCGCCATTGATGGGGGGCATGGTGTATTCGACGAAGCCGCCCCCGATTCGCGCGATCCTCACCAGTCCCTGGACGACCTTGAAACCGTCCCGGTCCTCCACTTCCCACATGTTGCGGCCTTTGGCCGGACCAACCAGCGAGAGGCCGTCCCAGGTCCCAGCGAACAGATAACTGGCGTCGCCTAGCTCGACGCCCTCAAGGGTAGCCAGCGCCTCGGCCTGGACGTTTGCCTCGATTTCGCCGATATCGACGCTGACGCCGATCGCCCAGCCCAGGGGATCGAAGACTTCGATGAACGACAGCCTCATACGGTCGTCGCTTCCGCCGTCCGGGGACAGTCGCTCGTGGCGGAGGAATCCCTCTCCCTCGGTACGGGCGATTCTGAGAAGGCCGCCGATCCCCAGCATGGGGACGCCCTCCTGATCCGGGGCTGGCGGGAAGAGCTGGCCGATCCCGTCCAGGCCAAAAGCGAAAAAGTAGCCGCGGCCGCCGTTGAATCGGATCTGACGCAAGGCCTCGCGAACGTCCGCGGCCTTCGCGCGGCAGTCTCCCGGCGGCAGGCTCGCGCAGATGCCGCGGGCGACGGCGTGGGCCTGCGCCACCCGCGTATGCAACAGGGTGCGCAGGTCGTCCTCCATCGAGGTCCGCAGAAACTGGATGTTCCGCACAACATCGCGGACGGTCCGCTCGAGGGCCGCCCTCCGCTGCGTTTCGTACATGGCAAGGTCGTCGCCAAGCTGCCGGTCCAGCAGCGAGTAATCCCGCCATCCCCAGATCACGCCGATGAGAAAGACTACGGCCACGGCGGCCAGACTGGTCCGCGAGGTCGGAAGGGTGGCGATGCTTGGCCTGCTTTTCTTCAACTTGGCGTCCCACCCGCCTGACGCACGTCCGTTTCCTCTTGTGTTCTAGGCTAGTCCACTCTTCCGGAACTTTCAACTTTCCAACGGAAATCGCCGCTGACCGGCAACTCCTGTTTCCTGCCCGGCGGTGACGGCCGGCTTAAGGCGCCGCAAGCCCCTGGAATCGCCGGCCGTCCCGTGGAATTATGGCCCCGGACAAGGGGCCAGACCGGCCCTTGCACATTCCGGACAAACCATGGACGCAACGACCACCGAATCGCCACCCAGGGAATGGGGCGGCATCCTTTTCGGCAGAGGAGGCATGCTGGCGATGCTGGGTCTCGCCGGGCTGGCCGCTTGGCACGGTTTCAACGTCGCCGTTTTCCTGGCCGGTACCGTCCTGACGTTGAGCCTTCTGGCCCGAGCCTGGAGCCGGTTGGCCCTGGTCCGGCTCGTCTATGGCCGCCGTCTGACCGCCCGCCGGGCCTTTCCCGACGAAACGATCGATTGCACCGTCCATCTCGATAACCGCAAGCTTCTGCCCCTGGTGTGGGTCCATGCGTCGGAGCGGCTGCCCGCCGCCCTCGCCCCGGACCCCGACGATCTGCCGCCCGGGCTGTCGTGGGGGAACGGTCATCTCTCGGTCGACACCTCGCTCCTATGGTACCAGCGGGCGTCGTGGCGCTATTCCCTGCGTTGCCGGCGGCGAGGCTACTACGCCGTCGGGCCGGCGACCATTACCTCGGCCGACATTTTCGGCCTGTTCGCGCGTTCGCGCCGGACGCCGGGCATCGAGCACCTGGCCGTCTTCCCCCGCATTTACCCGCTGGCCGACCTGGGGCTGCCGCCGATGTCGCCGTTGGGCGACATGCGCGCCCGCAATCCCCTGTTTCACGACCCTATCCGCATCCGCGGACTGCGCGATTACACCCCCGAGGTGCCGTTCCGCCACATCCACTGGAAGGCCAGCGCCCGGGCCGGCCAGCTGCAAGCCAAGGTTTTCGAGCCCACCTCAACCACCCAGGTGTCAATCCTGCTGGATGGAGCGGCATTCACCAACGGCGAAGTCCACGATGAGAGCGGATTCGAGCTGGCGATCAGCGTCGCCGCGTCACTGGCCTGGCATGTCGTCGAACAGCGCTGCCCCATCGGCCTCTGCGCCAACACCCGGCTGGCCGGCGACGGGCCGTCAGCCGTGGTTCGGCCTGCCTCGGGCCTCGACCACCTGGCCGACATCCTTGAAACCCTCGCCAAGGTACGACCCCAGACCATCCCGTTCGCCAAGCTGCTCGATGCCGTCCGCCCGACGATCGCGTCGGGAACCACGCTTGCCGTCGTCACCGGCGCACTAAGCGACGCCGCCGAAGCCAGCCTCGCCGATCTCCATGCGAACGGTTTTCCGGTCACCGTCTTCGTTGTTGGCGACCGGTCAACCGGCGAGACCGAACTGACCTGTCGGCGGGTGCGGCGTCCGGCCGACTTGGCCTGGGCGTGAAGGAAAATCCGGCGATGTCCGATGCTTCCACCCGCCGCCGCGATGTTCGCCATGCCTTCTTCATGGCCATGGAAGCGGCGTGGATCGCCACCCTGCTGTCCTTCCTCGACGCGATGGTCGGCGCCGCGGGCAGGCCGGCTGCGGCCTGGAGCCTTTGGCTCTATCCGGCGGCCTATGCCTATGCCCGCCTTGAACCGCGGATACCGGCACGCCCCCTGCAACGACTTGCCCTGCGCACCATTCTGGGCACCACCGCCGGGCTGGCCACCCTGGCGGCCATCGTCTGGCAGGCGGCTTTTCGGACCCTCATCATCGACGTTGGCCATGGCTGGTCCGTCGCCTTGACCCAGATGGCCGATGCGGGGTCGGCGCCGGTGATTCTGGTCATCGTTGCCTGCGCTTTCGTCATCGCCCGCGGCTGGCTCCTCGGCCCCCGGCAGCTGGATGGGGACGGCTTCCTGGCCGGGCTTCAACTCGGTGCCATTATCCTGCTTGCCGTGGCCTTCCTGCACCCGCTGGTCGGGCTTCCCGCCATCACCGCCATCGGCGGCACACTGGCGTTTCTGGGGTCGGGCCTTTACGGACTGTGGCTTTGCCGCTGGCTTGATTCCGATTTTGCCGAACGCATGCCTGGCGGCGTCGGCTGGCCCATCCTGGCGGCGGTCATCGTCGGGGGCATTCTCGTGCTGGGCGGCGTGTGGGGAACGGAGGTCGACCACGGGCTGATCGATTGGCTGTTGACGCCGGTATTCTGGCTGGGCGAGGCGATAAAGCGCCTGCTCCTTTATCTCGGCCAGTTCATGCCGGTTCACCAACCGCTCGGATTGAAAGCCCCGGCTCCCGTCATGCGGCCGGAAGCGGTAGTGGCCGACCAGCACTTTAAGTTCGGCGAGCTGACGCACCTGATCGGCCAGATCATGCTGGTCACATCGGTCAGCCTCCTCGCCGTCCTGCTGGTCCTGCGCAATCTGGGCGACCTGTTGCGCTGGCTCAGCCGTCGACCCCGGCCGGCCCGCGGCATCGCCCACGACCCCTCGTCGTTCGGTCTGTGGGACGACCTGAAGGACATCCTGGCGATGCTCAGGGACATTGCCCGCCGCCTGGGACACTGGCTCGCCCGCTGGCGCCGCGCCGGCAAAGACGAGATGCCTGAAGCGTGGGCCGTGCGCCGCATCTATGCCAAGGTGCTGGCCCGCATGGCCAACCGGGGATGGCCCCGGGCAGGAAGCCAGACGCCCCACGAGTACTTGGAAACCCTGGGTGACGCCGCCCCCCATCTGCGGGACGATCTTGCCTTGATCACCGAGGCCTATGTTGGGGTACGATACGGCGCCGCGATCCCCCGGCCCGATCACGTCGCCGCCGTCCACGATGGCTGGCGGCGCATCCGCCGGAACAAGCCCTTCCGGGCCAAAAGCTGAGAAAACAAAGGAAAGGACGTCCCCTCATGTGCCCACCATCCGCCTCCGTCGGAATGGCCGCGAAAGACCGGAGCGGAGAGATCGCCGCCGAAGCGTGCGCCGAAGCCGTCCGGCGGGTGGCCAACGTCCTGATCGAGAACGTCGAGAAGGTGATCGTCGGCAAGCGCGAGGCCGTCGAGCTGGTGGCCGTTGCTCTCCTCACCGAGGGGCACGTGCTGATCGAGGACGTTCCCGGGGTGGGCAAGACATTGCTGGCCAAGGCCATCGCCCGCTCGCTCGACGGCAGCTTCCGGCGCATCCAGTTCACGCCCGACCTGTTGCCCTCGGACGTCACCGGGATCAATACCTACAATCGCAAGACGGAAGCCTTCCAGTTCCTGGCCGGGCCGATCATGGCCAACATCGTGCTCGCCGACGAGATCAACCGGGCGACGCCGCGTACCCAGGCTTCGCTGCTGGAGGCGATGGAGGAGCGCCAAGTCACCACCGACGGCGAGACGCGACCGCTGCCCCGCCCGTTCCTGGTGCTGGCCACCCAGAACCCGATCGAGCAGGAGGGAACCTTCCCCTTGCCCGAGGCTCAGCGCGACCGCTTTCTCTTGACCGTCACGCCGGGTTATCCTTCGGCGGAGGACGAGGAGCGGATTGTCCTGCGCTTCGAGCGGAACAATCCGGCCGACAGCCTTTCATCTGTGATGTCGGCCGCCGAGCTGACCGAGACCATAAGTCTTTGCCGGCACATCCGGGTCAGCGACGCGGTACGCACCTATCTGGTCGCCCTCGTGCGGGCCACCCGCGGGCATCCCGACATCCGCCTGGGGGCCAGCCCGCGGGCCACCCAGAACCTGTATCGCGCCGTCCAGGCGCTGGCCGCCATGCGTGGCCGCGCCTTCGTGTTGCCCGACGACGTCAAGGCCCTGGCCGTTCCGGTGTTGGCCCATCGCTTGGTCGCCGGCGCCCGCAGCCGCCTGGGCGGCCGCACCGCCGCGGACGTTCTCACCGACCTGATGGAGACGGTGCCGGTACCGGTGGAGTGACTTGAAAAAATTCCCAACCCTCGCGGCCGTCGCGGTCACTGTCGCCCTCTCGGCAGGGGCAACGCTGGCACAGACGGCTCCCCTGGCGCCGTACCGATCGGGCACCGTTTTCAAGGACTGTGCCGAATGCCCCGAGATGGTGGTGGTTCCGGCCGGCTCCTTCATCATGGGCGACATCGACGGCAACGGCCCCCCGCTTGAGGCACCGGTCCATCGAGTGGTGATTGCGCGACCCTTCGCGCTGGGGAAATTCGAAATCACGTTCGACGAATGGAATGCCTGCGTGGCGGCAGAGGGCTGCAATGGATACACCCCCGAAGACCAGGGCTGGGGCCGGGACGATCGTCCGGTCATCAATGTGAGTTGGGATGATGTTCAAGCCTACCTGCGGTGGCTCAGCCTGCGGACGGGCGTCGCGTATAGGCTGCCGAGCGAAGCCGAATGGGAATACGCGGCGCGGGCGAAAAGCATGACCCGCTATCCGTGGGGCGACGACATCGACCCGTCGCAGGCGAAATACGACAGCGAGGACGGCACTGTCCCGGTCGGCAGCTACCCGGCCAACGCCTTCGGCCTGCACGACATGATCGGCAATGCCTGGGAATGGGTCGAGGACGCCTGGCACGACAATTACGAGGGGGCGCCGATGGACGGCTCGGCGTGGCCGAGCAAGGCTTGGTGGCACCGCGTCCTGCGCGGCGGCGCCTGGTATTTCGACGCCGATCATGTGCGAAGCGCCAGTCGCGACGGCGAAGGCACGGGGTCGCGTTTCGACCTCTTCGGCTTCCGGGTGGCCAGACCCCTCGACTAAGCTTTGCGGTCCGCTATTCGGCAGCGATGGCCGCCAGCGTGGCGCCGGTCAGCCGCTGCAGATCGGCCGGCGCCAATTCGATTTCGAGACCGCGCCGGCCGGCGCTTACGAACACCGTCGGAAAGCGGCCGACCGAGTGGTCGAGCACGGTGGGCAGCCGGCGCTTCTGGCCGAGCGGGCTGATACCGCCGACCAGATAGCCGGTGATTCTCTGGGCCTCGGCGACGTCGGCCATCGCCGCCTTCTTGCCGCCCAGCGCGGCGGCCAACCGCTTGAGATCGAGCTGGCCGCGGACCGGCACCACGGCGACCGCCAGGGTGTCGCGCCCCTTCATTGTCGTCGAAGCGACCAGCGTCTTGAATACGCGCTCCGGCGGCAGATTCAGCTTCTCGGCCGCCTCGGCGCCGTAGGAAGGGGCGTCGGGGTCGTGCTCGTAGCGGTGCAGGGTGAAGCGGATGCCGGCCTTCTCGGCCAAGGTGACCGCCGGTGTCATGGCTGGCCCTCTCTAGTGGGTTATTCCGCCGTTCAGGCGAGTGGGGAACACCGCAAAGAAGGCCGTGCCTTCGGTTTCATCGGAAGTGAAGAAGATGCGGCCCTTGAGGTAGCGCTCACCGATCAGGCGCATACTGTAGGTGCCAAGGCCGCGCCCCTTGCCCTTGGTGGAGAAGGAACGGCGGAAAACCTGGAGCGCGATGTCTTTGGGCATCGCGCCGGCGTTGTGGACCGAGAAGCGGATTCCACCGTCCTTCCGGCCACAACCGACAGTCACCGTGCCGCCGACCGGCGTCGCTTCAAGCGCGTTACGGACCATGTTGACGATGACCCGCGACAGCAAGCCGCGGTCGGTTTCCAACATACAGTCCTCGCCGCCCTCGGCCAGCACCAGTTTGCGCTCGCGGGCGCTCGGATGCTCCTCGAACAGGAAGAGGACCTCGCGCAGGAAATCGATCGCCGCCACCGTGACCGGGACGCAGGACAATTCATCGCGCTCGGCCGCCGCGATCAGACGGTGACTGTTGATTTCGTCTACCAGCCGGGTGGCGCCGAGCGAAATGCGGTGGCGGAACTCGCTCTGCTTCTCGGGCGGCGCCAGTTCTAGAATGTCGGCCAGTCCCCGTACCGCCCCGGCGGTGTTGAGGATGTCGTGAAAGAAGATCCGCTCCAGCTCCTCGCGCCTCTTTTCGTGGCTGATATTCTCGACGGCGAACAGCGTGAAGATGTCGTCGCCCAGCAACACGCGGCTGGTCCTCACCCGTAGGTTGAGGGCGTCCGCATGGTCCCGGCGGATGATGCTGCATTCCTGGATGTCCATGCCGTCGGATTGGCTGTTCAGGATGGCGTTCACCGCCCCACAGGTCCGGCAGAACTTCGAGGTGCCGCAGCCGGCCGGCGTTTCCTTGGCCAAGGCATAGACACAGCCCAGCGCTTCGCCCGGCCGCAGGCCGCACAGGCGCGACGAATCGTCCGTCCCGGCGAACTCCCGGAACCGCCGATTGGCAAAGACGATCTGCCGTTCGGGGTTGAGAACCATGACGATTTCCTGAAGGTTGTCGAGGGTGACGGCCAGCAGCGGCGCTTCCCAGACAAGCCGCTCCTGCCGGCGCAGGTTCTCCTCCGGGGCCCGCTCCGGCGGCGCATAGTGCGTCTTTCGTTTCTCGCTGGACATCGCAACCGCCATCCGCACAGGCTCCGTTCAACCCCTGGTCGGATAATACCGGCTTGCCGATGCTCGGCACAAGCGCCGGAACGCCGAAGCTCCCGGGACCGTCCGGCCTCCGGGAGCTTCGGTAGCGTCGTGATGGGCCCCGCCGCGGGCGCGGCGAAATCGCCTTCAGCCGGCGACGCGGATGTTCTGCGCCGCCATCTTGCCGTTCCGTCCGCGCGCCAGTTCGAATTCCACCTGCTGGCCCTCGGTGAGGCCCGGAAGGCCGGCGCGTTCCAGCGCGGAAATGTGCACGAATGCGTCCTCCGTGCCGTCCTCCGGCACGATGAACCCGTAACCCTTCTTGGTATCGAACCACTTGACGGTGCCTTTAGCCATTCTTCCTTCCTTCCATGGGATGGCGATCCATACGAAGCCCGGCCGCACGGCCGGGCAAACCACTTCCAGTATCCAGCGGGAACCGCTGCGCTTCCGGAGTTCAGGCACGCCCGCCTTTCTCCTGGAACAGGCGGCACCATCCGGCGTGGCGCGCAAAAAATTTAGGGCCGGCAATAGCCGTTTTCAAGCCGATCCCCGACACCTATCGAGGCTTGGCCGAGGGCCCCGTCGGCCGCCGAACATCCTGTGTGGAATTGCCATAGGTGTTACCGTTTGAAAAAACTATATGGTTACATGCAAAACTCATGACACAACCATTCGTTACGGTTTCCAGGCTGAAGCTCCCGGGGAGATTCAGATGGGACTTGCCGCCCTCGCACAAGGAGCCTTAAGGCATGACCGCCGCCCGATCCCGATCCGCCAAACCGCGTCGCCTGTCGTTTCGCTGGACCCTCACGCGCAAGATCTATGCGGTCGGGTTCTTTTCGCTTCTGGCTCTGGTCTCTCTTAGCGGGGCAAGCCTTCTGACTACCACCTGGATCGTCACCGCCACGACGCAGAGCGAGGAGCGACAGGCTGACATCCTGGTGGCCAAAGGCATGCTGGTTAAACAGTTGAACGTCGATATCGCGGTCGGCGACATTCTGTTCAACAGCGCGTCGGGCAAGATCGACACGAAGGTCATGGACCAAATCAACCTGGACATCACGTCCTTGAACGAAACCGCGGGTAAATTGCGGAAAGCGGCAACCACGACGGAACAAGAGCGCCTCGTCGCCAGCATCCGCGAGCAGAACGATGACCTCGCCCTGGCCATCCAGGTTGATCTGCCGATGGCCGTCGAATTCGGCGGCGACCGCAAGGATCTGGTACGCGTCAACGTCCTGATCAAGGAAAGGGTCGGCGCCCTGAGGGGCAACCTCGACCGCCTGGAAAAACTGTTCCAACAGGAGGCGAAAAAGGCCGGTGAAGTCGCCCGGCAGACCGCCAACGTGTCGCGCATTGGATCGGGCATCGCCTTCCTGGTTGTCGCCACCGTGCTCATGATCATTCAGATCGTGCTCGGCCGCAGCATCGCAAAGCCGATAACCGCCATGACGCGGTCCATGCTGCGTCTCGCCGGCGGCGACCAGACTGTGGAAATCCCGGCCATAGGCCGCAAGGACGAGGTCGGCGAAATGGCCAATGCGGTTCAGGTCTTCAAGGAAGGCATGATCGAGGCCGACCGCCTGACCGAGGAGCAACGGCGCGAGCAGGAAGCGAGGGCGGAGAGGACCAAGCGCATCGAGGATTTGTGCAAAGCCTTCGACGCCACGTCGACGGAGGCCGTGAAGTCGGTGGCGACGGCGGCGACCGAGATGCGGTCTTCCTCCGAAGCCATGAGCGCCACGGCCGAGGAAACGACCCGTCAGGCCTCCGCCGTGGCCGCCGCTTCCGAACAGGCCTCGGCCAATGTCGCGACGGTGGCCTCGGCGGCCGAGGAACTGTCGGGCTCGATTGCCGAGATCAGCCGGCAGGTGACACAGGCTTCTCAGATCGCCGCCGCGGCGGTCAGCGAGGCCGAACAGACCAACGTCAAGGTGCAGGGCCTGGCCCAGGCGGCCAACAAGATCGGCGAAGTGGTGGCGCTGATCACCGACA
>JACZKS010000078.1 GCA_014859895.1 Rhodospirillales bacterium
GCCAACAAGATCGGCGAAGTGGTGGCGCTGATCACCGACATCGCCGAACAGACCAACCTGCTGGCGCTCAATGCCACCATCGAGGCGGCGCGGGCCGGGGATGCCGGCAAGGGCTTCGCGGTCGTTGCCAGCGAAGTGAAGAACCTGGCCAACCAAACGGCCAAGGCGACCGACGAGATCGGGGCGCAGATATCGGGCATCCAGGCGGCGACCCGGGAAGCGGTTTCGGCCATCGAATCGATCACCAAGACGATTTCAAAGATCAACGAGGTCAACTCCGGTGTCGCCTCTGCCGTCGAGGAACAGGGCGCGGCGACGCAGGAGATCGCGCGGAACGTCGAGCAGGCGGCGGTGGGTACCCAGGAGGTGAGTTCCAACATTGGCGGCGTCAGCCAAGCCGCCAACGAGACCGGCACGGCGGCAGAACAGATCCACAAGGCGGCCGGCGAACTGTCACAGCAGTCCGAGACGCTTCGCGCCGAGGTCGACAAGTTCCTGGCCAACGTCCGTACCGCATAGCGGCTTCGGAACGGAAGGACGGGAAGAAAATGAAAATGGGAGGACGCAATGACCGCTTTTGGCGGAAGCAGGACGGCTAATTCTGTCTCCAAGGGTGCGAAACGGAGCGGACTAAACGCAGTTTCCCGTTTGCGCATCGGCGCCAGGACCTTTCTGGGATTCGCCCTGGTGCTGGGGCTGACGACGGTGGTGTCCATCGTCGGATGGCAATCGCTCGGTATCTTCGCCGACCGCGTCGAAACCTCGGAAGGCATGGGCCGCCTCGTCACCCAACTCTTGCAGACGCGGGTCGCGGAAAAGAACTTTCAAATTCGGGGCGACGAAAAGCACGTCACGGAGGTCAACGCCGGAATCGACTCCATCAACGGTGAAGGCGCCCGCGTCAAGGACGGACTTCGCACCGGCTCCGACCGGGACACCATGGATCGCATCTTGAATGCCGTCGACGAATACCGGCAGGCGTTTGCCGTCTATGCCGACCTCGAGAGGCGGAAGTCAAAAGCCGTTGCCGAGGCCATAGCGCGTTTCGAGGACGTGCAGCAGCGGACCCTGCAGATCGCCAAGAGCCACAAGGATGCGGCGGAAGGAATCGGCAAGCGCGTCGACGAGATGGCGGGCGGGGAAAGGGACGCCTTCAAAAAGGTCGACGCAATCAGCAAGATTCTCTCGGTGATCGCCGACATGCGGCGCAACGAGAAGGATCTGCAACTGTTCGGCGGCGAAGCCTACCAGAAAAGCGTCGGCGAGCAGATCGCCCAGGTCATGCCGCTGACCGAGGCGTTGGAACGCGAGTTTCCCGACCCCGGAAACCAGGAGCGGGTGAACGCGGCCCTCACCGCCCTCAAAGCCTACCAGGAGTCGTTTGCGGATCTGGTCGCCGTTCTGAAGGATTCCAAGAACTACACCTTCCAGCAGACGGTGCTGCAGTACGATCTGCAGGGCGAGGTCAAGAAGGTGGAGGATACCCTCCCCAAGCTTCAGGAAATCCTGACCGGCCGTGTGTCCCAACACGCGGCGCTGCTCGAAACCGGCAAGCTTTACCGCCTGCTCGCCGAGGCTCACTCCGCAGAGAAGGACTTCCTCCTCTCGAAGCAGCCGTCGGCCCTGATCGAACAGGTCAACGAAAAGCTGCGGCAGGTCCACGACCATGCGGACGGCATAAAGGGCCGCTTCCCGTCGGCCGTCGACCTCGCCGAGGAGATGGACCGGATAATAGAGGCCGTGTCCACCTACGCGACCAACTTCAAGGCCCTGGCGGAACTCCGCTATAACGAAAAGGGGCTGACCCTGAAAAAGGAGGTCGCGATCACCAGAATGGTCGAGAACGCCAAAACGTTCACAGATGCGATGACCGAACTGCGAGAGCAGCAGCAGCAGCATTACCAGGGCTTGGTCGACGCGGCCGATGCGGTTCGGGCGTCGATGGCGGCCGAGCAGAAGCTGGCCGAGAACGCCGGCAGCCTGACCGAACGCATGGCAGCGGCCCGGCAGACCGAAAACGCCTTTCTTCTGGGCGGCGGCGCGGACGCGACGGCGGCGATCGACGAAGCCATTTCCTCGGTCGTGAAACTGTCCGGGGACATGAAGGGTCAGATGAAAGACGCCGCCGAGCAAAAGCTTGCCGGCGAGATCCAGGAATTGGCGAAGACTTACCAAGCCAAGTTTCAGGAGATCGTCTCGCTGAGCCGCCAGCAGGAAGAGGCCGACCGCGGGATGGCCTCGGCGGCGGATCGGGTCAACGAGATCGCCTTCAAGGCCCGCGAGGATCAGGCGGCGGCCATGAAGTCCCAGAAGCGGACGGCCGACATGGTGGCCATTTCCGGCACGCTGGGGGCGCTTGTCCTCGGTATCCTCCTCGCCTTCTTCATCGGCCGCAGCGTCAGCCAGCCCATTCGCGAGATGATGGCGGCCATGAAACTCCTGGCTGCGGGCAATCTCGATGTCGCCGTCCCAGCCCTTGAACGCCACGACGAAATCGGCGAAATGGCCGGCACGGTCCAGGTATTCAAGGAGAACGCCAACGAAAAGGTGCGCCTCGAAAGCGAGCAGGAAGCGAAGGAGCGGCGGGCCGAGCAGGACAAACGGGCGGCCATGAACAAGATGGCCGACCAGTTCGAGGCGTCGGTGGGCGAAGTGGTCGCGCGGGTGTCCTCGGCGGCGACCGAAATGCAGTCATCCTCCGAAGCCATGAGCGCCACGGCCGAGGAGACGACGCGTCAGGCCTCCGCCGTGGCGGCGGCCTCCGAACAAGCTTCGGCCAACGTCGAGACGGTGGCGTCCGCCTCGGAAGAGCTTTCCAGTTCGATTGCCGAGATCAGCCGGCAGGTGACGCAGGCTTCTCAGATCGCCGCCGCGGCGGTCAGCGAGGCCGAGCAGACCAACGTCAAGGTGCAGGGCCTGGCCCAGGCGGCCAACAAGATCGGCGAAGTGGTGGCGCTGATCACCGACATCGCCGAGCAGACCAACCTGCTGGCGCTCAATGCCACCATCGAGGCGGCCCGGGCCGGGGATGCCGGCAAGGGCTTCGCCGTCGTTGCCAGCGAGGTCAAGAACCTGGCCAACCAGACGGCCAAGGCTACCGACGAGATCGGCGCCCAGATCGCCGGCATCCAGTCGGCCACTCAGGAAGCGGTGGCGGCCATCGACTCAATCACCAAGACCATCTCCAAGATCAACGAAGTCAACTCGGGGGTCGCTTCGGCGGTCGAGGAGCAGGGGGCGGCGACCCAAGAGATCGCCAGGAATGTCGAGCAGGCGGCGGCGGGCACCCAGGAGGTGTCCTCCAACATCGGCGGCGTCAGTCAGGCGGCCAACGAAACCGGCGCGGCGGCGGGGCAGATCAACCGGGCGGCCGGCGAATTGTCGCAGCAGTCCGAAACGTTGCGCACCGAGGTCAACAGGTTTCTGGCCAGCGTCCGTACCGCTTAGGAACGCTTTTTCGCGAGCAGAAACCCCCGCCGGGCTTCCGGCGGGGGTTTCGTTTGCGGGTGCCTGCGGAATGCCGCCGGCACCCGTCGAAATGTGTGGCAGAACGTTACAACCGCCCACCGGAAAGAAGTTTTCCCGACCAACTTTCGTAATACTCCTGTTCTACAGTGATGGATCGCAATGCAACTTGTCGGAGCAGCTGCGCCGTCAAATCAATCGCGACCGGGTTCCACCCGGCAAAAAAACAAGACGTGTGAACGCGAACACGGAGAGGGAATCCATGTGGGAAAAATTGAAGATTAGCCAAAGAATTCTGCTCATCGTCGGAGGGGCAGCCGTTGGCATTGCCGCCGTGGGGAGCTTCGGTCTTTATGAGATCCGCCACAATCTGATGGAGGATCGCAAGGTCAAGACCGAACACGTCGTCCAGATCGTCAATGCCCTTGCAGGCCATTACCAAGCATTACAGAAATCAGGGGCGCTTTCCCCTGAAGAAGCGCAGAAGGCCGCCCTCGGCGAAATCAGCAGCCTTCGCTATGGGACCGGCGAATACTTCGCCGTCCAGTCCTACGACAATGTGATGCTGATGCATCCGATCAAGCCGGAAATGAACGGCAAATCGATGGCCGGGATAAAGGGGCCGGACGGCCAATTGGTTTTCGACATCCTCGTCCGTCTCGGCAAGGAAGAAGGCGGCGGTTTTGTGGAGTACCTTTGGCCCAAACCGGGAGCCTCCAAACCCGTGCCCAAGATCTCGTATGTCATGGCCTTCGCGCCCTGGCGATGGATCATCTCCTCGGGCATCTATGTCGACGACGTCACCGACGCCTTCATGCGGGATCTGGCCATTGTCGGATCGGTATCTCTGCTCATTCTGCTCTCCATCATCGGCGCGTCCCTGGTCATCAGCCGGAGCATCACGCGACCGCTTTCCCGCATCGCCGCGAACATGCAGCAGTTGGCCACGGGCGACGTCGGCGTGGACATCCAAGGAACCGACCGCGGAGACGAGATCGGCGGCATGGCCCGCGCGGTGCAGGTGTTCAAGGACAACAAAATCGAGGCTGACCGCCTGGCCAAGGAGCAGCAACGTCAGGAGCAGGAGCGGGCGGCCCGGGCGAAGCGCATCGAGGATTTGTGCAAAGCCTTCGACGCCACCTCGTCGGAAGCCGTGAAGTCGGTGGCTGCGGCGGCGACCGAGATGCGGTCTTCCTCCGAATCGATGAGCGCCACGGCAGAGGAGGCGACGCGCCAGGCTTCCGCCGTGGCGGCGGCTTCCGAGCAGGCCTCGGCGAACGTGCAGACCGTTGCCTCGGCGGCCGAGGAACTGTCGAGCTCGATCTCCGAGATCAGCCGGCAGGTGACACAGGCTTCTCAGATCGCCGCCGCGGCGGTGAGCGAGGCCGAGCAGACCAACGTCAAGGTTCAGGGCCTGGCCCAGGCGGCCAACAAGATCGGCGAAGTGGTGGCGCTGATCACCGACATCGCCGAGCAGACCAACCTGCTGGCGCTCAATGCCACCATCGAGGCGGCGCGGGCCGGAGACGCCGGCAAGGGCTTCGCCGTCGTTGCCAGCGAGGTCAAGAACCTGGCCAACCAGACGGCCAAGGCAACCGACGAGATCGGCGCCCAGATCGCCGGCATCCAGGCGGCGACCCAAGAAGCGGTTTCGGCCATCGACTCGATCACCCGTACGATCTCCAAGATCAACGAAGTCAACTCGGGGGTCGCTTCGGCGGTCGAGGAGCAGGGGGCGGCAACGCAAGAAATCGCCCGCAACGTCGAGCAGGCGGCGGCCGGCACCCAAGAGGTTTCGGCCAACATCGGCGGCGTGAGCGCGGCGGCTAACGACACCGGGGCGGCGGCCACCCAGATCCAGTCGACGGCAGCCGACCTGTCCCGCCAATCCGAAACCCTTCGCGCCGAGGTTGACAAGTTCCTGGCCAGCGTACGCGCAACCTGAGTTTCGATCCGCCATTCCGGGCGTCGCCCGTCCGATCCTTTCCCCGTGCCGCCACGACTACGCGTGGCACGGGGTGGGCTCGCCCACCTCCCCGCTTCACAAGTATATTGGTCCATCGTCAACGATGACACGATGGAATTGCTGTAAAATGTTGCAAATTGCTGACAATTTGTAACCAACAGGATAACGTCTAACAAATTGCCGCAATATCTCCCCATAAGACAACGGCTGCGTGCAGTCCGATTTGAGCACGCAATATTATCAATATTATAAAGCAGCACGAAAAAACGAAGCTGCCTGCATTGGTGGGGAAGGAAACAAAATGAAGTTGGCTGTCAAATCCATTTCTTTGCGGATCGTCTTGGGCCTGGGAACATTGGTGATCGTTTCATCGGCGGCAAATGTCGGCGTCGGCATCTATCAGATGCGCGACCTCGCCGCGACCGCCGAAAACCGGGAACTCCGGGGATATCTGGAAACCCTCAGGAGCGCCATCGCCGCCGAGACATCGAAGGCGGAGACCCTGGCCGCGCTGGTCGCCCATCTGCCGCCGGCCCGGGACATGCTCGCCAAACGCGATCGGGAGGGGTTGACCAAGCTTTTCCTGCCGACGTTCGAGGCTCTGAAGAAGAATTACGCCGTCACCCAGTTTCACTTCCATCTGCCCCCGGCAACGTCTTTGCTGCGGCTGCACGGACTGGACAAGTTCGGTGACGACATGTCGGCCGAGCGTTTGACGGTGCTTGCCACCAACACCAACAAATCGCCGACGGTCGGTTTGGAAACCGGTGCCGGGGGCCTGGGCGTGCGCGGCGTGGTTCCCGTATCCCAGGGTGGCAATCATGTGGGGTCGCTTGAATTCGGCATGTCGTTCGGACAAGCCTTCTTCGATTCCTTCAAGGCGCGTTTCAATGTCGACGCCGCGCTTTACATCCGGGACAAGAGTGGGTTCAAAAGCTTTGCGACCACCCTGGGCAAGGCCGATATCGTCGGCCGGGACCAGATCGATGCCGCCTTCGCCGGCAACCCCACGGTCGTCAGGAGCGAACTGAACGGGATTCCGACCAGTGTCGTCGCCGGGCCGGTCACAGACTTTTCCGGCAAGACCATCGGCGTGGCGATCATCGCCCGGAACGTCGATGATTACGTCACAGCCCTGAACCGTTCGAGGAACATGTCGCTTCTTCTCGGCGGACTGGTCTTGGTCGCCGGTGTGTTGGTGGCGGTAGCCATGGGCCGCCGCCTTTCCGCGCCGATCCGCCTGATGACCGCCGCCATGGGCCGACTGGCCGAAGGCGACCTGGAGGTGGCCATTCCCGCCGCCGGACGCGCCGACGAAATCGGCCGCATGGCAGGGGCGGTCCAGGTATTCAAGGACAACGCCATCGACAAGGTGCGCCTGGAGACCGAACAGGCCGAACGGGAAAAGCAGGCCGGGGCGGAGAAGCGGGCGACAATGGTGAAACTGGCCGGGCAGTTCGAGGCGGCGGTCGGTGTCGTGGTCGATCAGGTGTCTTCGGCGGCAACCGAGATGTTGTCCTCTTCCGAAGCCATGAGCGCGACCGCTGAGGAAACCACCCGTCAGGCCTCGGCCGTGGCGGCTGCTTCCGAGCAGGCCTCGGCAAACGTGCAGACCGTTGCCTCGGCGGCCGAGGAACTGTCGAGCTCGATCTCCGAGATCAGCCGGCAGGTGACACAGGCTTCTCAGATCGCCGCCGCGGCGGTCAGCGAGGCCGAACAGACCAACGTCAAGGTGCAGGGCCTGGCCCAGGCGGCCAACAAGATCGGCGAAGTGGTGGCGCTGATCACCGACA
>JACZKS010000079.1 GCA_014859895.1 Rhodospirillales bacterium
GGGAACGGCCGGGCCGGTCCTTCCTGCCTTCGCCGAAGCGAAGCCGCTTCGGCTTCGCGCAGGCAGGCGACACGCCGGCTTCGCCGGCTGCTCAAGATGAGGACCTGCTTTTTCCCTCACCCCGAGGAGGGCCGTAAGGCCCGTCTCGAAGGGTCTCCGGTGCCCCTCGGTGTTCTCGGTGGTGAAACCTCCTTTCTTCCCGTCACTCCCGCGCCTCCCTGCGCTTCGCTCCGAAGAGGCAGGCAGGCGGGAGTCCAGGGTGGCCTTTCCACGCGACGGGACGGGTGGTTTCTGGATTCCCGCCTTCGCGGGAATGACGGCCTCAAAACCCATCGCGTCCATCCCCCTCACCCCAGCACGCGAAAGTCGGTGTCGGCCTTGAAGGTCCGGTCGAGGTTGGCGCCTTTTCGCACCAGGGCCGGGAACAGTTCGGTCAGCGCCCACACCAGGGCGTCGACGCGGTCGGGGCTGCCCTCGCCCTCGTATCCGGCGGCCGTCATGCGGCACATCTGGTCCTCGAGTTTCGGGAACGTGCCGACGTGGGAGATCCGGCCCAGCGCGTAGAGCGACGCGATGGGTTCGGCCCGCACGTGCTTGCCGCGCGTGGCGCGCACCTCGATGATGCGCAGGCCGCGACGGACCGATTGCAGCGTGTGGCGGACCATGTCGCCGCCCTGGTTGACCTCGATGACGATGGCGTCGGCCTCGTATCGGTCGTGGCCGGCAATCGCCCGTTCCGCCCACTGGCGCGGGCCGCCCGTGGTGGTCAGGTCGTCCAGCACATAGCCGCGCCCGTCGGCCCCGACGGCGGCCACCACGATGCCGTGCTCATCCGATCCCGGCTCGCTGGAGACCGCCGGGTCGACGGCGACCACGATGCGGGCCAGATCGGGCGCCTCGCTCCGCCGGCCCTCGTGCAGCGTCTGGCGGTCCCAGATGCCGCCCACCGCCTTGGGCTCGTATTCGCCGAGCCAGATGTGGGCGTAGCGGTCGGGGCGGTTGATCCGATCGAAGCGGCGTTCCCTTTCCAGCACCTCGGGGAAGAAGGGGTTTTCGTCGAAGTTGACCTTGCGGATCAGCGCATTTTCAGGGGTGGCCGGCCCGCGGAAGCGGGCGTCCACCGGGTCGGTGGGGTGGCGCGGGTTCCAACTGAACCACAGTTCCGAGCCCGGTTTGCGGATGGTCGGGATGAGGATTTCGAGCGAGCCCGCCGAGATGGTTTGCGCCTCCTCGATCCAGGCGATGTCGATGCCCTCCATCGACTTGATCTGGTCGGCGGTCATGCGCCCCAGCCCGGCGAAGGTGAAGCGCGTGCCGTTGGCCCCGCGGATCTCGTTTTGCAGCGACTGGTAAAATCCGCCCAGGCCCAGCGCGGCGATCTTGTCGTCGAGCAGCTGCTTGACCGAATCCTTGATCGAGTTCTGCACCTCGCGCCCGCAGAGGATGCGCAGCGGCGCGCGCCCGCCCAAGAGCAGCGCGGCGGCGGCGAAGGAATGGGACTTGGCCGATCCCCGCCCGCCGTAAAAGGCCTTGTAGCGGGAAGGCGTGAACAGGCCGGAAAAGGCGGCAGGAAGGTCAACCTTCATGGGTGCGCTCCCCTCTTTCTTCCCGGGCAAGCGACGGAGCGGTCGCCCTGGATTCCCGCTTCCGCGGGAATGACGGAAGAAAGTGCGGGAATGACGAAAAGAGACAGGCCTCACCCCTCATCGCCGCCCTCCCCGGGCTTAACCCAATTCAGGGTAAACGTCAGCGAAGCCCCGGTGGCGGCCGGGTTGGGGGGCGCACCGGCCGCCCGTTCGCGGTACTTGTCGGGCTTCAGCGCCTTCAGCCTCAGCACCAGCAGGGCGTCGGAATAATCGCGCACGGTGTCGATGCGGGCCCCCTGGTAGTAGACGCCCTTGTCGATGCCGGCGACGCCGCGCCGGTCGGCCTCGGCCTCCAGGGCCTCGACGTAGGTTTCCAGCGCGTCGGCCCAGCGGAGCGCGAAGGTTTCGTCCTCGTCGGTGCAGGCCAGGGCCTCGCGGCGCTCGATCCCGGCCGCCATCGAGGCCGCCGTCACGCTGCCGGTTTCGGCCAAGGCCTTGAGGAACGCGGCCCTCCTCGCGCGGTTCATGCCCGCCCCTCCGCCGCCGCCCGCCGCTGGTGGCGGCGAAGTGCTTCCAGCATCAGCCGGCGGCGTTTCACCCGGCGGTCCAGGAAGTCCTTGAGCTCCGCCCACGCCGGGAACCACTTCTCGCTGCGCGCCCAGGCCTTGCACGCATCCACCACGACGTCGGGCGGGTAATCCCCGACGTCCTCGGAAAAAATCGCCAGCATCAGCGTGGTGTCCGCCGCGTCCCCGGCCTTGGCCTTGGTGCGCACCCTGAGCGTGGCGATGGCCTTCTCGGCGATGGTGAGCGGGCACGGCCGGTCGATGGCTTCGAGCACGGCGACGGCCGCCGCCACGTCTTCCTCCGGCGCGCCCGCGAAATGAAACCCCAGCAGCTCAAAATCGAAGCCGTGGCTTCCCGACCACTCCCGGACGTTCTCGCGAAGCGCGGACCTCACCGAGGGCGGCAACGACACCTCCGCCTGGTGGTCCACCTCGTAGGGCTTGAGCCCCGCCTGGGCCTCCGGGGCCAGGGCCGGCGGGGCCGTGATAATTTCGGCACCACACCTGCCAGGTGAGGCCCCAGTCGCGCTTGCGGGCGCCGTCTCCGGGCTTGGCCCGCCAGTAGTCGGCGAACTGGGCGGCCAGGAAGTCGATGGCGGGCTCGGCGTACCCGAGGCCAGCGGCGAAGGCGCGGCCCTCGGGATCAAGGCGCCAATCGGGCGGAAGGCGTGTGCCGTCGTCGGGGGATGGGGGTGTCTGCTCATCGGGCTCTCCGGCATCGGGTTCGGCATCGAGGATGGGGGGTGCATTTTTTAAAAGGGGGGCTTCTCCCTTTCCTTCTCCCTCTCCCTCTCCCTTTAGGGGATCGTCCGGGGAGGCTTCGGGGATCCCCGGACGATCCCCGCGGGGATCCCCGCGGGGAGGATCCATTTTCCTCTTTGAATTCCAGCGCTTGTCGTTGGCTCTCACGCTCTTTTTTTTCTGCGATTTGCAGAAGTCGGCGTAGGACCGCCTCTCCGCCCACGCTTTCTTCACCTTGGCGCAGAGTTTTTTGTGATAGAGCCGCCCGTCGTCGGCCTTCACGAATCCGCGCAGCGCGATGTCGCGCACGGCGGCCCAGTCGGGCACCCCGGCGTAGCCCGCCAGCAGCGCCTCGTCGTCGGGCAGAGACCCCGCCGGCACCTGATGCCACGCCCGCCCCCACAGGTTGATGCAGGCCGCCGCCGCGAACGGATGGCGGCAGGCCAAAAGCCAGGTGTCGGAATTGAACAGCTCGGCGATGACCAGCGGCATGAACGCGAAAGCGCGCAGATCGACCCGGGCGGCGACGGGGGGTTTCATGGAAGAAGACCTCCCCCGTTCTTTTTCCCGTCACTCCCGCGAAGGCGGGAGTCCAGGGCCCGGCTCCGCCTGGACCCCCGCCTTCGCGAGGGTGACGAAAGGGTGTGGCGGCCTCCCGAAAAAGCGGCGGGGCGGGCTGTTGGCATCGGTCAGGCCGCCCCGCCGAGGGGGACTCCCCGGGAGGACAGGGAGGAAATCAGCCGCGCCCTTAAGCCGGGCGTGGTGACGGCGGGCAATAGCGCCTCGATACGCGCCACGTTGATGGAAAGCGCGCCGGCCGGCCGCGCCGCCTGGCGCTTTTCGTCGGCGATGACGTCGCGCATCGTGCGCCCGTAGGGGTCGATGGGGCCGCTGTGGATGGCCCGGAACAGCACGCACGCCACGTCGTCGGGGCCGAGCCCCACGTAGTCCCTGATGTCGTCGAAGGCCCAGCCGGCCCGCCACAGCGAGACGATCTTGCGCTTGCGTTCCAACTCGAAGCGGTTGCTCATGGCGGCGCCGGGGACCCGAGGGTTGACAAGACACCAAACGATACATAATGTATTGAAAAAGTCAATACATATTGTATCGGACAGGGGGCGTCCGGGGCGCTACAATCCGTAACGGCCCGAGGGGATGCACGGTCACGCCATGAACACACCAGCAGCACGCCTGCGCGCCGCCCGGGAGCATGCGGGATACCGCAGCGCCGCCCAGTTCGCGCGCGAAATCGACACGCCCGAGGTCACGTACCGGGCCTACGAGAACGGCACGCGGACCATCCAGTTGGACGCCGCGCGCGCGTTCGCCGGCAAGCTCGACGTGTCGTGGACATGGATCCTGACCGGCGAGGACGCGCCCTATTTCGCCGCCCCCCGGCCCGGCCTGGCCGAACCGCCAATTGTGGCAATTTCGCGCCAAGGTGGTAAGCTGAATGCCCTGGAAATGACACAAGCGCCGGTCACGGTGCCGGCCAGTTCCGAAATGCCGAGGGACCTGCCGGTGCTGGGAACGGCAGCCGGCAGCAAATCGGGGGCATTTCAATTGGACAACGTCATCATCGACTATGTCCGGCGGCCGCCGGGCCTGATCGGGGCCGCCGACGTTTACGCCATCTACGTGGTCGGCGATTCCATGGAACCGATGATCGCCCCCGGCGAGCTGCGCTTCGTGCACCCGCACAGGCCCATCCACGCCGGCGACGTGGTGGTGCTCCAGGCCCGCAACGGCGAGGACGAACCGATCTCCGCCTACATCAAGAAGCTGGTGCGGCGCAGCGAGGACAAGGTCGTGCTGCGCCAGCTCAACCCCGACACCCTGCTGGAATTCGACGCGCGGGCCGTGGTCGCCATCCACAAGGTGCTGACCATGAACGATTTGTTCGGGGTGTGAGGGGCGGCGGCGCCTTTATTTCCTCGTCATTCCCGCGAAGGCGGGTGTCCGAAGGTGACGCGCAGCGGCAATCCAGGCCGGCCCCTCCGCGCGCCGCGGAGCCGGGCCCTGGACTCCCGCCTTCGCGGGAGTGACGGAAGGGCGCGCGGGGGTGACGGGAAAGAGAGCGGGGGTGACGGGAAAGAAATCAGAACCGGTAGTTCAGCGACACGCCGGCCGAGAACTGGTCGGCCGAGCCGTCGCCCTCGACCAGCGGGCTGTCGGCGGCGTCGCCCAGGAGGCGGGAATAGCCGATGCGCCCGCCGAGGCCGACGTCCTTCATCACCTCGTATTCGAGGCCCAGCGTCAGCCCGACGTTCTTGATGCCGGCCTCGGCCTCGTAGGCGGCGCGCCCGCTGCTGGCGGCCTGGGCCGCCGAGATGCCGAAAAAGCTTTGCATGTAGTCGTCGCTGGCCCAGGTCGTGGACGCCGTGAGGCTGGCCTTGAGGCCGGGCGCAACGGTCATGCCATAGCCGACGGAAGCCTCGGCGAGCGCGCCGTCGTGGCCGTCGGCCATGTCCTGCACGAAGGTCAGCCCGGCCGACCACGGCCCGGCGCCGTAGCGCAGAAACGCCCCCGCCTCGATGCTGTAATCGACATCGCCCAGGCCGCTGAGCGCCTTGTTGTCATCCTGGTCGCGGCCGGGGCGGAAGCGCACCAGCGGGCCCAGCTGCAGCTTGTCGCCTTGCCTGGGCCCCTTCACGGTGAGCGCGTTGGCCCCCAGTTCCATGTGGCGGAAGTACACCAGGTCGCGGTAGCTGACGCTGAGATCGGGCATCACGTCGATGTCGTAATCGTCCGAGCCCTCGTAATCCGGCTTGTACCCGGTCCCCAGCCCGACCGAGACCTTCCAGTCCGAACCGGAGGCGGCGGGCCCGCCATCCTCGGCGGCGGCGGGAAAGGCGGTGCCGAGGGTGGTGGCGGCGGCCAGGATGGCGGCCAGGATCGGGGTCGGGTTCGGGTAGCCAAGCATGTCGTTGCATTCTCCTTGCGCTCGATGGTGGAAAAGATAGTCTTCAACCGAACGCCGCCACAACTCGCATACGGCCCATGCCCCCCCGCAAAGCCAAGCCCGCCGCCCGGCCCCGGAAAACCCCGATCCAGGAGCGGTCCCGCAATACGGTCGAGGTGATCGTCGAGGCCGCCGCTCGCATTCTGACCAAGGAGGGGGCCGGCGCGCTGTCGACCAACCGCATCGCCGAGGTGGCCGGCGTCAGCGTGGGCTCGCTCTATCAGTACTTCCCGAACAGGGAGGCCATCGTGGCGGCGCTGATCGAGCGGAAGTTCGACATCGTCAGAACCATCTTCGGCGCGTTTCCGGCCATCGGGGACGACACCCCGCTGGCCCAACTGATCGCCGAACGGGTCGCCATCCTGATGCGGATCGCGATGGAAGACTTCCCGCCGGAGATCGAGACCTTCGGCCCGCCACGGAAGGAGATCGCGGCCCCCATCTTCGCCACGGTCGAAGACGAGATCCGCCGCGTCATCGAGGAGCGCCGCGACGCCCTCGCCATCGCCGACCCGGCGCTCGCCGCCGCGGTCTGCACGGCGGCCGCGCGAGGCGTGCTCGTGGGCGCCCGCCACCGCCGGATCACCGCCCCGCCCGAAACCATCGCGGCCGAACTGACCGCGCTGATCGTGCGTTACCTGACCGGAGCCCCACCCGCCGGCAATCTCGTCATTCCCGCGGAGGCGGGAATCCAGGCGGAGCCGGGCCCTGGACTCCCGCCTTCGCGGGAGTGACGCCTTAATTTCTTCGTCCTTCCCCCCCTAAACGATACAAATTGTATTGACTCCGATACAACACGTGCTGTATCGTTTTCCGTATCGACGCTCCCGACGGATGACCGCGGATGGACGGCTGGGCCCGCTTCGACGAGGCCAAGGAGGCCAGGGGGGACGGCAAGGACGCCCGCCGCCGCCCTCGCCGGAAAGGAGGCCCGAGGCATGCCGATCACGCTCCACGCCGATTTCGCCAACGCCGACACGCTCACCGGAGTGGCCATCGAAGCCGGCCGGCGGGGCGCCACCCTCTACCTGCGCCACGCCGCCGGGTCCGACGGCGCCGGCGGCGGGGCCGAGCGGGCGCTGGCGATCTCCTTGGCGGAATTCGACGCCGTGGCCCGCGAAGTCGCCCGCTTCCGCACGCTGGAAGGGGCAGAGCGCGGAGCCCGGCCATGATGTGGAGCGAGATCTTCTTCCCCATGCACGCCCGCCTGATGGCGGCAGGCGTGGACTGGACCCGCGCGCTGGAAATCGCCGCCGCCTACGCCTGGAGGATGATCCGATGAGCGCCTGGCGCGCCTACGCGAAATCCACCCTGCTGGCCGCGCTGCTGTGCGCCTTGACCCTGGCGGCGACGGGAGACTGGAGCCGGCTCTTCGAGAGCGGGGAGTGGTGAGGCACCGCTTCCGGCCACTACATATAGTGGCGTATACAAAAACGCCCAATCTCCCTTGAAACGCTTCGGGGTTGCCCCGATTTTGGTATGGCGAAGAATGTATCACGGTGATACATAGGGGGTCATGGATGACGATGTAAAACCCATGCCCCCAGCGCGTGCGACCGAGTCGCTTCGCGCGAAGGCCCGTGGGGAATTGGAGCTTCGTTGGACGGCGCACGCGAAAGATCAGATGCAAGAGCGCCGGCTGATCATGGGCGACGTCATTCATGTGCTGAAGCATGGATTTGTGTACGACGAAGCCCAACCATCGACCCAAAAGGGCCTGTTCAAGTACTGCATGGAGTGCAATACGCCGAATTCTGGAAGAAGGACCGTAAAAATCGTTGTGATACCCTCCACTGGAAACGGCATCAAGATCGTTACCGTGATGTGGAAGGACGAATCGTAGAAAGGCAGAAAGGAGTGTCAATGGCTGACTACCGTTATACGGAGTGTGGCCTGGACAATGTCATGATCAGCGGAATGAATATCCTGGTGGATGACGCTGGTGACGAAGTGTACTGCATTAAGAACGTGACCGGGCTGCACAAGGTCATCGCGCACGCCATCATCGCCCGCTCGCACGGTATTACCCCCGATGAGCTCCGCTTCCTGCGCACGGAAATGGGGCTCACGCAGGCCGAGCTCGCGCAGATCGTCAAGAAGGACGGTCAGACCATCGGCCGCTGGGAGCGTGGTGAAAAAGCCATCGATGAGAATGCGGAACTGGTGATCCGCATGGTCGCGGCGGAAAAACTGGGTATCGATCCGCAGCTGACCGTCGAGGAAATGGCCGCACGATGCATTCCTTCCGCGACATTCGAAATAATCGAAATCGACGGGAGCAATCCAGGGAATTACAGGCTGGCCGCGTAGGCGGATGGCTCGCGCGAACCTGAGAAAACCCCGCCCAACGGCGGGGTTTTCTTTATGAGTTTAGTCCTGGGACGCCCCCTGTCATACGGCGCCCACAGTACGGTCGGCCCCTCTGCGCGCAAGCGTATGGGCCGGTTTTCTTTTATGGGGGCTGACCGGCACAGTGCTTCGCGACCAAGTGCTGCCGCGGCCGGTCGGTGAATGCTAACATCGCGCCATGACCAAGGCCGTGTTCATGACGCGGGCCGATCCGACTTACGACGACCTGCCCGAGATCCGATATCATTTTCCCCGGACCTATCTGGGGGCGGCCGAGCGCGCCATCGGGGACTGGATCGTCTATTATGAGCCTCGCCGCATCGGCAGCGACCCCGGCAGCCATGGCGGGCGCCAGGCGTATTTCGCGACGGCGCGCGTCACCGCCGTAGAGCCGGACCCGACGACGCCGGACCATTTCTACGCCTTCGTGACGGACTACCTGGAACTGGACCGCGCCGTGCCGTTCCGGGAGGGCCAGCACTACTACGAGGACGCGCTTAGGCGCGACGACGGCGGCACCAGCAAGGGCGCCTTCGGCCGTTCCGTGCGCCCGCTTCCCGATCATGAGTATGACCTGATCCTGCAAGCCGGGTTCGCCCCCATGCTCGGCCGACCAGCGGAGGCGATGGGAAGATACGATATCCCCGGCGTTGCCGAGGAGCCGGCAACCTTTGAGCGCCCCGTCATCGAAAGCGTCGTCGCCCGCCCGTTCCGCGACGCCGCCTTCGCCCGACGCGTCAAGGCCGCCTACGACAACACGTGCGCGGTGACCGGAATCAAGATGATCAACGGGGGCGGGCGGGCCGAAGTCCAGGCCGCCCACATCCGCCCGGTCGAGGCGAACGGGCCGGACTCGGTGCGCAACGGCATCGCCTTGAGCGGGACGATCCACTGGATGTTCGACCGGGGGCTGATTTCGCTGGACGACGATTACGCCATCCTGGTGGCGCGGGACCGCGTCCCGGATACGGTGGCGAGACTGATCGACGGCGAAGGGCGCTTGCGCCTGCCTCCGAGGCCCGACCTGTGGCCGCACCCGCAATTCATCCGCTACCACCGCGACGTGGTCTTCAAGGGTTAGGCCGCCCCCCCCCGGGGGCGCGGCGGCAAACCGAACCCTTGACGGTACCATTATTGATACCATATTCTTCCCGTCATCATGGCCAAGGTGGATGAGATCGTCGGGCGGATGGAGCGAAACCCCGCCGGCGTCCGTTTCGCCGAGCTGGCCAAGGTGTGCGAGCACTATTTCGGGACACCCAGGAGCAAGTCCACCAGCCACCATGTCTACCGCACGCCATGGCCGGGCGATCCGCGCGTCAACATCCAGCGCGGCCATGACGGCAAGGCCAAGGCCTACCAGGTGAAACAGGTGCTGGCGGCGATCCGCAATCTGAAGGGCGAGACCCATGGCTGACCGCTATACCTATCGCGTCCAATGGTCGGCGGACGACGGGGAATACGTCGCCACCTCGGCGGAATTTCCCAGCCTGTCGTGGCTGGACGAAACCCCGGAGGCCGCCTTCGCGGGCATCCGCCATGTGGTCGGAGACGTCATCGCCGACATGGAGAAGGCGGGTGAGGCGCCGCCCGAGCCGCTATCGGCGCGCCCGTTTTCCGGCCGTTTCCAGGTGCGCGTGCCGCCCGAGCTGCACCGCCGGCTCAAGATCGAGGCCGCCGAGGAAAGGATCAGCCTCAACCGGCTGGTCAACCTCAAGCTGTCGGCGGCCGGCTGACGGCGGCCCCGCCGTCTTGAAATCGGGTGGGGGCCACCGCCTTTCCCCCTACCCCCCCCCGGCGCCCGCGGCGGCAAAAAGGGATTACCGGGTTGATTCCGTTCGAAAAAGGCCCTGCGCGGGCCCATATCTGCCGCGGAAAAGGCGCCCCGATGGCCCGAACGGCGAAGGTGACGACATGAAGCGGATGGTCTTGGTCTTGGTGGTGGCGGCGGTGGCGGCCGCGTCGGCTCCGGCGCGGACGCAAGGGTTTTCGGACGCCGAGGTGAATGGAATGATCGTCGGGCGGGCGCTCGCCGAAGGCAAATCGATTGCCCGATCCTATGCGGAAATCGAGGCGCGGAAAAATTGCGGAAAGGCGGAACAAAATCCCCTGGCCGGGTGGGAAGCCTATAAGGGCTACATAAGCGAATTGCTTGCCGGCCTGCCGCCGGAATTCGCCGGGCAAAGGGACGCCTCGGTCGCCAAGGACTTCGCGCACTATGAAACGAAGTACACCGCGATTTCCAAGTCGTGCATGTTCATGGAAGAAAACACCAAGGAAATCGCCGCCCGAAATACCGCCAAGCAAATCGCCTACAACACGGTGAACATAAAGAACTATCTGAAAAAACTGAAGCCGACGAATTGAGGGATATCCCCGCCCTTTTTGCTTACCCCATTTTCGCCACACTTGTGACCATCCCATGAACACAACCGCGTGGGCGGAATAGGGG
>JACZKS010000080.1 GCA_014859895.1 Rhodospirillales bacterium
CCCCTTTTCCCCTTCTCCCTGGATGGGGGAGGGAGTGGAGGATGGCATCGCGCCCCTTTCCCGTCAGCTGCCCGTGGCGGTGGCGGCGGGGCGGATGCCCATGGCGGCGGCCACCTGGTCGCGGCCGCCGGCCTTCATCCAGTCGTCGATCCGCTTGGCGTAGCCGACCACGTCGGAGAGCGCGCTGTCGAAGCCGAACATGCGATAGGGCACGCCCAGGGCGTCGCACACCTCGGCCAGGGTGCCCAGGCCGCGCACCAGGTTGGGGCCGCCGCGCCCGACCACGACGTAAAGCGGCGTCGGCCCGTGCTCGCTGAAATGGGCGCGGAGCGCATCGGCCATGGCGCGGAAGGTTTCGTAGATGTCGGTGTTGTTGGACTTGCCGCCGATGACGAACAGCACGTTGGACTGCTTCAACCAGTACCGGTAACAGATGCTGGCCACCTGGCGCATCTTCTCGTAGGGCGGGTTGCCCCCGAAGTCCGAGGATATGACCGCCCGGTCGCCCAGCACCTCGGTGACCAGGGCGTTGGCGCCGCCGCCGAAGGTGGGGGCCAGGATGGTGCCCTTCTCGTTGATGACGAAAACGTCGGATTGCCCCTGGTGGGTGCGCAGCTCGTTGACCTCCTGCTCGAAGCCCGTGGTGTCGGCCGCGAACAGCTCGCGCGGCAGGCCCAGGCGCTGCCAGCGCGGATCGTCGCGATCGAACCCGCACTTGAAGTCGCAGGCGATCGGCATCAGGCGGCCGTCGGCCTCGCGGCGCATGCGGATGGGGTTGATCTCCAGCGTCGTGAAGCCGTAGTGGTGGACCAGCTCCCACAGCTTGGGCAGGTGCTGGACCAGGGGCGAGATGATCTCCTTGGGCGCGCCGATTTCGGTGAGCGCGTTGGCGACCACGAAGGCCTTGAGGCCGGTCAGCGCCTCGAACGGCACGCGGGCGACGGAGCCCCGATCCAGCTCCTCGATCGCCACGCCGCCCTTGTGGGTCAGCGTCATGGTCGGGGCGCGGAATTCGGTGGCGTCGGTGATCGAGAAATAGACCTCGTGCTCGGCCGGCACGCCACCCTCGAAGGTGACGCCGAAGGCCTTGGCCACGGCGTTGCCGTGGCGGTGCTCGACGAAATAGAGCCGCTCCTTCTCGGCCAGCGCGGTCTTCAAATCGGTGGCCTTGCCGATCAGCCCGGCCTTGCCCTTCTTGCCGACACCGCCCTTGAACAAGGGCTTGACGAAGATGGTGCCGTGGCGGCGGATCAGCTCGCGGATCTCGGCCTCGCTGGCCGCGGGGCCCAGCACCTCGGCCGCCGGGAACCCGACGTGTTCCAGCAGTTTCGCGCCGTAGAGCATTCCCGTGATCTGCATGGCCATCCCTTCGCAATGCCGTGGGCCGTGTTCCCACCTTAGAACCCGCCGCCGGGCGGGTCGATGGGAAAGGACGAATGACAGGGATGCGGGAGGGGCATGGCGGGGCACTAAAATCGATAACGGGCGAGGGGGTGATTGTGATGCCTTCAAACATCGTGCCTCTTTGGGCCACACCAAGATTCTAGACAAAGGATTGTGCGGGGAACACGATGTATCGAGCGACCCGTGTTACTCGTCGCGGGGACCACAGGGTGTGACCTTCTTTAGAGGCCAGCGGAAGTGAGTTGGGGGATGGATGGAGGGGCAGCAGCTTCAGCGTTGCTGAAGCCGGTGGTTGGATACCTCTTGCCGTTTGCGCGTAAAATGCGCGCAGAGCGGCGCGCGGGCCAGCACCCATTCTCAGCTAAGCCGGACTATGACTCCCTCGATAGGCTGTTCGACGCAGCCCTGGCGAGGTTAGGTGCGATCGATGCAAACGCAGAGTTTTGGAAAAAGCTGCTAGCCAAAATTGGCGCAGCCTACGTCCGTCCAGAATTTTTTGAGCGACCGAGCATCCAAGCTTGGTTGGGCGACGAGAAGGTCAAGAAAGATCTAAAGATTTTGGCGCGTACCCGCCTCATTGGGGGGGAGGCCGAGAGCTATGTGCTTGAACGAACCAGGGAAAAATACAGCGAAGCAACTGGTGAAACCGCATTCCGATCGACCTACGCTATAGCAGTCGTGCTGTCCGTATTGCATGTCTCCGCGCTTGCAGTACTTACGCCCGGCGAGGTCGTCATCGCGGGAATGCTTCGTGATGCGGTTGCTGAGCAAAGGGAGGGATTTGGCAAAATCGAAGCTAGGATCGATCGGCTAAATGCTCCCGACGACCCATTGCATGGCGAAAGACTTCGAGACGAACTCAGCAAGATCCGCGGGCGTCGGGCTATCCCCGGTGCCAACCCTGCTGAGGAAATCGGAGCCTTAATTAGCCGAATAGAGAATGGGCAACTTGGTCGCGCGCCGGGCGGTGATAAGGCTGAGGTATACTACTGGGCAGCGCGAATTCTTGCGCCCGATGCTAGAGCAATTTCCGTTCAGTTGAGGTCATATCCGGCAGCGGCGAAGTAGTTTTCGCACTCGGCCGGGGTGAAGGTGTCGATGCCTCGGCCGATGGCGTCCCATAATTCGTCCTTTGTTCGGGCTGCGGTCTTCTTGAGG
>JACZKS010000081.1 GCA_014859895.1 Rhodospirillales bacterium
CGCGCCGCCGATGACCGTGACGTCCTTGATGGCGAATCCCGTTACCCCTTCGGTGAAAGTGGCCGTCACGGGAATCGGCGAGGTGTTTGTCGGGTCGGGCGTCGTGGAGGCCAGCGTCAGGGCCGGCCGCGTGGCGTCGAAGAGGCGCGTCAGCGGCGTGGCCGCGAGACTGCCCTTACCGGTCGGGCCCTGAGCGGCCCCGGCCAGCACTTCGACGGCCAGCGCAGCGGCATCGCCGGCGACGACGACGGGCCCCTCCGGCAACAGGCCGGCGAGGTCGGCGGGCAGCACAGCCCTGGGTTCGGTGAGCGGTTCCAGGTCGGCCGAGAAGACCTGGGCGTAAAGGTCGGCCCGTTTGGCGTCCAGCACGACGAGGATGGCGGCACCCTGGCACTCGGCTTCCGGGACGTTGGCGGCGACGGCTTCAAGCGTGGTCACGCCGAGGCAGGGCAGCCCGGCCGCCAGCGCCATGGCGCGCGCCGCCGCCAGGCCGATGCGCAGCCCGGTGAAGGCGCCCGGCCCGACGGTGGCGGCCACCGCGTCGAGGTCGGCGAAGGCAAGGCCGGCCTCGGCCAGCGCGGCGACAACCATCGGCATCAGGGCCTCGGACTGGCCGCGCGCCATCGGCCGCAAACACTGCGCGCGGATCGTCCCGTCCACCCAGACGGCGACCGAGCAGGCGGCGGTGGCGGTATCGAGGGCAAGGAGTTTCATGGATTCTGGATCACCGGAGGCCACGGCCGCACATCCTAGAGGATCATGAGGTGGCGCGTCATCAGGACAACCACCGCCAACAGCGCGGTGCCGGCCACGCCATAGGGGCCGTTGCAGAACCACGAGACCCGCCACGCCGATAGGCCGCCGACCCGGCGCATGAAGAGCGTCGTTCCCGAGAACGGCGAGACCACCGCACCCAGGCCCCACATGGTGACGAGGGTGGCGCAGAAAAGCGCCGGCGGCAGGCCGAGCAGGCTGGGCGGCAGGATCTCGCCGATCACCACCACCGGCACCAGCGGATGGATGCCGGCCAAACTCAGCAGCAGGATGGCCGCCAGGACAAGGACGATCAGGCTGTCCGGCGACAGTTGGGCCGTCTCGATGGCCCGGCCGACAAGCTCGGCCGGCAGGGCGGCGGCGATACCGGCGCCGAACAGGTTGGCGGCCAGGAACAGCAGGATCTCGCCGCGCAGGCCGGGCAGGCCGGAGACCACGCGGCGCGCCAGATCGGCCACCACCATGGCCGGCGAGGCCCGGCCGGCCGTCAGGCTCACCGTCCAGACGGCGGCGTAGGCGGGCGCCACCAGCCCCAACGCCACCGGGATGGGCATGGCCCACACCTCGATCAGGCCAATGACGATGACAAACAGGCTGACCGGGACGGCCGCCATCCGCCAGCGGAAACGGCGGGCCGGCGCCGCCGGGTCGGGCTGCGCGGCAGCGCCGTCCGGCTGCCGGTAAAACACCCGGTCCATGATCCAACTCAGCGCCGTCAGCATCAGGGCGGCGGCAAAGCCAAGCGGCGCGACGTCCGACCATGCCAGCCCCGGGACCACCGACAGGCCGACGCTCATGGCCACGAAGAAGGGCGTCCAGCACGAGGCCGCGGTGAAGCCCTGGGTCAGGGCGCGGGTGAACCGATAGCGCAGGTTTTCGGAAGCCGCCCCCTGAAGGACGCCGGCCAGCAGCGAGATGCCGGCCAGGTTGAGCACCGAGCCCAAAGCGTGCGCCACCGTGAGCAGGACCGGGAAGCGGCGGCCGGCCGGCTGGCCGAGGGCCAGTTCCTGGGCCTCGCGCAGGCTGGGGCTGGCGTTCGCCGGCACGCGCAGCCAGGCGATGGCGGCAAACAGCAGGAAGAAGGGCTGGGTGCGGTGAATGGCGGTAACGACGGCCGGTCCCGGATCGCCGCCGGCCACCGCCGCAGCCAGTCCGCCCATGCCCAGCGCGCACGCGGCGATGATCTCGGCCATCGGCGCGCGCCGCACCTCGAGGAGGACGAACAGCACCAGCAGCGCCATCGGCACATAGCCGACGGCGGCGACGCCGAGGAAATGGTCGGCGATGGTCAGCACGAAGACGAAGACCGCGACCCAGGAGGAAAGGCCGATCGGCATCATGAGCGGTCCTGCGACAACAGGGGGCGTCTCCAAAGGATTCGGTCAATGGGGGCCTTCCGTCGTTCCCCTACTCCGTTATACTGCGGCTCCGCAATCCCGAAACAGCAGGAAATCCGCCTGTGGACCCGCATTCCGATTGTCAGCTTGTCGAAGTCACGCCGAAAACCCATGACGTGCTGATTGACCTTGCCTACGCCACGCCCCGCAACTTCACCGGCAAGCCGGTCTATCGCCGCGCCGTCTGCTACCTGCACGCCGACGCCGAAAAGCTTCTGGGCCGGGCCGTCGAGCTTGCCGCCGCCCAGGGCTACCGCATCAAGATCTTCGACGGCTTCCGCCCGTCGGAGGCCCAGTGGGTGCTGTGGAACCATACGCCGGACCCCGACTTCCTGGCCGATCCCCGGCGCGGTTCCCTGCATTCGCGCGGCGTCGCCATCGATCTCACCCTGGTGGCGGAAAACGGCGACGACCTCGACATGGGCACGGCCTTCGACGCTTTCACGCCGTTGTCCTATCACGGCGACACCGCCATTCCGGTCGCGGTTCAGCGCAACCGCAGCATCCTGCTTGGACTGATGAGCGCCGCCGGCTGGGACTTCTACATGAAGGAATGGTGGCACTATCAGCTGTTCGACGGCCGCCGCTATCCGGTGCTGTCCGACGAAACCCTGGCCGAGGGGATAATGTAGGAGCCGCCCCCAAAGGACGGCGTCGACCGTGGTGCGCCCACCTGGGCAAGGCCGGGCGGCGTGCTGTTGCGGGTACGGCGTTTGTCTTTCCAACCAAAAATGGTTAAAAACGGAGTTCGATCAAGCTAGGGAGGCCGGGCTCCATGGGTTTCCGTATCCATTTCGTCGCGCTTTCGGCCGTGGCGGCGCTTTGTCTGCCCGTCCTTCCCCGCGCGGCGGCGGCTGCCGACTCCGCCGTCATCCTGATGTATCATCGCATCGGCGACGATCGCTATCCGTCGACCAACATCCGGATCGATCAGTTCGAGGACCATCTCGCCGAACTGAAGACCGGCGGATATCACGTGTTGCCGCTTCCCGAAATCGTTGCCGCCATCCGCGAAGGCAAGCCGCTGCCGGATCGCGCCGTCGGCATCACCGTCGATGACGCCTACCGTTCCGTTTTTGAGAATGGTTGGCCGCGCCTCAAGGCGGCCGGGTTCCCCTTCACGCTGTTCATGTCGACCGACCCGGTGGATCAGGCCTCGGCCGGCGGCAATTCCGAATACATGACCTGGGACCACGTGCACGAACTGGTGGCCGGCGGCGTGACCGTCGGCAACCACACCGCTTCACACCTGCACATGGCGGACGCCAGCCCCGAGAACAACCGGCGCGACATCGAGCGCGCCGCCGCCCGCCTCCAGGAAAAACTGGGCCACCAGCCGAAGCTGTTCGCCTACCCCTACGGGGAGGCCGGTCTGGCGACCGCCCAACTGGTCGCCGACATGGGCTTCACCGTCGCCTTCGGCCAGTTTTCGGGAGCCATCGGCCCCGATCCCGAGCTGTTCTACCTGCCGCGCTTCTCCCTCAACGAAACCTACGGCGACATCAAGCGCTTCCGGCAGGTCGCCAGTGCCGTGGCACTGTCGGTGACCGACGTCACCCCGGCCGATCCCCTGATCGGCGACATCAATCCACCGGCCATCGGCTTCACCGTGCGCCAGCCGAGCCAAGGCCTGGGGCGTCTGACCTGCTATATTTCATCGGAGAAGTCGAACCTGGAACGCTTAGGCGACACCCGCTTCGAAGTCCGCGTCCAGAAGCCTTTCCCCAAAGGCCGCGCGCGCCTCAACTGCACGATGCCGGCCGCCGATGGCCGCTGGTACTGGTATGGCAGGCAGTTTTACGTGGGCCGATGAGGTGACGGCGGATGGACGTCAGATGGTTCCGTCGCTCTCGGCCGTCTGGGTATGCTGCGGCGCGACCGGATCGTCACCGGCAACCCGCAGGCCGGTATCGTCGTAGTCGCGCAGGCGAACGCCATCGGCCTGGACCAGATTGTTGATCGTCATGATCTGGTGCAGGTTCCGAAGGTAGTCGCCGCCCCGCTCGGAATATGCAGTCAGGGTCGGCAGCAGAGGCATTCCGGTCAATGACCGGCCTTCGCCGCGTAGGGATGCCCGGACCCGACGGAATTCGCGATAGGCGCTATGGGTGTTGAGGTTAAGCGCGTAGGCGCGCACCGATTCCAGCAGGTTGTCGAAGGCGCGGATGCGATGCGTCTTGCCTTCGTCGCGTTCCCTCGGCAGCAAACCGCGGCTGCGCGAGTACGTCCACTGGCCAAAAATGGCGTTGCCTTCGCGGGCGAACCGAGAGGTACCCCAGCCGCTTTCCTCGGCCGCCTGGGCGAGCGCAATCGACGGCGGAACAATGTCGATGCGGGCGAGCAGGGCGTCGAGGTCGCCGCGGCCGACCCGATAGCGGTCGGAAGCGACGGCGATCCACAGGCGGTCGAGGGCGTCCAATTTGCGCCCCGAGGCCTTGGCCACGCGGATTTTCCAGAGACGCTGGCGATCCTTGAGGATCTCCTCGTTGGCCTTGAGAACCAGCGGAAGGACGGTTTGGACAAAGACGGCTTTTCGGATCTTGACCTCGGCGACATCCTCGAGGCCGGTCGGCATGCGGGCCAGGATAAGCCGCGGCACCGGGTCCCGGCCGGACAGGACCGAATCCAGATCGTAGCCCATCTCGGCGAAGGTGTTGAATACCGTCGCGACGGTGTCCTTGGGCTGATCCGGCTGGGTCTGCTGGATGGTGGCGGCATCGTCGAGGCCGAACGCGTCGACCTCGAAGCGGGGCGGAATCGGCGCCGACGCGAGGTCGAGGAAGGTCGCCTGGGGCGCCGCCGTCCTGATATCCAGTGGCTTGTGCGTGGCTGTTCCGATAAGCACGACAACCATCGCGCCGAGTAGCGCCACCGCGCATCGCTCGAAGTATGTCATTGCCGCACTGACCGGCCAACCAGCCGGTTCCCCCTCGTAGAGCTGTCTAAGTGCCCAGTCTCCAACCGCCCATCGCGTGCCAGTTCTTGGCCGGGCGGCATCCCTAGTCTCCCCTTTTAAGTGTAGGTGGAGCTCCGGGCCTTCGCTAGTCGTTTTTTTCCACAGGCCGGCCGGTTAGTCGACCGCCCTGACTTCCATCACCTGCGGGATGTAGTAGCGCAGCATGTTCTCGATGCCGTGCTTGAGCGTCGCAGTCGAGCTCGGGCAACCCGAACAGGCGCCCTGCATGTGCAGATAGACGATACCGTTCTTGAAGCCGCGGAAGATGATGTCGCCGCCGTCCTGGGCCACCGCCGGGCGCACCCGGGTGTCCAACAGGTCCTTGATCTGGGCCGTGGTTTCGTCGTCAACCTCGCCGCTGGCGGCTTCCTCGCCGCCCGCCTCGACGACCGGCTGGCCGGAGGTGAAGTGTTCCATGATGGCGCCCAGGATGACCGGCTTCATCGCCGCCCAGTCCTGCTCCGCCGCCTTGGTGACGGTGACGAAATCGGTTCCCAGGAAAACACCGGTGACACCGCCGATGGCAAACAGGCGCAGCGCCAGGGGCGACCGCTTCGCGGTCTCCTCGCTGGTGAAGTTGGCGGTGCCCTGCTTCATCACCTCGCACCCGGGCAGAAACTTCAGCGTCGCCGGATTGGGTGTGGTTTCCGTCTGGATAAACATCAAATGTTCCTTTTGTCCTTCTTCATGGACGCCCCTCTTCCGAAGATGGGTTCTTCGCGGCGCCCAATCAAGCGCGCTGGCCCATCGGGCGGCGGAGGGCGGGGCTCAGGGCCGCACGAAGCCGACGATGTCGTGGACCTCGCGCAGGATGGGGGCGGCGAGCGCACGGGCCCGCTCGGCGCCATCGCGAAGCACGGCGTCGATGGCCGCCGGGTCGGCCAGCAGACGGCGCATCTCGTCCTGGATGGGGGTCAGCACCGAGGCCGCCACGTCGGCCAGCTCCTGCTTGAAGGCGGAGAACGGGCTGCCGCCGAAGCGAGTGCAGACCTCGTCCAGCGTCAGGTCTGCCAAGCCGGCATAGATGCCCATCAGGTTGGCTGCTTCCGGCCGCCCCTCGAAGCCGGCCGGCGAAGAGGGCAGCGGCTCGGGATCGGTCTTGGCCTTGCGGATCTTCTTGGCCACGGCGTCGGCGTCGTCGGTCATGTTGATGCGCGAGAAGTCCGAGGCGTCGGACTTGCTCATCTTCTTGGTGCCGTCGCGCAGGTTCATGACGCGCGCCGCGGTGTCGAAGATCAGCGGCTTGGGCAGGGGGAAGAAATCGACCTTGTAGTCGCTGTTGAACTTCTGCGCGGTATCGCGGGCCAGTTCCAGGTGCTGCTTCTGATCCTCGCCGACCGGCACGTGGGTCGCCTTGTAGAGCAGGATGTCGGCGCTCATCAGGTTGGGATAGGCATAGAGCCCGACCGAGGCGTTCTCGCGATCCTTGCCGGCTTTTTCCTTGAACTGGGTCATGCGGTTGAGCCAGCCCAGGCGGGCCACGCAGTTGAAGATCCAGGCCAGTTCGGCATGGGCCGGAACCTGGCTCTGGTTGAAGAGGATGTTCCTTTTGGGATCGATACCGGCAGCGATCAGCCCGGCCGCCACTTCGCGGATGCTGGCGGAAAGCTGCTTGGGCTCCTGCCAGACCGTGATGGCGTGCATGTCGACGACGCAGAACAGGCACTCGTAGTCGTTCTGCAGGCGCACCCAGTTGCGGATGGCGCCCAGATAGTTGCCAAGGTGCAGATTGCCGGTGGGTTGAACGCCCGAGAAGATCCGATTCATTCTTGCTTGCTCTGCGATGATCCTTAGGAAAACGGCCGGTGTTATGGCCCGTCGAGGCGGTCGGGTCAAGCCGCGTCCTTGCGGAGCATGCGCCGAAGGTCGCCAACGGCGGCGGCGCCGGTGGCCTGGGCGAAGATGCCGAAGGCGGCCAATCCGGCGGCTACCAGAGCGGCCAACGCCGCGATTCTGGCCAGCGTCGAGCCGGCGAGCATGTCTTCCAGGGCCATGCCGCCAAGGAACAGAACACCGGCCATCAGGGTGGCGGCCAGCACGATGCGCGGCAGCCGGCGGCTGAGCCGGGCATCCAGCCTGAGAAAGCCGCGGCGGCGCAGGATGAACCACAGCAGGCCGGCATTCAGCCAGGCGGCCAGCGAGGAGGCCAACGCGATTCCCACATAGGCCCACACCTGCATGAGGACGATGTTGAGCACCATGTTGGCGGCCATCGAGGCGGCGGCGATGCGCACCGGTGTCACCGTGTCGTCGCGGGCAAAGAAACCGGGTGCCAGCACGCGAACCAGCACGTAGGCAGGAAGGCCGGAGGCATAGGCGGCGAGCGTCGCCGCAGTGGCCGCGGTGTCGGCGGCCGTGAACTGGCCGCGCTCGAAAAGCACCGCGATGATCGGCCCGGCGATGATGATAAGCGCGGCCGTCGCCGGCAGGGTCAGAAGCAGGGCGAACTCCAATCCCCGGTTCTGGCTGTTGAGCGCGGCCTCGCCGTTGCCTGCCTTGATCTGGCGCGACAGCGTCGGCAGGAGCGCGGTGCCGACCGCCACCCCGATGACGCCGAACGGCAACTGGGCGACGCGATCGGCATAGGACAGGTACGAGACGGCGCCCTCGGCCAGCAGCGAGGCCAGGATGGTGCCGATGAGCTGGTTGATCTGATAGAGGCTGGCCCCGAACACCACCGGCATGATGCGCCGGCCCAGACGCCTGACCTCGGGCGACAGGCGCGGCCGCACCGGCGTGACCGGCACGCCGGCCCGCTTGCAGTGATAGGCCAGCCAGGCGAACTGGATGACGCCGGCCGCCGACAGGCCCCACGACAGCGCGTAACCGGCGGTTTCGGCGGGGCCGGTAAAAACGAGGACGGCGGCGATCAGTGTGAGGTTAAGCAGGATCGGCGCGGCGGCGGCGGCGGCGAAGCGGCCCAGCGAGTTGAGCACGCCCGATTGCAGCGAGACCAGGGAAATGAACAGCAGATAAGGAAAGCTGATGCGCGACAGCTCGGTCGCCAGCTCCATCTTGCCGGGCACCGCGTCGAAGCCGGGGGCGAGGCCATATATCGCCCATGGCATGGCCGCCTCGAAAAGGAGGGTGAGCGCGAGCAGCACGAGGGCCAGCACCGAAAAGGCCTCGTCGGCGAACCTCTTGGCCGCTGCCTTGCCGTCGGTTTCAACCAGCCCCGAGAAGATGGGCACGAAGGCGGCGGAGAAGGCCCCCTCGGCGAACAGCCGGCGGAACAGGTTGGGCAGGCGGAGCGCCACGAAATAGCAGTCGGCCACGGTTCCCGCCCCCAGGGCGGCGGCGATCAGAACGTCGCGCACGAGGCCGGCGACGCGACTGACCATGGTGTAGCCGCCGACGGTGGTGATGGCGCGCAGCAGGTTCATGGGGGTTTCTCTAGCCGGTTTTTGCGGCGCCGGAAAGGCGCGAAAGAGGCGGCGGAAAGGCGGCCCGGCCCTCGCCGGTCAGCCGGCGGCGGCCTTGGCCTCGGCGGCTTCGGCCGGCAGCGGCGCGATCGCCTCGAGCAGGCGCTGCTCGATCTCCTTGAGCTTGCTTTCGCGCTCGACCTTAAGCCCGAACACGTCCTTGACGTAGAAGACGTCGACCACCCGCTCGCCATAGGTGCTGATGTGGGCGCTGGCAATCTGCAGGCCGAGGCCGGTCAGCGCCGCAGTGACGTCATAGAGGAAGCCCAGCCGGTCGCGGCCGTTGACCTCGATCAGGGTATGCTGGTTGCTGGCCCGGTTGTCGATGACGACATGCGGCGCCACGGTGAACACCCGGGTGCGGCTGGGCAGGCCCGAGGTCCGCTGCGCTTCCAGTTCGCGGGCGAGATAGAGGCGCCCCGAAATGGCCTCGGCGATGCGCGCCTGCAAGGTCTTCAAGGCCCTGGGCTCGCTGAAGGGGCCGCCTTTGGAGTCCTGGATGCCGAAGGTATCGAGCGCCATGCCATTGGTCAGCGTCACGATCTTGGCATCGACGATGGAGGCTCCGGAAAGCGCCATGGCCCCGGCGATCTGCGAAAACAAGCCGGCGTGATCGGGGGCGTAGATGATGATCTCGGTGACGTCGCGCCCGGCGTCGATTCGCGTCTCGATGTGCAGGCTGCGGCCTTCAGCCTCGGCGGAGCGGATCATGCGGGCGTGGTGGAGCTGGGCGTCGATGTCGAAGGCCAGCCAATAGCCGGAATAGCCGCGCGCCAGATGCTCGGCGATCTCGGCCGCGCTCCAGTCGGTGAGGCGGGCGGCCAACGCGGCCTTGGCCTCCTCGACGCGGGCGCCACGCCGTTCGGTCGGCAGGCCGCCGGTCATCAATTCGGCGGCCCGGTAGTAGAGCTCGCGCAGCAGCGTGGCCTTCCAGCCGTTCCAGACATCGGGGCCGACGGCGCGGATGTCGGCCACGGTCAGCACCAGCAGCATGCGCAGGCGTTCGGGCGACTGCACGACCTCGACGAAATCGGCCACCGTCTTCGGATCGTCGATGTCGCGCTTGAAGGCGGTGCGGCTCATGGTCAGGTGCTGAAGGATCAGCCAGGAGGCGGTTTCCGTCTCCCAGGCATCGAGCCCGAGGCGCGGACCCAGCTTGCGGGCGATGCGGGCGCCGGTTTCGGAATGATCGCCGCCGCGGCCCTTGGCGAGATCGTGCAGCAGCAGCGCCACGTAGAGCGCCCGGCGCGCCTGCACCTCGCCGATGACCGAGGAGGCAACCGGGTGCAAATGGATGAGTTCGCCCTTCTCGATGGCCTTCAGAATGCCGATCGCCCGGATGGTGTGCTCGTCGACCGTATAGACATGGTACATGTCGTACTGCATCTGGGCGACGACGCGGCCGAAGTCGGGGATGAAGCGACCGAAGACGCCAGCCTCGTTCAGACGCTTTAGCGCGGTCTCGGGGTCGCGGCCCTCGGTGAGCATCTCCATGAACAGCCGGTTGGCCTCGGGGTCGGCGCGGAGCTTGGCGTCGATCAGGCCAAGATTCTGGGTGACCAGCCTCAAGGCCTTGGGATGGATGTCGAGGCTGCCGCGCTGCGCCTCGTGGAACAGCCGGATCAGTTTGACCGGATCGCGCTTGAAGGCGCCATCGTCGGTTACCGTCAGGCGGTCGCCGTCGGCCTCGAAGCCGTCGGGCGAGCGGCGGCCGATGCGCAAGCCGGCGAGCAGGCGGAAGCGGCGGCGCTTCTTCTTGTGCTCGTCCTCCCACACCGCGCACAGGACGCGCGTCAGGTCGCCGACGTCCTTGGCGACCAGGAAGTAATGCTTCATGAAGCGCTCGACACCCCTGGCCCCGGCGCGGTCGGCATAGCCCATGCGTTGGGCGATGGCGCTCTGGATGTTGAAGGCCACGCGCTCCTCGGGCCGGCCGGCCAGGTAGTGGAGGTGGCAGCGTACCGTCCACAGGAAATTGCGCGCCTTGCGGAAGCGCTGGGCGTCCTCCGAGGTCAGCGCGCCCCGCTTGACCAGATCGCGCACGTGATCGACGCCATAAAGAAACTTGGCGATCCAGAACAGCGTCTGGAGATCCCTGAGGCCGCCCTTGCCCTCCTTGACGTTGGGTTCCAGCACGTAGCGGCTGTCGCCCATGCGATCGTGGCGGGCATCGCGCTCGGACAGCTTCTCCTCGACGAAGGCGGCGCCAAAGGGCGCCACCACCTCGGCGTGGAAGCTTTTCTCGAAGCGGGCGAACAGGGCCTTGTCGCCCCACAGAAAGCGCGAATCAAGCAGGCTGGTGCGAATCGTCAGATCGCCCTTGGCCAGGCGCACGCAGTCTTCGACGGAACGCGTCGCATGGCCGACCTTGAGGCCCAGATCCCACAGCGTGTAGAGCATGTATTCGGCGATCTGCTCGGCATAGGCGGTGCGCTTGTAGGGCATCAGGAACATCAGGTCGATGTCCGAGAAGGGAGCCAGCTCGCCGCGCCCGTAGCCGCCGGTGGCGGCCACCGCGATCTGTTCGCCGCGGGTCGGGTTGGCCACCGGGTAGACGTAATTGACGGTGAAGTCGTAAAGGGCCCCGATCAAGTCGTCCATCAACTCGGCAATGGCGACCACCACGTCGTCACCGGGCAGGCGCTCGCTTTCGAAGGCGGTGCGGATGGTGGCGCGGCCGGCGGCCAGCGCTTCCTTGAGGATTTCCAGCATCCTGCCGCGCGCCTTGCCGGCGACCCCCGACCACGACGCCAGTTCGCCGAGCTGGGCGTCCAGAGCTTGCCGGTCGATGATGTCGAGCCGCTTGGTCATTGGCGTGGGTGGCTTCCGGTAAGGCCGGCCGGCCGTCGCGCCGGCATCCGATGCCCCTCTATATAAAGCGCCGCGATCAATCCGCCCAGGGCCTTCACGCGCCGCCGCCGGCGTCTATTTCGGGGACACCATACTTAATTCGATTTCACCGCCCATCGCACACAAGCGACACCATTCGTTGCAAATTAAGTATAGTGTCCCCGAAATACGTTCGTCACCGTCCGCGCCCGTCGTCGAGCAGGCCCTTGAGCTGATAGATGAGCTCCAGCGCCTCGCGCGGGGACAAGCCGTCGGGATGGAGATCGGCCAGCGCGGCTTCCACGGCCGAGGGCTTGGCCAAAGCCGGCCCGGCCTTCGGCGCCGCGGCGAACAGCGGCAGGTCGTCGGCGAGCCGGGTCAGCGCCGAGGCCTGGTTGCCCTTCTCGAGCGTCGAGAGGATCTGCTCGGCCCGCTTGATGACGGCCTCGGGCAATCCGGCCAGACGGCCGACATGAATGCCGTAGGAGCGGTCGGCGGCGCCGGGCGCCACCTCGTGCAGGAAGATGACGTCGCCCTTCCATTCCTTGACCCGCATGGTGTGGCAGGCCAGGGCCGGCAACTTGGCGGCGAGTGCCGTCAGCTCGTGGTAATGGGTGGCGAAAAGCGTGCGGCAGCGGTTCTCCGCGTGCAGGTGCTCGACCACCGCCCAGGCGATGGACAGGCCGTCGAAGGTGGCGGTTCCCCGCCCGATCTCGTCCAAGATGACCAGCGCGCGCGGCCCGGCCTGGTTGAGGATGGCGGCGGTTTCCACCATCTCGACCATGAAGGTCGAGCGGCCGCGCGCCAGGTCGTCGGCGGCGCCGACCCGCGAGAACAGGCGATCGACGACGCCCAGCCGGCACGACTCGGCCGGCACGTAGGCGCCCATCTGGGCCAGCACCGCGATCAACGCGGTCTGCCGCAGGAACGTGCTCTTGCCGGCCATGTTGGGGCCGGTCAGCAGCCACAAGCGGTCGCCATCGCCAAGCCGGCAGTCGTTGGCGACGAAGCCGCCGGCCTGCTCGTCGGCCAGCGCCGCCTCCACCACCGGATGACGCCCGGCTTTAATTTCGATATCGAAACTATCGTCCAGCACGGGGCGGCAGAAGCGCCGCTCGACGGCCAGACGGGCCAGCGCCGTGGCGACGTCGAGTTCGGCCAGCGCGCGGGCCGCCGCGGCCACCGCCTCGGCCCTTGCCGTGATCTCTCCGGCCAGCTCTTCGAACAGACGCAACTCCAGGGCCAGACTCTGATCCGCCGCCCTGGCGATGCGCCCTTCGAGGTTGCCCAACTCGACCGTCGTGAAGCGCATGGCGTTGGCCATGGTCTGGCGATGGATGAACGGAGCGCCTTCCCCGGTGGGCAGGCGGTCGGCATAGCGGGCCTGGATTTCGACGTAATAGCCAAGCAGGTTGTTGTGGCGAATCTTCAACGAAGGCAGATTAGTTTCTTTAGCGTAACGATCTTGCAGGGCGGCGATCAGCTTGCGGCTTTCGTCGCGCAGCGTGCGCAGGTCGTCGAGCTCCGGCGAGAAGCCGGCGGCGATGAAGCCGCCGTCGCGGGAACTCGGCGGCGCCTCGGGCGCCAGCGCCTCGGCCAGGCGGGCCACCAAGTCGCCATGGCCGTCAAGAGCGGCGATGGCGGCGGCAATGGCGGCCGGCATGCCGGCCAGGCTGACCGTCTTAAGCGCGTCGTGGATGGCGCCGGCCTCGCCAAGCCCGTCGCGTGCCGCCGCCAAGTCGCGCGGCCCGCCGCGCCCCAAGGTCAGGCGCGACAGCGCCCGCTCGACGTCCGGGCAGCGGGCGAGTCTGGCGATCAGGCCGTCGCGCCTCTGGCCGTCCTCGACGAAGAACTGCACGGCGTCGAGCCTTCCATCGATGGCGGAAATCTCGGTCAGCGGCGCCGCCAAGCGGGCCGCCAACAGGCGGGCGCCGGCCCCGGTGACGGTGCCGTCGATGGCGCCCAATAGGCTGCCGCGCCGCGTGCCGGTCAGGGTTTGGGCGAGTTCGAGGTTGCGCCGGGTGGCGGCGTCGATTTCCATGACGTCGCCGCCGCCCAACCGCCGGGGCGGCGCCAGGCGGGGCAGCCGCCCCTTCTGGGTCAACTCGATGTAGTCGACGAGCGCGCCGCCGGCCGCCAGTTCCGGCCGCCCGAAGGCGCCGAAGGCATCCAGCGTGCCGACCGCGTACAGCCCCTGCAGGCGCCGTCGGCCGTTTTCGCTGTCGAAGCGGCTGGCCGGCAGCGGGGTCAGGCGGTCGCGCCAGTCGCGCCAGATGGCCGCAAGGCCGTCGTGCTCCATCAGGCGGTCGGCGACCAGGATCTCTCCGGCGTCGAGTCGGGCCAGGGCGGCCGCCAGATTGCGCGCCTCGATGGGCTGCATGAAGAAATCGCCGGTCGACACGTCGACCCAGGCCAGGCCAAGGCCACCGGCCGTCTCGGCGCAGGCCGCCAGGAAATTGTGGCGCCGCGCGTCCAGGAGCGTGTCCTCGGTCAGCGTGCCGGCGGTGACCACGCGGGTGACGTCACGGCGCACCACCGCCTTGCCGCCGCGCTTCCTGGCCTCGGCCGGGTCCTCGATCTGCTCGCAGACGGCGACCCTGAAGCCCTTGCGGATGAGCCGCACCAGATAGGCTTCGTGGCTGTGCACCGGCACCCCGCACATCGGGATGTCGTTCCCCAGGTGCTTGCCGCGCTTGGTCAGCGTGATGTCGAGTGCGGCCGACGCCTTGGCGGCGTCCTCGAAGAACAACTCGTAGAAGTCGCCCATGCGATAGAACAACAAGCAGTCCGGGTAGTCGCGCTTGATCGCCAGGTACTGGCTCATCATCGGCGAGGCGCGCTCGGCCGCCACCGGATCGGCGGCCTCGACGGGGGCGGGGCGACTGGGGATGGCGCTCGGTGACGTCACGGGCGGTTCCGATTGCGGGTCCGGGATCGATCGGTGAGAAGGCGGGGAACCATACCATGGCGTCCGGGCTTGGGGCTATGATTCGGCAGGCGCTTGGGGCAAAATGGAGGCGTTCCCGGACACCACGCGGCATGGAGGGGCGAATGAACCAAAACAACCCATCCGACTCGCCGAAACGGGAGGTCGTCGGGGTCTTCGCCGATCGCGAACAGTTCGAGGCCGCCATCCGCGCCCTGCTCGCCGCCGGCTACGACCGGCGCGACCTGAGCGTGCTGGCCTCCCACGAATCCCTCGATGCCGCCGGCAAGCCTTCCAAGACGTGGAATGACGCCATCACCGCCCTGGTCGGCGATATGAAGTACGAGATTCCACTGGTCGCGTCGGGCGCCATTTTCCTGGCCGGCGGCCCGGTGGCGGCGCTGATCGCCGGGCTTCTCGGGGCTACCGTGGGCGGCTTGGCCGTCAAGGAGGTGCTGGACAAAGTCACTTCTTCGCCCCATACCGACGACTTCGCTCGCGCGTTGGACGCCGGCAGCGTGATTCTTTGGGTACAAATTCCACATGGCGAAAAAGAATCCATTTCCGCCACCATCCTTGAGGAATGCGGCGCCACCAACGTGCATACTCACGCCCAGTCTTCAATGTAAACTTCTCCGAACGTCCGGAAAGACCAAGAAAGATAAATAGAGATGAACAAGGTAATCAAACGCGATCTGAGTGAAGAGGCGCTGGAGCTCCACGCCTCCGGGCGGCCCGGCAAAGTCGCCCTGCAGGCCACCAAGCAGCTGACCAACCAGCACGAGCTGGCGCTGCTCTATTCCCCCGGCGTCGCCGCCCCCTGCCTCGCCATCGCCCGCGACCCCTCGCTCGCCTACAAGTACACGGCGAAAGGCAACCGCGTGGCCGTTGTTTCCAACGGCACGGCGGTGCTGGGCCTCGGCAACCTCGGCGCGCTGGCCAGCAAGCCGGTGATGGAAGGCAAGGCCGTGCTGTTCAAGCGCTTCGCCGACATCGACGGCGTCGACATCGAGCTGGACAGCACCGACACCGAGGAACTGATCCTCGCCACCAAGCTGCTGGCCCCGACCTTCGGCGGCATCAACCTCGAAGACATCAAGGCGCCCGAATGCTTCACGATCGAGCAGCGGCTGCGCAAGCTGATGCCGATTCCGGTGTTCCACGATGACCAGCACGGCACCGCCATCATTTCGGCCGCCGGCCTGATCAACGCCTGCCACCTGACCGGCCGCAAGCTGGAAACCGTCAAGATCGTGGTCAACGGCGCCGGCGCCGCGGCCATTTCGTGCACCTCGCTGTTCAAGCTGCTCGGCGTCAAGAACGAGAACGTCATCATGTGCGACTCCAAGGGCGTCGTGTATGAAGGCCGCACCGAGGGCATGAACGAGTGGAAGGCCATCCACGCGGTCAAGACCGCGCATCGCACCCTGGCGGAAGCCATGGTCGGCGCCGATGTTTTCGTCGGCCTGTCGGTCAAGGGCGCAGTCACCCAGGACATGGTCAAGTCGATGGCGGCCAAGCCGATCATCTTCGCGATGGCCAATCCCGATCCGGAAATCACCCCGGAAGACGCCATTGCCGTGTGCCCGGATGCGATCACCGCCACCGGCCGTTCGGACTACCCGAACCAGATCAACAACGTTCTGGGCTTCCCCTACATCTTCCGCGGCGCGCTTGACGTCCGCGCCAGCACCATCAACGACGAGATGAAGCTGGCCGCGGCCCACGCCCTGGCCCAGCTCGCCCGCGAGCCGGTGCCGGAGGAAGTAAGCAAGGCCTATGGCGAGAAGCTCAGCTTCGGCCCGAATTACATCATCCCGACACCGTTCGATCCGCGCCTGATCGAGATCGTGCCGCCGGCCGTGGCCCAGGCCGCCGCCGACACCGGCGTCGCCCAGAAGCCCATCCAGAACATGGACGCCTACCGGCTCGAATTGCGGGCCCGGTTGGACTCCGTACGTAAACCGCACAGTGTCTAGGATGCGCGCTAAAACGCACATTCTGGTTCTCGACTGACTACGGGATGGGACCCCGGCGACGCTTGGCGTTGCCGGGGTCTCGCCTTTCCAGGAGGTATCGGCAGCCCATCTGCCCCAAATCGTGAAACGTACGTAACCAACGTGCAACACTGGTTCCGGGAGATGCAAATCATGGACGCTAAAGCCAGGCAGGATCTGCAACGGGAGGCGCTCGTCGTTCACGCGTCGGGCCGTCCGGGAAAGATCGAAATCCGCGCCACCAAGCCGCTGACCACCCAGCGCGACCTCTCGCTCCTTTATTCGCCCGGCGTCGCCGCGCCCTGTCTGGAAATCCAGCGCGATCCCTCGCTCGCCTACGACTACACCGCCAAGGGCAACTTCGTGGCCGTCATCTCCAACGGCACGGCGGTCTTGGGCCTCGGTAACCTGGGGGCGCTGGCCGGCAAGCCGGTGATGGAAGGCAAGGGGGTCCTGTTCAAGCGGTTCGCCGATGTCGACGGCATCGACCTCGAGGTCGATACCGAGAACGTCGACGAGTTCGTCAACTGTGTGCGCTACCTCGGCCCCGCTTTCGGCGGCATCAACCTCGAGGACATCAAGGCGCCCGAGTGCTTCATCATCGAGGAGCGCCTGCGCGAGTTAATGGACATCCCGGTCTTCCATGACGACCAGCACGGCACCGCCATCATCTCGTCGGCCGGCCTGATCAACGCCCTTCATCTGACCGGCAAGGACATCGCCGAGGTCCGCCTGGTGGTCAACGGCGCCGGGGCGTCGGCGGTGGCCTGCACGAATCTCTTCAAGATGCTGGGCGTGCGCCACGAGAACGTCATCATGTGCGACACCAAGGGCGTCATCTACCAGGGCCGCACCGAGGGCATGAACCAGTGGAAATCGGCCCACGCCAACAAGACCAAGGCGCGCACCCTGGTCGAGGCGATGGAGGGCGCCGACGTTTTCGTCGGCCTGTCGGCCAAGGGCGCGGTGACCCAGGAGATGGTCAAGAAGATGGCCGCGAAGCCGATCATCTTCGCGATGGCCAATCCCGACCCCGAGATCACGCCCGAGGAAGCCAAGGCGGTGCGCCCCGACTGCATCATGGCGACGGGACGCTCGGACTATCCCAACCAAGTCAACAACGTGCTGGGCTTCCCCTACATCTTCAGAGGCGCGCTCGACGTCCGGGCCAGCACCATCAACGACGAGATGAAGCTGGCCGCCGCCCACGCGCTCGCCGAACTGGCCCGCGAGGACGTGCCCGACGAGGTCAACGCCGCCTATTCGCGCGAGCTGCGCTATGGCTCCGAATACATCATCCCGTCGCCGTTCGATCCCCGGCTCATCGAATACATCCCGGCGGCGGTGGCCAAGGCGGCGATGGATTCCGGCGTCGCCCGGCGGCCGATCGTCGACATGGACGCCTATCGCACCGAGCTGCGCTCGCGCCTCGATCCGACGGTGGCCAGCCTCAACCTGATCTTCGAGCAGGTGCGCGCCAAGCCGCGCCGCGTGGTGTTCGCCGAGGGAGAGGAGGAGAAGAGCGTGCGCGCCGCGCTGGCCTTCCGCGCCGCCGGCTACGGCACGCCGGTGCTGATCGGCCGCGAGGAACGGGTCAAGCAGACCATGGAGCGCATGGGGCTCAGCTCCGACGAGGCCCTGGAAACCCACAACGCGCGCGTGAGCTCGGCCAACAAGGCCTACACCGACTTCCTGTACGACCGCCTGCAGCGCCGGGGTGCCCTCTATCGCGACTGCCAGCGCATGGTCAACCAGGACCGCAACATCTTCGGCGCCTGCATGGTGGCGATGGGCGACGCCGACGCCATGGTCACCGGACTGACCCGCAACTACTACGGGGCGCTTGCCGAAATCCGCAGCGTCCTCGACCCCAAGGCGGGCGGCGAGGTCCTCGGCCTCACCCTGCTGCTGGCCAGGAACCGCACGCTGTTCCTGGCCGACACCGCGGTCCACGAGCTGCCGACGTCCGAGCAACTGGCCGACTTCGCCGTGCAGACGGCGGCGGCGGCCCGACGCTTCGGGCACGACCCGCGGGTGGCGCTGATCTCGTTCTCCAACTTCGGCAATCCCGATATCGACCGTTCGCAAATCGTGCGCGACGCCGTGGCGGTGCTCGATTCGCGCAAGGTGGACTTCGAGTACGACGGCGAGATGGGCGCCGACGTGGCGTTGAACGCCGAACTGATGCGGCTCTATCCGTTCTGCCGCCTGTCGGGTCCGGCCAACGTGCTGATCATGCCCGGCCTACATTCGGCCCACGCCTCCACCCGCCTGATGCACGAGCTGGGCGGCGGCACGGTGATCGGGCCGATCCTCATCGGCCTGTCGAAGCCGGTGCAGATCCTGCCGCAGGGCGCCACCGTGAATGACATCGTCAACATGGCGGCGATGGCGGCCCACGACGCGTAGGCCACCGCCCCGGCCGACCATTGGACCCCGGCGCTCCCGCGCCGGGGTCTTTTCATGGCCGCCTGTCGAAAAACCGCAACAAATCCGTCACAAAACTGTTGTCTTCGGCCGGGGGCCCGCTTACTCAGGGCGCCCTGGACCCTTGACATCAGAGGATCTGCCATCCCGCCTGCTCCACCCCCTCCCGCCGTCGGGAAGCCCCCGTTTTGGTCACAATGGCCGGCGGTTGAAAGTACCGTCCGCCATGTCTCACGCCTGAGGCGCGCCGCCGGCAGCGAAGGGCATGTCGCCGTCCGCATCGGCCTGGCCGGCGCCTTCCTGCTGGCCGTCGTCGCCTTCACCGCGGTGGTCGGCGGCGGCCACGGCGGGGCCGCCGCGGTCATCGTCGCCGCCGGAGTCATTGGCGGCTACATGGCGCTCAACATCGGCGCCAACGACGTCGCCAACAACATGGGGCCGGCGGTCGGCGCCCGGGCCGTCACCATGGTCGGCGCGCTGGTCATCGCCGCCATCTTCGAGACGGCGGGAGCCACCCTGGCCGGCGGCGACGTGGTGGCGACCATCGCCAAGGGCATTGTCGACCCCGAACCGATGGCCGATGCCGGCGTCTTCGTCACCGCCATGATGGCGGCGCTCTTGGCCGCCGCCCTGTGGCTCAACCTCGCCACCTATATCGGCGCCCCGGTGTCCACGACGCACGCCATCGTCGGCGGCGTCATGGGGGCCGGCATCGCCGCCAGCGGGATGGCCGCCGTCAACTGGCCGACCATGGGGGCGATCGCCTTAAGCTGGGTGATCTCGCCCGCGATGGGCGGCGCCGTGGCGGCACTGTTCCTGTCCTTCATCCGCCACACCATCATCTTCAAGGAAGACCGCATCGCCGCGGCCCGCCGCTGGGTTCCGTTGCTGGTCGGCGTCATGGCCGCCACCTTCGGCGCCTACGTCCTGCTCAAGGGCTTAAGCCAGGTCTGGAAGCCGTCGGCCGTGACGGTGGCGGGGATCTCCCTCGCCGTCTTCGTCATCGCCTGGCTGGTCACGCGCCCCCTCATCGCCCGTCAGTCGGCCGGATTGGAGAACCGCAAGAAGGCCGTGCACGGCCTGTTCTCCGCTCCACTCATCTGTGCCGCCGCATTGCTGTCCTTCGCCCACGGCGCCAATGACGTCGCCAACGCGGTGGGACCGCTCGCCGCCATCGTCGATGCCCTGTCCTCGGGGGGCATCGCCGCCCAGGTCAAGGTGCCCTACTGGGTGCTGGTCATCGGCGCGATCGGCATTTCGATCGGTCTCGTGCTGTTCGGGCCGCGCCTCATCCGCACCGTCGGCGAGAAGATCACCAAGCTCAACCCGATCCGGGCCTTCTGCGTGGCGCTGTCGGCGGCGATCACGGTCCTCATCGCCTCGGCCCTCGGGCTGCCGGTCAGTTCCACCCACATCGCGGTGGGCGGCGTCTTCGGGGTCGGCTTTTTAAGGGAGGTCCTGCACAACCGCCGGCGCATGCGCTGGGCCGAAGAGAAGGCGGCAACCGCCAGCGCGTCGGCGGCCACCGAGAAGGCTCCCGACAAGGATGCGGCGGCGGCCGGCAAGAAGAAGAAAAAGAAGAAGCTCAAGCTGGTGCGCCGCAAGCATTTGGGCACGATCGTCGCCGCCTGGGTGGTGACGGTGCCGCTGGCGGCGGCGCTGGCCGCCCTTCTTTTCGTCCTCCTCGCTTGGGGCCGGGCGGTTCTGTTCTAACCCAGATCGGCCAGTGCGGCGCGATGCAAGGCCGCCGATTCGGCGCCAAAGCAGCAGAAGATCACCTTTTCCAGCGTCCCGTCGCCGGCAAGGAAGGCCGCCACCGTCCCGACCGCGAGGCGCGCCGCCCGCTCGGCCGGAAAACGGTAGACGCCGGTGCTGATGGCCGGAAAGGCGATGCTTTTCAGGCCGTGAGCAACGACGATCTCCAGCGACCGGCGATAACAGCTTTGAAGCAGGGCGTCCTCGCCCCGTCCGCCGCCGTGCCACACCGGGCCCACCGTGTGGATGACGTGTTTGGCCTTGAGGTCGTAGCCGCCGGTGATCTTGGCCTCGCCCGTCCTGCACCCGCCAAGGGTGCGGCATTCGGCCAGCAGGCCGGGGCCGGCCGCGCGATGGATGGCGCCGTCCACACCGCCGCCGCCCAGGAGTGACTCGTTCGCGGCATTGACGATGGCGTCGACCTCAAGGGTCGTGATGTCGGCCTCGATCACGCCCATGCATGGGTCCATGGCCTTCTCCATTCGGCTCAGTCGGCGGCGGCGGCCGCCGCCGCGCGCTCCGGCGGGAAGCGGCGCATCATCCACAAAAGCAGCGCGAGGCCGGGCAGGGCGGCGACGGTGGACAGCAGGAAGAAGTCGATCCAGCCGACCGCCTCCACCAGGTATCCCCCCTGCGCCGCCAGCACGGTGCGGCCGAGGGCGGCGACGCTGGACAGCAGCGCGTATTGAGTGCCGGTATAGGCAAGGCTGCACAAGGCCGAGATGTAGGCGACGAAGGCCGCCGAACCCATGCCGCCCGAGACGTTCTCTATGGCGATGGTGGCGGTCAGCCACAGTCGGTCGGCGCCGACGTAGGCCTGCCAGGCGAACATCAGGTTGGAAACCGCCTGCAGGACGCCGCAGACCAGCAGGCTGCGGGCGATGCCGATGCGCGCCACCAGGACGCCGCCCATGGCGGTGCCAGCAATGGTGGCGATGAAACCGTAGAGCTTGGAGATCTCGGCGATGTCGGCCTTGGTGAATCCGATCTTGATGTAGAATGGGTTGGCCATGACGCCGGCCATGGCGTCGCCCAGCTTGTAGAGCACGACGAAGGCGAGGATTACCGCCACCGTCCAGCCGTGGCGCCTTAGCATGTCGGCGAAGGGACCGACGAAGGCGTCCTGTATCCATGCCACCGCGCCGCGGGGCGCCGGCTTCGCCGCCTGAATGGGGACGTCCGGCTCGCGGCTGGCAAGGATGACCACGGCCCCGAGGCCGACCATGCCGGCCATGACCGCGTAGACCCAGAACCACGCCAGGATCTCGGCCAGCAGCAGGGCGCCGGCCCCCGACACCAGCATGGCGGCGCGGTAGCCGAACTGCACCGCCGCGGCACCCGCCCCGTACTGGCTTTCCTCAAGGATCTCGACCCGATAGGCGTCGATCACGATGTCCTGGCTGGCCGAGCAGAAGGCGACGACGAGGGCCAGCGCCGCCACCGTCCAGGGGTCTCCCGCCGGGTCGCTGGCGCCCAAGGCCAGCAGGGCGACGATCAGCGCCCCCTGGGTGGTCAGCGCCCAGCCGCGGCGGCGCCCGAACAGCCGGGTCATCAGCGGCACCGGCGCGCGGTCGACCAGGGGGGCCCACAGGAACTTAAAGCTATAGGGCACTCCGACCATGGCGAACAAGCCGACGGCAGCCAGCGAGACGCCGTCCTCGGTCAGCCATACCGACAGCGTCGAGCCGGTCAGCGCGAGCGGCAGGCCCGACGAAAATCCGAGCAACAGCACCACGAGAATGCGCCGATCGGCATAGACGGCAATCGATTCCCGCCAGGTCTTCATGGCCGCCACCATATCACGGCTACGAAACGAACCTCTGCGGCCAAGCGATCATTCGTGTCCATCAGCTTCATCCGTGGCGAAAGAAAGGCTGGCGGCTGCTCCTATTCCTCGGCCGCCCGTTCGGCCTTCTTGCGGGCGTGGGGATCGAGGTGGCGTTTGCGCAGGCGGATGAATTTCGGCGTCACTTCCACAAGTTCATCCTCGGCGATGTAGGCGACCGCCTGTTCCAGCGCCAGCCTCTTGGGCGGCGACAGGCGGATGGCGTCGTCCTTGCCGGCGGCGCGGATGTTGGTCAGGTGCTTGGTCTTGAGCGGATTGACGATGAGGTCGTTCTCGCGGGTGTGCTCGCCGACGATCATCCCCTCGTAGACCTTGGTGCCCGGCTCGACGAACAGCGGCCCGCGCCCCTCCAGCCCACCCAGGGCGTAGGTCACGGCGGTGCCGGTGGCGCTCGACACCAGGACGCCGACGCGGCGGGCCGGCACCGGCCCCTTGTAGGGGGCATAGCCGTGGAACATGCGGTTGAGCACGCCGGTGCCGCGCGTCTCGGTCATGAACTCGCCGTAATAGCCGATCAGGCCGCGCGACGGCGCCAGGAAGGTAAGCCGGGTCTTGCCGCCGCCCGACGGGCGCATCTCGGTCATCTCGGCCTTGCGCACGGATAGGGCCTCGACGACGATGCCGGCGAAGGCTTCGTCGACGTCGACCTGCACCTCCTCGATGGGTTCCAGCCGCGCCCCGGTCTCGGGGTCCTTGCGATAGAGCACGCGTGGCCGGCTGATGGATAGCTCGTAGCCCTCGCGCCTGAGCGTCTCGATCAGCACGCCCAGCTGCAATTCGCCGCGCCCGGCCACCTCGAAAGCGTCCTTGTCGGCCGTCTCGGTGACGCGGATGGCGACGTTGCCCTCTGCCTCGCGGACCAGGCGGTCCCTGATCATGCGCGACGTCACCTTGTCGCCGTCCTGGCCGGCGTAAGGCGAATCGTTGATGGAAAAGGTCATGGAGAGCGTCGGCGGGTCGACCGGGGTGGCGCCGATCGGCTCGGTGACGGCGGCGTCGCAGATGGTGTCGGCCACCGTCGCCTTGCCGAGCCCGGCCAGCGCCACGATGTCGCCGGCCTCGGCCTTCTCGACGCCGATGCGCTTCAGGCCTCGGAACACCAGCACCTTGCTGAGCCGGCCCTGCTCGACCACCCGGCCGTCCGGGTGCAGCGCCTTGACCGTGACGTTGGGGCTGATCGAGCCGGCGTGGATGCGCCCGGTCAGCACGCGCCCCAGGAAGGGATCGTATTCCAGCGTCGAGGCCAGCATCTGGAAGGGGCCGTTGGGTTCGGCCTCGGGCGGCGGCACGTGGTCGACGATGAGATGGAGCAGCGGCGTCAGGTCGGCGCCCTTTTCCCCCAGCGTCAGGCTGGCCCAGCCTTCCTTGGCCGAGGCATAGATCACCGGGAAGTCGAGCTGCTTTTCCTTGGCCTCCAGCGCGATGAACAGGTCGAACACCTCCTCGTGGACCTGTTCGGTCCGCGAATCCGGGCGGTCCACCTTGTTGATGACGACGATGGGCCGCAAGCCCAGTTTCAGCGCCTTGGCGGTGACGAATTTGGTCTGCGGCATCGGCCCTTCGGCGGCGTCGACCAGCAGCAGCACACCGTCGACCATGTTGAGGATGCGCTCCACCTCGCCGCCGAAATCGGCATGGCCGGGGGTGTCGACCACGTTGATGCGGTGACCGTGCCATTCGATGGAGGTGCATTTCGACAGGATGGTGATGCCGCGTTCGCGCTCCTGATCCATGCTGTCCATGGCCCGCTCGGCCACGTGCTGCTTGGCGTGGAACGAGCCGCCCTGGCGGAGCAGGCCGTCGACCAGCGTGGTCTTGCCGTGGTCGACGTGAGCGATGATGGCGATGTTGCGCAGGTTCAAGGACGTGGCGCCTTCTGGTTCGGCCGGACAGGAAAATGGGGGCCGCGGCCCGGGCCCGGTGTCCCGGCGGCGGCGGCGCGCAGTATAGTCACCTTGCCGGCCGGGGCAAGGGTCAGCCGATTCGCGAATCCCTTGCCGGGTGGACAAACGACCGCCGGCCCCGTACATGTCTTGGCGTTTCATCGGGAGAGAGAGGGAGATACCCATGAGCGGGACACCGCGGATCGCCATTGTCACCGGCGCCGGTTCCGGCATTGGCCGCGCCGTCGCCCTGGCGCTTTTCAAGGACGGCTACGCCGTGGTGCTGGCCGGAAGACGCCAGGACGCCCTGGCCGAGACGCTGGCCATGGCCGGCCCGCAGGCCAAGCACGGCCTGGCGGTGCCGACCGACGTTTCCGATCCGAAATCGGTCGATGCCCTGTTCGCCAAAACCAAGGACGCGTTCGGCCGCCTCGATCTTCTGTTCAACAACGCCGGCACCGGCACCCCGGCCACCTCGTTCGGCGACCTCACCTGGGAGCAGTGGAAAGGGGTGATCGACGTCAACCTCAACGGCGCCTTCCTGTGCGCCCGGGTGGCGTTTGCCATGATGCGCGACCAGCGGCCGATGGGTGGGCGGATCATCAACAACGGCTCCATCTCGGCCCATGTGCCGCGGCCCGGCTCGGCCCCCTATACGGCTTCCAAGCACGCCATCACCGGGCTGACCAAGACCATTTCTCTGGACGGCCGCCCCTTCGACATCGCCTGCGGCCAGATCGACATCGGCAACGCGGTGACGCCGATGACGACGCGCATGTCCGAAGGCGTGCCCCAGGCCAACGGCACCATGGCGCCGGAACCGCGCATGGCGGTCGAGCTTGTCGGCCAGGCGGTGGTGCAGATGGCGGCGCTGCCGCTCGAAACCAACGTCCAGTTCATGACCATCATGGCCACCAAGATGCCGTTCATCGGCAGGGGATAGCCGACCCTCTTGCGGCGGCCGGGCGGCGGGGCTAAACAGGCCGCCCGCAGCCATCCACCGCCAGAAAGGGCCCGCCTGTCCATGCTCTCCGCCTTCGCCAAGGCTTTCGGCCAACTGTCGGATGCCCCCATCCGGCGGCTGGTGCTGGCCTGCCTGGGCGGGGCGATTTTGGCGTTCGGCCTTCTCTTCGCCCTGGTTGGCTGGACGCTCGGTCATACCGTGCTGTTCAACATCTGGTGGCTGGAAGGTGTCGTCGACGGGCTGGGGGCACTGGCCACCCTGGCCCTGACCTGGCTGCTATTCCCGGCGGTGGCGAGCGCGCTGATCGGCCTCTTCCTCGATCGCATCGCCGCGGCGGTGGAGGCCCGCCACTATCCGGGACTGACCCCCGCCCGGCCGATCGGCTTCGTCGAGAGCCTGGTCACAGCCGGCAAGCTGGTGGCCGCCATGCTGGTTCTCAACATTCTGGCCTTGCCGCTTTATCTGTTTCCGGGGATAAACCTTCTGGTCTTCTATGGCCTGAACGGGTACCTTCTGGGGCGTGAGTACTGCGAGCTGGCCGCCTTGCGCCGGATGGACGGCAAAGCGGCGGAAGGTCTCCGCAAGGCCCATGGAATTCGCGTTTTCCTGGCAGGCGTCGTCATCGCGTTCCTGCTGACGCTGCCGGGGATCAATCTCATCGCCCCGGTCGTCGGCACCGCCGCGATGGTGCATCTGGTGGAGGCCTGGCGGCCCCGTACGCGGGAAGGCGGCCGGTAGGGTCGCCCACGGTTTTCTTTTTTCGAGGAGGGGAACAGCTGACATGTTCCGCAAAAAGCAAAGCGAAAACGACGGCTCGATGAAGCCCGCCCACGAAGGCGACCGGCAGGACCTGGCGACACCGCCGCTGAAACCCTTCAGCCGCAAGGGATCGCATATGCCGGCCAAAGCCTCCGTTCCCCCGGCCCGTCACGAGATTCCCAGGCGTCCGGCCGATCAGCCGCCGGTTTCGCCACCTCGGCGGTTCGACCGCCCGAAAACCAATGACGACAGCAAGAAGCTGACGGTCGGCCGAGACATCTGCCTCAAGGGCGAGATCACGTCGTGCAACAAGCTGATCGTCGAAGGCCAGGTCGAGGCGGAGCTGGCCGACGCGCGGGCCATCGAGGTCACCCCCACCGGCTACTTCAAGGGCAGCGCCAACGTCGAGGAGGCCGACATCAGCGGCCTCTACGAGGGCGAACTGCTGGCCCGCGAGATTCTGACCGTGCGGGCCGGCGGGCGCATCCACGGCACGGTGCGCTACGGGCGCGTCGTCATCGAAGCCGGCGGCGAGATCTCCGGCGACATGCGGGCGCTGGCTCCGGGCGAGGCCGAGGCCCTGCGCGTCGAAGGCGCTCCGGCCGACGCGACGGTGGCCGAGCAGGCGGCCGTCGATGACCTGCGCTCCTGGCCCGAGAACGGCGGCGGCGAGGCGCCTTCGAGCTCCGGCGGGTCGTCCGACCCGTCCGGCCGCGAGTTTTAGGCCGGCCGGAAAAGAGCAGGCGATGCGGCAGCCAGCGGGTTGGCGCGGCTGGGCGCGAGCCGGAGTTACGGTGCTGGCGCTTGCGCTGGCGGCGTGCGGCACGCCCCGGCATGCCCCTGAGCCCACCGCCAAACCGGCAACCGAAC